>CAZTWO010000180.1:0-4149 GCA_964617965.1 uncultured Ruminococcus sp. | reverse complement strand
GTCTTTACCGTGTTAGCATGGCTTCAGGCAAATATCGCCACCATTATTGTATGCCTTGTGCTTGCCCTTATCGTGGGTCTTATAATTGCCAATATGATCAAAGATAAGAAAAAAGGCAAATCCTCCTGCGGCGGAAACTGCGCTCACTGTGCCATGTCCGGCTCCTGCCACAAAGACAAATAAACAAATTTCTTAAACCACAATCTCTACAAAACTTACAGAACATAATGCAGAATGCAAAATAATGCAGAATGTAGAATGCATAATGCATAATTAAGGAAAACGCCGAGGCGTTTTGAATTTATAAGCTACGCTGACATTCAGCTTATCTTTTAACTTCTGCTTTAATTTCTGCGAAGCTTTATAATCCAAGGCACGCAGTGCCTTCCGACATTCTTAATTCTTAATTCTACATTATACATTAAAATAATGTAGAATGCATAATGCATAATTAAGGAAAACGCCGAGGCGTTTTGGATTTATAAGCTACGCTGATATTCAGCTTACCGCTTAACATTCACTTTACCTTCTGCGAAGCTATATAAATCAAGTCCGGAGGACTTCCTACATTCTGCATTCTGCATTCTACATTCTACATTAAAAAAAATTATGACAATTGAAACAAAAAAAATTACTTCAACAAGCTGCAAATATCTTTACACAATGTTAAAGCTCGATCCCGACAACACGGGCGTTCACTGCATCGACATTGCAAAAGAACTTAACTGTTCAAAGCCGAGCGTTCACAACCTCATGACAAAGCTTATCGCAAACGGCTATGTTGACATGCCTCTTTATAAAGAAGCATCCCTTACCGAAAAGGGCCGTACAGCCGCCGAAAAAATTACGGTATACTATAATAAGCTCACGGTTATATTAAAGGACGCAATTCCGGTTCTTGAAGATAATTTCGACGCCGTTTTCGCGCTTATCGAAACGATGCCCAATGAAATTCTCGAAAAGCTGTAATACAAAGGGATTATCATGATTAAAACTGTTCTCAGAATAGACGGTATGATGTGTTCAATGTGCGAAAGCCACATAAACGATGTCATACGACAAAATTTTGACATTAAAAAAGTCTCGTCCTCACATTCGAAGGGCGAAACGGTTGTTGAATCAAATGCTCCTCTTGACGAAGAAAAATTAGCCTCTGTAATTGCCAACACGGGCTATGAGCTTAAAGACATTGTTTCAACCGAACAGATTAAAGAAAAGAAAGGTCTTTTCGGCTTTCTCAAAAAATAATAGCACAAAGATTTGAGATTTTATCAATCATTCTTAAAAACTTCCGTGTCGGAAAATTACCGATACGGGAGTTTTCTTTTGTCATATTTTTTGTTTTAAATAAATCTCGATAAAAATAACATCGTAATGCTGTTTTTACCGGCATTTTATAATACAAAAACCTCGGTAAAAATGACATCGCAATGCTGTTTTTACGGCATTTTTATAAAAAAAACAGGACACTAAAACCTTAATGCCCTGTTTTTTTATGATTCAGAAAAGTGTTATATTTTTTTTGAATTATAATGTTCTGCAAACAATCAGATTATAATCTGCCATCGTATTTTATATCCGCGAAGCTACATAATTCAAGGCACAAAGTGCCTTTCCCGGCCCCTGATTCCCGGTCCCCGGTCCCTTTTTTAATTGCTAATTGCTCATTGCTAATTGCTAATTGTAAAACCTCTTGTGTATCGCCATAACCGCCGCATCGGCATCATCCTTTTTAACGACAACCGAAAAACGCATCTCGGACGACGAAATCATAAGAACATCTATATTCTTTTCGCTCAGTGCCTCATAAATCGCGGCGGCAACACCGGGGTGTGATTCCATACCCGCACCGACAACAGACACCTTGGCGGCGGATTTATCACACTCTATGGCGTTTTCGTCAAACTGACTGCTGTTTTTGAGTATCTTTGCGGCATTGTCGGCATCATCCTCATTTACCGTAAAGGCAATATCCGTTGTGCCGTCCTTCTCGGTCGTCTGAAGAATAATATCGCAGTTTATGTTGTTTTGGGACATAAGACCGAACACCGAGAAAACCTCTCCCGATGTTCCCTTAAGTCCCGAAACCGTAATTCTCGCAATGCTGCTCTTTTTTGTAACACCGCTTATAAGCATCTTTTCCACGCCGGCAGTCTCCTTTACAACCGTTCCGGGATTTTCCGAAAACGCCGAACGAACCTCAAGCGTTACGGAATATTTTCTCGCAAGCTCCACCGCTCTGGGATTAAGCACCTTGACACCCAGAAACGACAGCTCCTGCATGCTGTTATAATCTATTTCATTAAGCTTTATGGCGTCCGTCACCTTTTCGGGGTCGGCTGTGTATATTCCGTCTACGGTGGAATATATAATACACTTATCCGCACCGAGAGCCGCCGCTAATGCAACGGCAGTCGTGTCCGAGCCGCCTCTGCCTAAGGTTGTCATATCATTATGACGGTTAATGCCCTGAAATCCGGCGACTATGACCGCCTTTTTTTTGTCAAGCTCTTTCTGCACACGCTTTATATCAATGTCTTTTATGCGTGCTCCGCCGTTTACGGAGTTTGTCATAATACCCGCCTGCCAGCCCGAGAGTGATATGCTGCTCTGCCCTAAGCCCTCAACGGCTATCGCCAGCTTTGCGGCGGACAGAAGCTCACCTGCGCTCATTATGACATCAAGCTCACGCTTTGACGGATTTTCAGACAGCCTTTTTGCTTCTTTTGTCAGACTGTCGGTCATACCGCCCTGTGCAGACACAACCGCAATAACTCTGTTTGAGCCGTCACAGAAGCCTTTGACTATTCTTGCGGCGTTTATTATTGCGGCATCGTCTTTAAGCACACTGCCGCCGAATTTAAGAACGGTTATGCTCATAATATCGGAATAATCGAAACAGTCTTTGTTCCGCTGACGGTGTCAAGCTTTGATTTAAGCGTTTTTCTGCCGTCTGCGTCCGCAATAAACGCCGTTTCGTTATTATCGGCGAATAAGACGTCACAATTTTCAAAAATCGATTTAACGTCATTTTCGGCGTTTTTGCCGCTATCGGACAGAAGTCTTACATAGAATTTCTTTTCGTTTAGATCTATATCACCCATTATGCCGTCTTTGTGATGATCCCATGAATATACAACCTCGTTTTTGTTGTCAAGACGGATGCATTCGAGCATATCGGCTACAACATCGCTTGCCGTGGGCAGTTTTCCTGCACCGGGGCCGGACATCATAAGCTCGGGCATTGCGTTGCCTTTTATAAATACGGCATTGAGAACGCCCTTGACAGACGCGAGCATCTCACTCTCTTTAAGTGCGGCGGGAGCGACACAGGCATAAATCTTGCCGTCCTTTTTGCTGCCCTGACCGATAAGTTTTACGGCATAACCGGCCTTCTTGAGATAATTTACGTCCTCAAGTGTGATTTTTGTGATACCCTCGGTTTTTATCTCATCGGGATATACGTGCGAGCCGAAAGCGCATGCACACAGAATTGCGGTTTTTCTCGCCGCATCAAAGCCCTCTATATCATCGGTGGGGTCATGCTCGGCAAAGCCCTTGTCCTGAGCATCCTTAAGAGCGGACTCAAAAGAAGACTGCTTTTCGGTCATCTCGGTCAGAATATAGTTTGTTGTGCCGTTGAGAATGCCGTAGAAGCTCTCTATTTCATTTGAAGACAGACTTGAAAACATGGTTCTGAGAACGGGAATACCGCCGCAGACCGAAGCGCCGAACATGAAAGCGACATTGTTTTTCTTCGCTTCATCCATAAGAGCCTCGCCCTTTTCGGCAACAAGCTGTTTATTGGATGTAACAACGCTCTTGCCTGCCGCCATGCACTTCATGCAGAATGTAAAAGCCGGCTCTGTGCCGCCCATAGCCTCGGCGACAACCTTTATTTCGCTGTCGTTAACTATATCGTCAACGTTGTGAGTTATGCGTGAAGCATAGGGAGTGCCCTGCATATCTCTTAAATCGAGAATATATTTTACTTCTACCTTTTCTTTTATGCCGCAGCTTTTAGCGTACTTTTCGCCCATTGAATCAATTAAATCGACAACACCGCTGCCGACGGTGCCGCAGCCCATAACCGCTGTTTTCATTGAGAATACCTCTTTTCCGTAAGTTTAGTTTATTATAATAATAAAC
>CAZTWO010000179.1:0-4162 GCA_964617965.1 uncultured Ruminococcus sp. | reverse complement strand
CAGCTGCGCCGGTACGGCAAAGCCCGGCAATGCAAAATAAGCCCACCTCCCGCGAAGCTAAATAAATCCACTGTCACGACAAGGTCTAATCATACGCTAATAGCCTATCTTTTGCGAAGCTATATAATCCAAGTCCGCAGGACTTCCGACATTGCTAATTGCTAATTGCTAATTTCTAATTGTTTTGCGAATCCATATAATCCAAGGCACACCGTGCCTTCCGACGCTGCTCCTTGCTCCTTGCTCCTTTTTTTTGTTCGCTTCTCCCGTCTCTATTCAAATCCCCAATATTTTGTGCATTTTGCCTATGTTAATTTTAACAGGAATGTGTTATAATGGTAAATGTGAATAGACATAGCAAAAAAGAGGGGTGTTTTTTATGTTTGAAATCAATTCCTGTGTTCTTTACGGCTCTAACGGAGTATGCAAGATTGTCGAAAAGAAGAAACAGAAGCTTTTCGGTGACGAAAAAGAATATTATGTTCTGTCGCCCCTGAGCGAAGGCAAATCCGTTATATATGTTCCGTGCGACAACGAATTGCTCCTTTCTAAAATGAAAAGAATTCTCACAAAAGAAGAAGTTCTTGATATAATCATCGGCATAAAAAACATTGTCCCGAAGTGGGAAAAAGACAGCAAGAAACGCAGTGAAATATGCAACTCCATCCTGGCCGGCGGCGACAGACAGCAGATTGTCGCAATGATTCACAGCCTCTACGTAAAAAGGCGTGAGCTTCAGGATGCCGGCAAGCATTTAGGTTCCTATGACGGCACTATCCTGCGCAAGGCGGAGAAAATTCTCAACGATGAATTTTCCCTCTCCCTCGGCATTCCGTCCGACGAAGTCCCCGCCTTCATCCGCGATACCCTCGCCGCAACGGAATAAGCCTTCCTCATATATATAGCTAACCTTCCGCGTAAGCTTATAATCCAAGTCCGCAGGACTTCCGAAACTGCTCCTTGCTCCTTGCTCCTTGCTCCTTGCTCACTTTCTTCGCTAATTGCCAATTGCTTACACTATATAGAAACACTATCAATAACTGTCCGGAGGCTCCCCCATGGATATAAACAACCTTGCCGCAAAGGGCGCAAAAGCAATATCCCTCAATTACGGCAAAAAGATATTAAAAAGAGGTCCCGCACCCAAGATTGAAAAATACCCGACCGTTACGGTTTCCGGTGATAAATACAATCTCGGTTTTGCGAAAAAAGAAATAAATCCCGACGAGTTCGGCACAAAGACCTACTATATAGCGGGTCACGGCTCGGGGCACGTTATGGAAGGGCAGATTACCGATGTTTTTGTAAGTGCCGTCTGGCTTGATGTCGGCTCGGGTTCGGGTATCATCTGGCTCGCAGGTGACATTGTCGGACTTACAAATGTCGAGGTTAACGAAATTCGCCGCCGTATTCTGGCGGAGCCCGAATTTTGTTCCTGTATAAGTGTAAACTTCAGCTGTTCGCACTCCCATTCCGGCATTGACACTGTCGGTTACTGGGGCAAGCCGAATGCTCTCAGCATCCCCGCAAACGGCAAAGATGAAGCATACATGGAAAAGCTTTTCTCTCAGTCCGTTGCGGCGGCAAAGGAAGCGTATGCAAACCGCACTCCCGGCAAACTCTACACTGGCAGACATTCAATTGAAGGCGGACTTTTCACGAAACGCCGTCTGCCCGACAAACACGAAATTCTTACTCGTATCCGTTTTGTTCCCGATAACGGTTCTGCGGAAACATGGCTTATAAACGTAGGTGCGCATCCCAATTCTCTGGGCGGCTCTAACAGAATGCTTTCGGGTGAATATCCGTACTTCTTAAGAGAGCGTGTAGCCGAAAAGACAGGCGCGAATGTCCTGTTCGGTATCGGTGCGATAGGCGGAATGGATGCCGCCGAATTTGTTGAGGACAATCCTCTTGAAAACATAAAGGCACAGGGCAGATTTTTTGCCGATGCAGCAATTGCGGTTGACAACGACAAAGAGCTTGAACCCGTTATTAAAATAAACCGCCGTCAGTTCTATCTGCCGGTTGATAACTATGTTCTTCTGCTCCTCGCAATGCGCGGCACAATGAGCTTCAATCCGTTCCCGTGCAAAGAGAGCGAAACGGGCGTTGCCATGCGCAGCGAAATGACATACATGACCTTCGGCAGTCAGAAAATACTGCTTCTGCCCGGGGAAAACTTCGTATGTACCGTTTACGGCGGCTATGAGCCTGCCGAGCGTTCTTCAACGGGCAAAGGCCCCGAGATTAACCCGCTGCCGCTTGCCGAAATCTGCGGCGATCCCGAAATGATAGAATACGGCATTACAAACGATATGGCGGGCTATGTTGTTGCCCCCAATGACTTCTGTCTGCACCCGACTCAGGCATTCCTGAATCCCACAAACGACATAAGGGGCGACAGACACTATCACGAAACGAACTCCATGGGGCTGAACAGCCAGAAGGTGATAGCGGATACATTTACGGAGCTCGTCAAAGAATTCTGATTTTCACGGAAGTTTTATTCATTAGTACGGAGAGCGGCGGCAATTTTGTCGTCGTTCTTCGTTTTAAAAAAATACCGTGCGGCCGGGTTCATCCCATCCGCACGGTTTTAATAATCTTATGTTTTATTCGGCTTTTGTGCCGTCACGCTTGGCGATGAATTCCTTCATCTGCTTTCTTATTTCGGGGCGGTCAAGCTTATAGAACAGCATCGGAATCATGCTAAGTCCCGTGCAAAGTCCCGGGATAAACCAGTACGCCGCCATAACGATGTTCTGCATGTGCGGTGTGATATCCGAAAATGTCATTGTTCCGACATAGCCCGAAAGACCGACTATAAACACGCCGACTGCGACCGAGAAAGCGTTTGCGAGCTTAAACGAGAGGCTAAGAACGGAATACTGTATGCCTTCCGTGCGTTTGCCCGTTGTCATTTCTCTGTAATCGACAGCATCCGAGAGCATGATAAGCGGAGCGAAGCCGTGCGGGCCGAACATGAAGTTGATGACAAACTGACCTATGATTATGCCCCACAGCGAGTGGAACCACTCCGGGCCGAATGCAAACAGCAGATAATAGCCCATTGTAACAATCGCACCGTATACGCCGAATATCATAAATGTCTTTTTAACGCCTATTTTCTGCGAGATAAGAGGAGTCAGCACTACCGACAGGGTTGACGGAATTGCCGCACCGACACCGAGAATTATGGGCAGATTTTCGCCCGACAGGGTTATGTTAAGCCCCGGAATTGTCACTTCGTCAAGCAGAACAGCCGCCGCCTGAACGCCGATGCTGACAGCCATATTTCTGCCGAAGCCGAGCATATTTATAAGGAAGATTATCATAAGGGGCTTGTTCGATTTAAGCTCGCCGAACATGGCTTTAAGGCTCATCTTGTTCGGTTCGCTCTTTACGACCTCTTTTGAACCCTTAAGCATAATCGCAACCGCTATAATTGCCACAACACCTATGAACAGAGCCGCTATGAAATACTCTTTCTTTGTTATCGCCGCCGACTTTGTAAGCATGCATATGACGGGCACAACAAGGTTCGGTGCGACAAGAGCAAGCGATTTAAGCATATTCGCGATGCCGGCACAGGAGTTTTTCTCTTCGCTTGATGGACTCAGAACGGCAAGCATACCCTGACTCGGAATATCCGCAAAGCTCATGGCAATGTTCCACAGAACGGTTGTTATTGTAATGTAGATATACATAACCGTGTCATTCGGAAAATTGAACTTGATGAACATAAGCGTTGTGATAATCGCGAACGGCAGTATGCTCATGGCAACAAACGGCTTCATCTTGCCCGACTTGAAGTGTGCCGAGTCGATAATATTGCCTATAATCGGGTCCGCGAACGAGCTGATAATTTTCGCCACAAGAATGATAACGGCGCATTTCATAAGGTCCGCCGACAGAACGCTTGTGTAGAACTGCGACTGATAGGCGTTTATGTAGCCTATAAGCTGCTGAATGCCGAAAATGCCGATTGAGTAAATGGCAATTTTCCATAAATTAAGAGTTTTTGGCTGTTTTTCCATATATTTTCTCCTCTTTCTGTTCTTATGCGGTATGATAACATATCACGGCGGAATTTGCAATAATAACACAAAAATAAAAATCTCAACCGCAAAATTAGGTTATATTGACGGAAATGCCGTTT
>CAZTWO010000178.1:0-4238 GCA_964617965.1 uncultured Ruminococcus sp. | reverse complement strand
TGAATGATTTTTGGCGTAGCGACTAATGAGGACCGGCGGCAGCGGTCCGACAACCGATAAACTGAGGAAGACACAAAGTGTCTTGAATTATATAGCTTCGCAAAAATTATAAACTGTTGTGACCGGTGGTCAGTATCCGATAAACAAGGAAAAAGCTGTAGCGTTTTGATTTATAAAGCTTTGAGAAGTGTAATATTTTCTTTTAAGATATAGCTTTAATGTCCGCGGAGCTTATAAAATCAAGTCCGCAGGACTTCCTTGTTTACCCCGGCCCCCGACCCCAGACCCCCGGCCCCTTTCTCTCATTGCTAATTTTTTTATGCTTTTCTTTTTAGTTTATATTATTCATAACCTTCCGCATGTCTTCCATGCTTATTCGCTTGATTTCAAAGCTTCCGATTTTGTTGACGACTACAATATTGATTTTGTCGCCGTCGGCTTTTTTGTCGTGAATGAGGACACTGAAGAGGCGTTCGGGTGAAATGTCGGTGCGTGTGGGAAGTGAGTATTTTTCGAGGACTGTGCAGAGCTCTTTACGCACTTCGGGAGAGCACATATACGTCATGCCGATTGCGACACTCTCGCCGTGAAGAAGCCCCGACAGTGTTTCTACTGCGTGACCGACGGTGTGACCGAAATTAAGCACTCGGCGAAGTCCCGCTTCCTTTTCGTCCGCCGTCACAACGTCCGCTTTTATTTGGACACTGCGTGAAATAAGCTCCTCGGTTGAAAGAGTGCCGTTTTTTATTCCGTCAAAGAAATCGGCGTCAAAGCACAGAGCCGTTTTGATGATTTCAGCCATGCCTGCGTTATACTGGCGGCTGTCAAGCGTTTTAAGCGTGTCGGTATCGATAAAAACGCCCTTCGGCTGATGGAAAGCGCCGACTATATTTTTAACGCCGTTCAGGTCAACCGCCGTCTTGCCGCCGACAGATGCATCCGTCTGTGCAAGAAGGGTTGTGGGAACGTTATAGAAGTCAATTCCGCGCATGTAAGACGCCGCCGCAAAGCCGGTAATATCGGTCACGACACCGCCGCCGACAGCTACGGCGCAGTCTGTTCTTGTAAAGCCGTTATCGAGCATGACGGTTAATAGCTTCTCAAAATTCGCAAGCGTTTTTGACTGCTCGCCCTGAGGGAGCGTGACCACCGTCGCTGCTTTGCACTGTGCGGCTACCGTCTCGGCGTACACACTCGGCACACCGTCATCTGTGACGACAAGCACACGCCTGTCAAGATTTGCATATTCGGATATTCTGTTTAATATTCCCGTGGAAATTATGATGTCATAGCTTCCGGCGGGGAGGGGGACAGTGATTTTCATAGTAAGGTTGGCCTTTCTGTTATTCAATTAGCAATTAGCAATGAGAAATTAGCAATGAGAGAGTGGCATTGTCAATTAACAATTAACAATTAACAATGTCGGTAGTCCTGCGGACTTGGATTTATAAGCTCCGCAAACATTAATACTGTATCTCAAAAGGTAATACAACATTTCGCGAAGCTTTATAATTCAAAACGCTCCGGCGTTTTCCTTAACTGCTCCTTGCTCCTTGCTCCTTGCTCCTTTTTTCTCCTTGCTCCTTTTTTTGCTTCTTGCCGGTTTTTATTCGCTGTCTTCATCGGGTCTGAGCTTCTTGAATTCGCCGAGGATTTTTATTCTGTCACAGCACACGCCGAGTTCCTCGATAAGGTTGGTGCCGTTGTCGCCGTAAATGTCGCCTTCGGCCTCGGCATAGAAGCAGTAACGCCACAGGAGATCCTTTCTGGGGCGGCTTCTGAGTGTGCGGAGATTGTAGCCGTGATAGCCGATTATGTTGAGTGCCTGAGCGAGTGCACCCGCTTCGTTTTTGACCGTGAACATAAGAGCAAAGCTTGTGCCGTGAGCGGAGGCTGCGCCTTTGTTGTCGTTAAGGCTCAGAACGGCAAAGCGTGTTGTGTTGGAGTCGGATGTGTTAATCGAGTCCCTTATCACCTTAAGTCCGTACAGCTTTGCGGTCTCACCCGATGCGATGGCGGCTACGGTTTTGTCGCCCTTTTCGGCAACGTATTTTGCGGCAAGGGCGGTGTTTGATGCACTCTGTTTATCGAGATTATGTTCTCTTATGTAACTGTCGCACTGCATGAGCGCCTGCGGATGGCTGACAACGGTTTTTATGTCGTCCTCTTTTGTGCCGTGAACGCCGACAAGGTCATGAGTAACGCTTAATTCATATGTGCCGTTTATATAGAGCGGACCGCCGAAAAGGAGATCCGTCACCTGCCCCACTTCGCCCGCAGAGCTGTTCTCAAGGGGCAGAACACACACGTCGCACTCTCCGCTGACAACGGCATTATACGCTCCGGCAAAGTCACCGTACGATTTTTTCCGAGCCGTGGGATAGAGCTTGTTTGCGGCGATGTGAGCAAAAGCGCCTTCGGTGCCGGCATAGGCAACGGTCATGCCCTCTAAAAGCCGACGCTGATAATTTCGGGACGTTTTCATGGTGTCGCTTAAAAATCGCTTGTAGTCCTCCCTTAACGAGGGGTCGGAAATGTACTCGGCGTTTCGCGCGAGCATTTCGGTTTCACGAACGGGATCGGTGATGAGAAGTCCGTGCGATTTCTTGTATTCGGCGACAAGCCTGACGGCGTTCATTCTCTTTTCGAAAAGTGACGCCATGAGTCTGTCGGTTTCATCGATAATCTGTCTTGCGTTTTGTAAAGCTTCTTCCATGATGTGCCTCCGAGGGGATGTTAACAGTGTTAACATATGTTGTATGAGAATATTATACACGGAATAGAATAAAAATCAAGAGGGAAAAAAGTTAGCAAGGAGCAAGGAGCAGTGGCTTCGCAAAAGGTAAGTTTATTTCGCATTGCAGGGCGTGGCCGTACCGGCGGACTGAGCCGTCCGTCGGGGCACCTGTCTATCCGGTCGGTAAGTTTCGAGATATGCCGATTTTGACGTCGTACAGACAGGCACCGCCTCCGGACGGCTGCCCCTCCCTCGCTTTCATTTGTTAAGCCGCATGAGGCTGCGACTGAACAAATTCAGCTCGCTCGGGGCTTTTGCCGTAATACGCTGACGCTTCTTACGGCAGGGCTGCCGCCGTCTCGCTGTCCGAGCCGGCGGTGCCCCTCCTCGGCGACAGTCTCAAATACAGTGCAAGGACAAAAGCAAAACTTATTTTTTGCGACTGTCACCTCGTCGGGGCAGCGACTCCCTGCGGTCGTCGCCCTGCGGCTCATCGTCGACCCTGCCCTTGGCAGTGCCGCCTCTTCGCCGCCGTACGCTCGCTTCGCTCGCTACGCGCTCGTCGCTCGCGCTCCTCGCGCCCCAAAGTCCGCTTTTCTCCCTTGTAACTGACAATAGCGCAAAATGTCTGTTTATATGTTACTGCAAGCCTTCTTCTTAAGCTTCGGCACGCTCATCATCGCTTTTTTCATCGCGAGGTCAATATCATAAGACGGCTTTGTGATATGGTTTTCGGAGAAATCGGGATTAATCCGTACCGGAGCTTTTTTCTCTTTAAGCTTTTCGGGTGATGTAATCCCCTTTTCGTGCCATTCGGTCAGAATTTTGTCCATATAGTGAATGCTAAGGTCATCCGTATAACCGCTCGACCTGTCATAAGCCGCTTTAATCATATCAAAAGAAAAGTGATACACATTAACCCACTTATCGAAAATTCTTTTCTCGTTTTTGGTGAAGTACCGTTTTGCTGTTCCTGAATAGGTTTTAAGCTCGTCCTGCATTTTTTCGACATCGGACTTCTTTTCGGGTTGTGTCGTGTCGTTACATACACTGTCTTTAATATTGTCTTTAGTAATACTGTCTTTAAATGCATCGTCATTTTTGGCGAGGCTTGTGTCGTCACTTTTGACGATGCTTGTGTCGTCAATTTTGGCGAGGCTTGTGTCGTCATTTTGGCGAGGCTGTGTCGCCGTTTTGGCGAGGCTTGTGTCAAAAAAAATATTCTCATTTTCTGCGGATTGCTTTTTGACAGTCTCTTTTGTCACAATATTCCCGAACCACTCGTCAACATTTGCGTTCACACCGATAATATATCTGTTGTTTGTTCCGCTGTTTCTGATATGGATTATATTCTTCCTGATAAGACTTTTTAACGCTCGCTGTTCGGTTCTGAGCGGCACAAAGCTTGTATCGGAAATACGACTGTGAGTCAGCTCTTTTT
Organism: uncultured Ruminococcus sp.; assembly: GCA_964617965.1. GTDB lineage: Bacteria > Bacillota > Clostridia > Oscillospirales > Acutalibacteraceae > RUG806. Next base: position 60 of record CAZTWO010000178.1, on the reverse strand, counting down.
CCTCGCAATTATACCCGTAAGTCAGTCTGATGACAGCAAGCAGAACCTTTAATTCGGACC
>CAZTWO010000177.1:0-4260 GCA_964617965.1 uncultured Ruminococcus sp. | reverse complement strand
GGCAGCCTCTCAAAATTTCTTTTTACACTTTTATTCTATAACGCCCGTGACCGAAAATCAAGATATTGTTTGTCGGTTTTCTTTAATTTTTTGTCGTATTCGGTGCCATGTTCATATACCGAGCTTTTCTTTCAGTTTTTCGCAGGCGAGTGCTGTGAGCAGTGACAAAGAGCCGATGAACGTGCCAAGCGTGTTGCAGATAACGTCATCCGTCTCCGCAGTGCCGAGGGCAAAACGATACTGAATGAACTCAATTCCCACGCTGAGCATACACCCGACAAACACAGTGACGGCAATTCTTGTCGACGTACGCCACCTGCACGGCAGAGCATTTGACAGGGTCAGCCCCATCGGGAAAAACAGAAATACATTCATCAGCATTTCACGGTAAAGCTCCGGCTGCTGTTTTGCGGCAGAGAAAGCCGCGAAGGGCATAAGGATAAGCTCCGTTTCACCGCTCGTTCGGTTAAATACCGTTGCGTAAAGTATAAACAGAACAAAGACAACAGCAAGCGGCAGATTTACCGTGTGCCATATTTTTTTCGGTGTATGTATACACAGAATCGTCCAAATAGCAAGCCCGATAAGCATAACTGCCCAAACTGCCCACAGTGGACGGGAATAAAGGTAGATGAACATTCGGTTACGCCAGACCGTTTTCGGTCATGTAACGCTCAACCTGCACACGATCCTTGGGTGTGTCCACGGAGAGTGTCTTGCAGTGGGCGTTGATGTAATAGCAGTCCTTGCGGTTTTCGATGAAGCGGAACGAGTCATTCTCTTCAATTTTCTCAACAGGGCCGCGGGGAGTGCTGTGATAGTATTCCAGCGCACCGTGTGTGAACGCACCTACGCCTACAAACTTCTGATAGGCATAGTTCATTTCTCCCTTCGGGAAGGGAATAGGAGCGCGGGATATAAACAGGCAGACGCCGTCTTTGTTTGTGACAATTTTCAGATTTGTGGGGTCGACAACCTCCACGGGATTAGAAAAATCTGTCATCAGGTTTGAGACATAGAAGCCGTCCTCGGGAATTTTCTCCGGGATGCATTTAACGATATCCTGTGCCTTTACAAGCGGCTCATCGCCGTTGACCATGACATAAAGGTCCGCGTCAATTTTGTGAGAGACTTCATACAGACGTTCGGTTGCCGTCTCACAGTCGGGGGAGGTCATAATGACCTTTGCGCCGAAGCCCTCCGCCACAGACTTTATCTCGTCATTGTCTGTTGCGACATAGACCTCTTCAAAGCACTCGACCTCTTTTGAGTGCTTCCATACCCAATAAATCATGGGCTTGCCGCAGATAAGCGCCAGCGGCTTCATGTTAAAGCGGGACGAACCGCCCCTTGCAGGGATCATTCCGATAATTTTCATTTTGTGTCCTCCTGTCATTTTATCTGAAAAGTTTTCTTTTTATTTTTGCTCCGAGTGTATATAAATATGCGATATAATAATTGCCATTTCTTAAAAGCTTCAGATAACGTTCATTTTCTCTTCCTGCGGTATAATTTTGCAGACAGCTTTTAAACTCCTGCGTCTGAATTGCCTGTTGATTGTATTTTAATTTCCGGAAAAATGTAAGTGTACTGCGTTTATCAAAGGTGTTATCTAATGACTTCAGGAACCGATACATATATTCATTTGCTGCTTTAATCCGATATTCACTTTGTCTGTCTTCTGCTACGCATTCAGCAATATAATTCTGAACGGCCGCATATTTTTCTCTGTATTTCCGAAAACCGTCCTGATGGTATTTTCGTGATAAAGTTTGCTCATCTCTCTGTACATAGTAATATCCGGCATGACCGCAATAGATCAGCGATGACACACGTTTCAGGTATTCAATGCAAAACGGGAGATCTTCAACTATAACATCCGTTCTGAAGCGAATTGAAAACCGATGTATTGTTGCGGCGTCAAAAAGAACATTACATGCGTACCCGGCAACACCACATATATGCAAATCGATGAATGCAGCAATGTCATATTCTTTTTTTTCTGAATTTGCCGTATCGGTTACCGCAACCGGGGCAGCTTCATTTACTTCTTTTATGCCACCGAAAACAAAACAGTCATTATGTTCCGCTGCGGCATTGTACAACGTCTCGCACCAATATGGGCTGACATAGTCGTCACTGTCGCAGAACAGAAAATATTTTCCGTGAGCCACATCCATTCCCGCATTTCTTGCGGAGGAAAGTCCGCCGTTTTCTTTGTGGATAACCCTGACACGTTTGTCTTTTTCGGCGTATTCGTCGCAGATTGCCGGGCAGTTATCGGGGCTGCCGTCATCCACAAGAATCAGCTCAAAATCCGTAAATGTTTGATTAAGAATGCTGTCCACACAGCGGCGAAGATACGGCTCGACTTTATAAACAGGTACTATAACAGAAATTTCAGGCATAATATACTTCTCCTAATTCTCAACAGCCGACTCTGTCGATAATCTGTGATAAATAGATTTCATCTTCACAATCATCAATGTTATCCCGACCGTCTTCGACTTCATTTGTGAATTTTCCCGGAATGGCAACTTTTTCTTTTGCGCCATGAAGATACCATTCATATTCAATGTCAATATGTCCGATATCAAGAGCTTGCATATTCATTATTGCAAAATCTGCCGCAAGAACAGTTGCTGTCGGTCCAAGCGCCATGATAATCAGCTCGCCGTGATAATTTCTTACTACGGCTTCTTTTATCTTGTCATAATAGTCAAATGCATTTACAGCAGGGGCAAGGATACGCTTAACAGATTTTGCGTCATTAAACAGATCATTGCCTATTCCCAGGCGTGTTTTTTCTCCCTCGACAATCAGAATATCCCGCTCTGCCCATAGTCTTTTAAGCATTGGGAATGTACGATTTGCTCTTTTGTTATCTGTCCAGTCTATATACGGACGCGTAATCTGAGAATCACCGAAGAAATAGCCCCGACCTGTATGGGAACGAATCAGATTAACGATTTTCTTCTGGTGTTCGTTCCCTCTTCCCCATTCAATCCAGAAAGTTTTTGAATGCTCATTACAGCCTTTTGTTGTGTTGAGACAGCGTGGAATACAGAGCAAAAGCCGTTTGTCTTTGCAGTCAAGAACCGTGGTCAGTTTTTTTGTAAGTTCATCTGACCGTGTCTGAAAAGCTATATCTCGGGAGTTGCAAATATGATTAAACTCTCCGTCTCCGTAGCGGGCAATTGAACATCTGTGTTTTTCTATATAACGTATAGTTCGTTCGGGCGACATGATTCGCAGTCGGTATTTTGTCCGCAGAATCAGCATACGCTTTGCTTCATAGTCCCACTCATATAGTGCAACCAATTTGCGTTTTAGTTTTGAGTCTTTCATTTTTCCTCCGCAGAAATTGCAGTCTTTTGGGTTTAACTGTCCAAAGCCTATAATTTTTGATTTTGTATGAGAGTTCTTTGTCTGTCATCGGATGTTGCGAAAGAACCTGTAAGCGTCAGTTCCACCGAAAATCAATCGAGCTTTAATACTCTGTGACTTCAGACAAAGCGCTCATCCTTTCTTCATCTTATGCTTCAGCTTTTCATATACCTCATCGCCCATTATTGCACGCCCCAGGCGGTTCGGGAAATGTATCAGCCTGTCTGTTGCCGCATCACGTCTTACTTTTGCGGTGATTTTTTTGTGTTTTTCCTTTTGTTCTGCTGTCTGCCATGATGCCTGAAACCAATGTACGGAAATTGTATCACGAACGATATTTTTCTGTCCGTTTTCATAGGAAATCGGGCACAGATACCGTGACGGCAAAATCAGAACGCCGTCATCAAGAACCTGTCTGCTGTCATCCCGGACAAGTCCGTGACGAAGAAAAACCTGCGTATTTCGCACAGGGCAGGACGTTGTATCAAACGAGCCGTCCTCACGTATAAACGGAATCTGTTGATAGTCAGCCATAAGCTCTTTAATAAGCGGCAGTTCCTTTTCCGCACCGAAGCCGAGCCCCGTATTAACATACGTACCGTCTTCAAAACCGAAGTAGCCCGGGAATTCCAAAAGCGTGTCCAAGTTTTTTTTCAGTTCCACATCCGTATCAAGATATATTCCGCCGTGACGATACACGACATCCAGACGGACGTAATCCGTAACAAATGCCCATTTCTTTGCTTCATATGCCTGCCTGACATAGAGGGGACTTGCGGAAATGTCATAGTTTTCTTCGTTCCACTCGATGATCTGATAATCCGGGCAATACTTTTTCCAGCTTTTTATGCATTTTTCCGCCAATGCGGGCTT
>CAZTWO010000176.1:0-4284 GCA_964617965.1 uncultured Ruminococcus sp. | reverse complement strand
TTTTAGGCTGTGCAAGGCTTTTAAATGTAGAATGTAGAATGCATAATGCATAATGTCGGAAGACACTGCGTGTCTTGGATTATATAAGCTTCGCAAGAGGTAAGCGCCTTTTGCATTGCGGGGTTTTGCCGTACCGGCGGTCTGAGCCGCCCGTCGGGGCACCCGGATGTCCGTTCGGTAAGATTTTCGATATATGCAGATTTTTTTGCCGGACAGCCGGGTGCCGCCGCCGTGCGGCTGCCCTCCGCTCGCATTCGATTGTTCGCCTGTTCGGGGACAGGCTCACAACCTTTGCTCGCTCCGGGCTGTGCCTCGCCTCGCTCGGCATTCGGCTCGTCGCTATCGCTCCTCGCCTCGACCCCTTATATTTTTGGAGGAATAACCGAACTATATGAAAAATTTTATTATTGGCAAAAACGACGCAGGTCAGCGTCTTGATAAATTCGTGACCAAAACTTTGCCGTCACTGCCGAAATCACTTTTATATAAATATCTGCGTCTCAAACGCATAAAGCTTAACGGCAAAAAAGCCGATGCCGCAACACGCCTGAACGAAGGCGACAGCATTGATATGTATATTAACGACGAATTTTTTGTTGAGCGAGAAGAAAAATACTCCTTCTTAGGTGCGGGCAAAACGCTTGATATAATCTATGAGGACGAAAATATCATGCTCCTTGACAAAAAGGTCGGCCTTTTGTCGCACCCCGATGAAGGCGAATATGTCGATACGCTTATCGGCAGAGTTCAGCGTTACCTTTACGAAAAGGGGGAGTACGACCCCAAAAACGAAGCGTCATTTGCTCCCGCTCTCGCCAACAGAATTGACCGCAATACAGGCGGCATTGTAATGGCGGCAAAAAATGCCGAATCCCTTCGCATTCTCAACGAGAAAATCAAAAACCGAGAGATTAAAAAAATATATCTCTGTCTTGTTATCGGCTGTCCGAAGCAGAAAACGGCAACACTTTGCGACTATATGGTAAAGGATGAAAAAAAGAATAAAGTCACCGTTTATAAAAACCCCGTGCCCGGCTCCAAAGACATCAGAACAAAATATACCGTGCTTGACACAAAGGACGGCATAAGCCTTGTCGAGGTCGATTTGCTCACAGGCAGAACCCATCAGATAAGAGCCCATATGGCACACATCGGCTGTCCGCTTTTGGGCGACGGCAAATACGGTACAAACGCACAGAACAAAAAATTCGGCGGCTACAAAAAGCAGTGCCTTTACTCTTACAAAACCGTCTTTGATTTTACAACGGACGCCGGCATTCTCAACTACCTTAAAGGCAAAAGCTTCGAAGCCCAAAACGTGTGGTTCAGAGAAGCGTTTTATAACGGCGAACTCTAACAAGTCGGCAATGAGTGCGCGTCGAGAGTGGAGTTTGAAACAGAGAATCAGTGGCCAGTTGCCAGTGACCGGTTGCCAGTGACAGAGGAAGGCACTATGTGCCTTGGATTTTAAAGCTTCGCATAAGGCGGAGTTTATAATTTAAGGCACTTTGTGCCTTCCAAAAATTATCTGTTGTCGGACTGCTGCCGCCGGACCTCATTAGTCACTGCGTCAAAAATCATTCACCGGATGATTTTTGTCTGCGACACTGGCCACTGACCACTGGATGCTGGCCACTTCTTCATTGCTCATTGCTAATTGCTCATTGCTAATTAACTTTATCGGAGGGGAGTTTATGAAAAAAACAGAACCAACCCCCGGCGGTACATTTCAGTCCGCCGCCTCCCACACGGGTCACCGTGAACGATTGTGCGGGAGATTTATCGATTCGGGACTTGACACATTTTCGGATGTCAATGTTCTTGAACTGCTCTTGTTTTATGCCATTCCCCGCAAGGATACCGTTCCGCTTGCAAAGGAGCTTCTAAATCGCTTCGGTTCTCTGTCTGCCGTATTCGATGCTCCGATTGACGAGCTTTTGAAAGTGCCCGGTATCGGCGAACGCACGGCAACGCTTATAAAATTTATTCCGTCTTTAAGCGGAGAATACTATATCAGCCGCAACAAAGACTCGGCAACCGTTCTTTGCCGTCATGAGGCGGTTGATGTTCTGCGGCCTTTCTATACGGATTTTTCAACGGAATTTGCCGTTATGGTTCTGCTTGACGCATCCGGAAAAATTCTCGGCAGTACCCGACTTAAACACGGCAGCACCGACAGCACAACACTTGACACTGACGAAATTCTGTCTGAAATAAAAGCAAAAAAGCCGTCGGGTATACTTTTCTCACACTGCCACACAAAGGGGCTTGCCGCTCCGTCGCAGAACGACATTGTGTCAACCGAACGCCTTGCCGATTTTTTAGCATCCCACAACATAAAGCTGTGCGACCACATAATTTTCGCACGTGACGACGTGTTCTGCATGTCGTGTATGAAAACGAGAATACGGCAGGGGATATTTGCTTTTGATGAGTGAAAACAATTAGCAATTAGCAATGAGCAATTAGCAATGGAACAAGTGGCCAGTGGCCGGTATCCAGTGGCCAGTAAACAAGGAAGGCACTGCGTGCCTTGGATTATATGCTCCGCCTTTTGCGAAGCTTACTTCACATTTTGTTTAATGTTGTCGGACCGCTGCCGCCGGTCCTCATTAGTCGCTATGCCAAAAATCATTCACAGGATGATTTTTGTCTGCGACACTCCACACTCACTGCTCCTTGCTCCTTGCTAACTGATTAAAGGAGATTGTTATGAAAAAGCTGACTTTCGGCTCACCTGAGCCTTTAGTGCCTTCAATTTACTGTGAAAATTTCAATTACACCGAAACGGAGATTTCTTTCCCCGTGTCGTCGATCACGGCTCGGCAGACAAAGCGTGGATTTCTGCTCGAATTTCCGATTGAGGACGATGCCTGCATTTACGGCTTCGGTCTTCAGCTGAAGCAGTTTAACCACCGCGGCAGAAAGCTCAAGCTCTCTGTCAATGCCGACCCCGTCTCACCCAACGGCGACTCTCATGCGCCCGTTCCGTTCTTTGTTACCAATAAAGGCTACGGAATGTACTTTGACACCGCACGATATATAGAAGTCTATTGCGGTTACAGAAAATCGCAGGGTAAAGCCGTCCCCGATTATACACCGACAAAGGTTGCCGCAAGCACCGAAGAGCTTTACGCCCTCAGAAAAAGCACCGACTGCATTATGAGCGTGCTTATCCCGTCTGCCGAGGGGATTGACGCATACATAATCGAGGGTGACACCATAACCGACATTGTGTCGCAGTATAATATGCTCTCGGGCGGCGGACCGGATGTCCCCGAATGGGCGCTTGGTGTTCTCTATCGCTGTAATGCCGGTATGACGCAGAAGGAAATTCTGAATACAGCCGAATATTTCCGCAAAAACGATATTCCGTGCGATATTATCGGACTTGAACCCGGCTGGCAGACGCACTCTTATTCAAGCTCTCATGTTTTCGGCGAGCGTTTTCCCGAACCGAAAAAGATGATAGACACGCTTAAAGAAAACAACTTCCATGTTAATCTGTGGGAGCAGGCATTCTGCCACTCTTCGTCTCCTTTGCACTCCCTTTTAGGTGACAAACACGGCGACTATGACGTGTGGGAGGGGCTTGTACCGGATTTCGCGATGCCCGAAGCGAGAAAAATTTTTGCCGATTATCACCGTGACAATATCGTGTCGCTCGGTGTTGACGGCTACAAGCTTGATGAATGTGACTCGAGTGACCACACAGGCAGCTGGAGCTTTCCGCTTGTTTCCGAATTTCCGTCCGGACTTGACGGAGAGCAGTATCATTCGCTTTTCGGAACACTCTATTGCCGCACAATGAAGGACTCACTCGGCGGCACAAAAACGCTGTCGGAAGTGCGGAATATGGGTGCGCTCGGAGCGTCTTATCCGTTTGTGCTGTACAGTGATTTATATGACCATAAGGACTTTGTAAGAGGTGTCGCAGTGTCGGGCTTTTCGGGTCTTCTGTGGTCACCCGAGGTGCGTGGATGCGACAGCAAAAAAGAGCTTATCCGCCGCCTTCAGACCGATGTTTTCAGTGCGCAGTGCGTCATAAACGCCTGGATGGTAACCGAAGCGCCGTGGATTAAGCTTCATTGCACAGACGAAGTGCGTGAGCTTCTTAAACTGCGTGAAAAGCTTGTCCCCATGCTCAAAAAGTCATTTGATATATACAAAGCCACCGGCAAGCCGCCTGTTCGTGCGCTTGTCTGCGACTATACCGACGACCCCAAAACATACGACATAGACGATGAATATCTGTTCTGTGAAAATCTTCTTGTCGCTCCCATT
>CAZTWO010000175.1:1713-4286 GCA_964617965.1 uncultured Ruminococcus sp. | reverse complement strand
AGCACCGAGGTTAATAAGAATTATATAGAACAGACCGAGCGTCTGGGCGAACGCCTTGCAAAGGACGGTCATTCGCTTGTGTTCGGCGGCGGCGCGAACGGCATGATGGGTGCGGCGGCACGAGGCTTCAAAAAGTGCGGCGGCAAAATCACAGGCGTAGCACCTAAGTTTTTCGATCAGCCCGGCATTCTGTACGGCGAGTGTGACGAGTTTATATGGAACGACTCCATGCGTGACCGCAAAAAATGGATGGAGGACAATTCCGACGCATTCATTGTAACCCCCGGCGGCATAGGTACATACGAGGAATTTTTTGAGGTTCTGACCCTCAAACAGCTCGCCCGCCACGCAAAGCCGATTGCGATTTTCAACATTGACGGCTATTATAACGACCTTCAGTCACTTCTTGAAAAAAACGCAGATGAAGGCATTGTAAGAGCGCAGACACTCTCACTCTATCATATTTCAGACGATATAGACGACATAATAAACTATCTTACGACCGATAATATTGACATAAACACAATAAAATATCACGATTTTCATGTAAAAGACTGATAAATAATTTTAATATCAATTATCGAAAATTAAAATCACCAATTCATACAAAATCAATTGCAATTGTCTGCGAATAATGATAAAATCACTTTTGTTATTCGAAAAACGGAGTAGACTATGACAAAACAGGAATGGAAAAACATACGCGGTTCAAAGCCCTCGCCCGATCAGATTCTGCTGACAATAAAAGGTGACGCCGCGACCTCTATGACAGTCCGCTGGCGTACAAGCGACGACATAAAAAACGGTTATGTTCTTTATCGCAAGGCGGGCACGGACGGTGCATGGCAAAAATCACAGTCCGTCATAAATTTCTTTGAGACGGATGTTGACACCGCGAATTTTCACTTTGCCGATATGACATCTCTGACTCCCGACACGGAATACGAATACACGGTCGGTGACGACACTCACCGCAGTAAAATATATGCATTTAAAACAGCACGCAAAAGCTTTGACAGGTTCTCTTTTCTGTGCGTGTCCGATATTCAGACGGGCGGCCCGAATCCCCCGGCGGACTATCGCCCCATGGGCAGAACTCTTAAAAAAATCCTCGACACCCACCCCGAATGCGAATTTATTCTGACAGCCGGCGACAACACAAACTGCGGTCAGACGGATGTTCAGTGGACAGGGCTTATGCAGGGGCTTGAGGGCATTTCGGAGAGCATACCTGTTATGCTGTGCATGGGCAACCATGACGACATGGGCTTTGAAGATTACTTTAATTTCACCGGAAAATATTATTCCGAGCATGCGACATATTTTACGAATATGCTCCTTCACTCCTACGCTCACAACGGTCCAAAAGACTGGCTTGTGGCAAACTACGCCTTCGATTACGGCAACTGCCATTTTGCGATAATGGGCACAAGCGGATTTGAATACATAAACGATTGGCTTCTTAAAGACGCCGAGCAGAGCAACAAGACATGGAAATTCGGCGCGCACCACTTCCCCGTGTGCTACTCCGGTCCTTCGATAGAATGCGAGGATACCTACCCCGCTCTTCGTGACGGCATGGAAAAATATGATGTCATTTTTTCGGGACATGAGCATTCATTCGCCCGCTCCTACCCAAGACGAAAAGACGGACTTTATGACAGACCGTCAGAAGGTACGGTTCACTATAACTTAGGTAGCGGCAATCAAAATCCGCCCGGCACACGCTCCGTCAAAAAGATATGGAACGCCAAGACCTATCATCATGAAGAAGAGCTTTCAATGTTCTGTATTGCCGATGTTGACGGCGACACGCTGACACTTACTTCATTCACCGAAGACGGACGTGTTGTCGACAGCTGTGTAATAGATAAGAACAACGATGTAATTCTCCCCTATGACATTGCCCCCGTCTATAACCGCACTCGCCTTGCATTCAAGGGCTACGACCTCGGCATGTGCAACGAAAAGACACTGCCGCAGAATGTTGACGGCAAATGGTATCTGTCCCCCGGGCAGCTTATAAATTTCATCGGCGGCGATGTGGAGAGGACAAAGGGCAGGATAAAAATTTCAGTCTACGGCAGAACTGTTGAATTTGCCGAAAACAGCGATATTATGACAGTAAACGGCGAACCTCGGAAAATGTCCGCACCGTGCCTTCGACTGAATGAAAAGCAGCTCTATGTTCCCGTTGACGACTTCTGCCGACCCATACGCATGAAACCGCTTTATTTTATACACAATAATTTTATTTCAATTGAAAGCGATACGGAAGCGATACCAATACCGGCACAGGAGTAATTAGCAGTTAGCAATTAGCAATGAGCAATGATAGAGTGGCCAGTGGTCAGTGGTCAGTGGTCGGTATCCGGTGGCCAAGGAAGTCCTGCGGACTTAATTTATATAAGCTCCGCTGACATTAAACTCAATTTCCTGCAGACCATTTTATCTTTTGCGTTAGCTTATAAATCCAAGGCACTTTGTGCCTTCCTTCATTATGCATTATGCATTCTACATTATGTATTATCCAATATACTGAATTTTGAGAAAAAAGCTCTCCTTTTGCGTTA
>CAZTWO010000175.1:0-1613 GCA_964617965.1 uncultured Ruminococcus sp. | reverse complement strand
AGGAGGTTTCTTATGAATACTATCAACCGTTCAGACAAGCTTCAGAAAGTTCATTCCGACATCAGAGGACCCGTTTTTGTCGAGTCCAACCGCATGCGTGCCGAGGGTATTGACGTTATGCGTCTTAACACCGGCAACCCCGCAACATTCGGCTTCAAAATGCCCGACTCCGTAAGACACGCACTTCTTGACAACGCCGACAAGGCTGTCGCGTACTGCGATCTTAAGGGTATGCCGGACGCCAGAGAAGCTATCTGCGAATATCACAAATCAAAGGGCATCAAGGGTGTCACTCCCGATGATGTATTTATCGGCAACGGTGTATCCGAGCTTGTAACAATGACGCTCACCGCTCTTCTTAACTACGGTGACGAAATTCTTGTTCCCGCTCCCGACTATTCACTGTGGACAAACTCCGTTTATATCGCGGGTGCCGTACCCGTTCACTATGTCTGCGACGAAACAAATCAGTGGTATCCCGACCCCGATGACATTCGTTCCAAGATTACAAGCAAGACAAAGGCTATTGTTCTCATAAACCCCAATAACCCCACGGGTGCGGTATATCCCAAGGAGCTTCTGCTTCAGATTATCGAAATCGCAAGAGAGCATAAGCTTGTCATTCTGTCCGATGAAATTTATGACCGTCTTGTCATGGACGGCATTGAGCACGTGTCAACCGCTTCCCTTTGCGATGACCTTCTGTGCATCACTTACAACGGACTTTCAAAATCACACATTATATGCGGCTTCCGCTGCGGCTGGATGATAGTCAGCGGCGCCAAGAAGGACGCTTCCGACTTTATCGCGGGTCTTGTAGCTCTGGCGGCAATGCGTCTTTGCGCAAACGCCCTTATGCAGCTGGTTATCCCCGCGGCACTTGCAGACCCCGAGTCAACAAGAGAGATGATTGTCCCGGGCGGCAGACTTTATGAACAGCGTGAAGCATGCTGCAGAGAGCTCGACAAGATTGACGGCATTACGTACGTAAAGAACCATGCCGCTTTCTATATCTTCCCGAAGCTTGATATAAAGAAGTTCAACATTACAGACGATCAGCAGTTCGCCATGGACTTTTTGCATGCAAAGCACGTCATGATTATCCCCGGCAGAGGCTTCAGCTGGAACGATCCCGACCACTTCCGTATAGTCATGCTCCCGAAGGCGGACGATATGGCAAGAGCCATGAGGGATCTCGGCGACTTCCTCAAGGACTATCATCAGAACTGATATATGTATATAAACATAAATTCCCTCAGGGTGTATGCCTTCCACGGTGTGCACCCAGAGGAAAAACAAAACGGGCAGGACTTTGTATTGGACATTTCCTGCCTCGTTTCAAATGAGGCGGCGTGTATTGACGACAGTGTCGGTTCGACCGTCAGCTATTCCGATGTCACAAAAAAGGCGACCGAGATTTTTCTGTCCGACAAATTCGATCTGATAGAATATGCCGCCGCCAAAGTTGCAGACGGAATTATAAGCTCCTTTCCGCTTGTGGATGAAGTGAGCGTCACGGTCAGAAAGCCGAATGCCCCCGTAAAGGCGGAATTTGACAATATGTCGGTTACCGTCACACGCAGAAAAGAAAGAACTGCAAACGGCGAAAAAAC
>CAZTWO010000174.1:0-4296 GCA_964617965.1 uncultured Ruminococcus sp. | reverse complement strand
GATTTTATCTTTTGCGGAGCTTATAAAATCAAAACGCTTCAGCGTTTTCCTTCATTATGCATTCTTAATTATGCATTCTTAATTGTAAAAGGGTTTATGTGCCATCCGGCCATAGCCCTTTTTTCATTTCCGAAAATATTTTTAAAAATATCAAAAAAAAGTGAGACAATTCTTATGTCTGTGGTGTATAATGGATGTAAGAAACAAAAAAGGAGTGTACTTATGGATATATATTCTATCTATCTTGACCTTTGCAGAAACATCAAAAAAGAGTCTCCGCAGCTGACCGCCGAGCAGGTACGTGAAAAAGTTAATTTTTATGCAAAAAAGGTTCTTGCGTCACCCGCCGATGCGGATACGATTATAGGCTTTATTGAAAGATATCCTCGTAGGGAACTGGTCAAGAGCGGAAAGGTTCGTCCCGTAAAACGCTTTACTCCCGAAGAACGCGCCGAGCGTATAAAAAGATCCGATGCAATTCGTGAGTCGGTTATTTATCATGCATATGCCGAGACAGAGAAAATCGGCGTCATAGAGGGTTATGACAAAGATTCCTCTCTTTCACGTACACTGCAAAGACTGTTCCGTCTTCCCACTCCCCACACGAGTGAAGATGAAAATGCGCAAATTAAAAAGCATAATGTCGAAGTTATAAAGCTGTTTGATGTTAACCCTGCACATAAAGAGAAAAACACAAAAGAGTTATATGCCGAGCTTCGTAAAGAGCAGCCCGATCTGACCGATGAACAGGCTGAAAATATTCTTCGTGAAAGACGCAAACAGATTGTTTTGGACAGTTTGAAGAGTGTTCAGCATGTTACCGAACATATTAAAGAGCTTACGGATGAAAATCTGTCGCCGGAGGAGCTTGCGAAAAACTATTTTGCGATAGAAGTCGCAGTTCACATAGCAACCGATGCAGATGATTTTGTCAAGAACTTTTCGCCGCAATTCTATGATCTTACCGATGAAGAAAAGGATTGGATTTTTGAGCAGAATGCCAGACTTTCCATCCTTACCGACGGTCTTCAAAAGATGCGTCTGATGGCTAATCCCGCATATGAATTTATTGATTTGGATATAATTCATGATTATGACCTTAATGTGGCCAATAATATGGATAATGTCGATGAGTACAACAGCGAAGTCGAAGAAGCCGATAACAATAGTGTCGAACATAAGAATGATGTTGAAAATGAAAACAAAGAAGAAGCAGAAGAAGAGCCTGTTACATATGACGAATATTTAATGGAGTCTAAATATGACAGAAAAGCTTTGGACCCTGAATTTTTTGACAAATATATGTTGGGGCATGCCTCGGAGGATACAGTTAGTATATTCTTTCAGGATGCGGTGTTTGCTTTTCAGAATCATACTGTCGTCGGCATCGAAGAGGATCTTGTCGCGTTTGGTTTTGATCTGAAAAAAGTAATGATTACGTACGAAAACAGTGACGATAATATGACTTATCTGTTCGGGCCTAAGCGTAAGGATGCGTCTTTTTATTGTATTGAGTCGGGAAGAACAATTGTTGCAGAACAGGACGGCAGAATGTTGCCTCTTGAATATAAAAACGGCCACTTGGCTGTTTCGGGGAATCTTGAAGACCTGTTTACTCACAACCGTGAATATGCATATAAAACGTTAACGGAAGAACTTAATAAATTAGACCCCTGGTATCATCGCAGCTCAAAGGTGTTTAAGTCTATGAGAAATGCTTTTGAAGAGGCAGAGCGTTACGGTCAGATTACCAAGCCCGGAAATTATGATAAACCGTATCTGTATTACCGCAGACTTTTGGATGCCGCAAATACCTATCTTGCAACAAAGCCCGCAACAGGCGGAAACAAGTGGACTCAGCGTCATGTGAAAGCCGGCAGAATGCTTAAAGCCTATGCTGAAGGAAGGATTAACGCACTTAAGTATATTGAACGTCTTAAGGTTGCAAATCTTGCCGGAAAAACGCCCGCCGAAATCCGTGAAATAACAGAAGCCGAAAAGCGTGTTCAGGAAAAAATTGCATTTGAAAAGGCCCGCAAAGAGGACCGCAATGCCCGTATGGACAATCCTGTCAAGTGGCTCGCGGACCGCATTGAGAATTTCTATGATAAGGTTAAACTGCCCGAAAATCTCAGTGTTGAGGCTTCTGACATCAGAACGTCTTTGAAATCGATAAACGCCACAGATGATAAATTCAGTGCCGAAAATATCCTCGCCACCGAGGTATATGCACAGACGGTCGGTTTTATGGTATTGTCCGAGCTTGTTATGAAAGAGCAGGGTATACTCAAGTCCGATAAAGTCGGTCCGGTTGCCGAGGCTGTCGGCAAAATGAAAACCGAGGATATAACAAAATTCGGCAGACAGATAACCATTTCTTTAACCGGCAAGGATATGATAAAGGGTGTTGTTGTAAAACAAAACAACAGAGGAGTCGCTTTCAGTAAGTCTCTGTCAGGTGCGGAGCTTGAGAATTTCCTTAACAGCTTTGACGCACACGACATTGCCGAAAAGGTTTCATATGACATATATAAGGGGCAGAACATAACCGTCGCCGGTCAGATGGCTGAGGCGCAGTATATTGACTCCGTAAAACCCATGCGCGGGCTTGAACCCGATAAATACGAAACCGCACTTGTTGATTTTGCGAAAAAAGAAATTGTCGACCCGATTAACGAATGCCTTGTTAAAGGTGAAAAAAGCACCGCCGTCAATGCGGACCTGGCACATGACGTTTTGAGAGCATGTGTTATCCACAGCATAATTCAGATTGAACGCTCCAAAACGGGTGCACAGAAGGTCGGCAATGCCGAGAGTATGCTGGTTGACTATCACGAGGACGATATTGACATTAAGGAGAAAATCGACAATTCGAAGACATTCAACGATATGCTCGGCAAGTTCGCGGGAGCGGACGGCAGCATCTCAAGAGAACGCCTTGAAAAGATTTTAATTGACAAAGAGCCGCAGAAGGTTGCTCTTGATGTTGTAAAGGTTCTTGCCGCCGAAGAGCAGGCAAAGAAAGCACCGGCAAACGCACCTCAAAAGGTCGAAGTCAGAAAAGTCGATGCACCGGCAAACGCACCGAAAGCCGACGCACCGAAAGCCGCAGCACCGAAAAAAGCCGCAGAAAAAGCACCGCAGGCATAAGATTAATACTTAAAAGAACGGCAGGGGAAGATGATAGGCTGACCCTGTCGTTTTATTTGAATTAGTAATTAGCAGTTAGCAATTAGCAATGAGCAATTAGTAAAGAGTGGTCAGTGGTCAGTATCCGGTATTCAGTGGCTAAGGAAGACACTGCGTGCCTTGGATTTATAATGATACACAAATGCTGATTTTTTGTCAAAACAGGTTGCTGTTGTGATAATCACTTTTAATTTTAATCTGTATGCCTTGCGGTTGATGTACTTAAGGGGCAAGGGTTGATTTTTTGTGCGGTGTTTGTTATAATTACAGATACGGCTCTGCCGCAATAATTTTTGGAGTTTAACCGTATGCCGTTAAGCGAATATCCGGCGTTTCTCAGAAAACATAAGGAAATCCGACACGCCGTTATTTACTCGTTAATATCGTGTGTATTGCTTATCGCTCAGTTCATTCTGATGAAGCGAAACCCGATAAACGTAATATTTGAAGTTATCGTCCCCATAACAGCCGCTTTCACATTCGGCTGTTACGCCATAACAATGGCAATGGACAGACCGGTCATTCTGATTTGTCCGCCGACCGTCTATTTTACGTCACTGCTGATAAACCAGCTTATTTCCGTTGAAGTGGGAGTTGAGGACACCTACCCTATATTTACATTTCTGGAGCTTGTGCCGTACATTTTCTTCTGCATTTCCGTTTCAATCGACAAACTGAAAAAATTCACCGACAAGGTGGTAAAGGGCGGCTGTTTTCTTATAATCGTAACCGCACTTTGCGTTATCATTCTGTCCGTCTTCTTTGAGGTGACGCTTTACAAGGGGAGCAGAGATTACATAGTCCGCACATTCGGATTTGTAATGGGACTTCTGGCAGTCCTGTTCATATATTTCGGTATGATTGAGCTTCTCAAAATCTCCGGCTGTGACAAACGTGTCCGCCCAAAAAAATCAAGAAAAAAATAAGCCCCTTCCGCATACAGGCGGGAGGGCTTTTGTTTATGCAATTTTGAAAAAATTGCATAAACAATTAGCAATTGGCAATTAGCAATGCACACAGGGGTCGGGGGCCGAGGGTCGGGGGCCGGGGGGCGCAGCCAAAAATCATCCGGTGAATGATTTTTGGCGTAGCGACTAATGAGGACCG
>CAZTWO010000173.1:0-4378 GCA_964617965.1 uncultured Ruminococcus sp. | reverse complement strand
GTCCTGCGGACTTGGATTTTAAGCTTCGCAAGAGGAAAACTCCACACTCCACACTCCACTCTCTACACTATGTATGTTTTGCATGGTTCAATTTAACAGGCAAACAAAAAAAGCCCTGCCCGAGATATGTTCTCGGGCAGGGCTTTTTATAAGGAGTCATCAAATGATGGGAAAAATCATTTAAAGATATATGCGAACCACTCTTTTATAGCCTGAAAGAGCTTCTTGAGCCAGTCAAAGGGGGAGAATATTTTCTCGACTTCAACATCCGCGCCGCAGTTGTCGCATTTGCCGTTTTCGTCCTTGTCAACGTGTGTGAGGATTGAAACGGTTTTTGTTTCGTAAGCGCCGCAGCGAGTGCATGAACGCTGCATAAGTCCTTCTTCGGTGCAGGTGGCTTCCTTTACGGTTTCCCACGCGCCGTAGGAGTGACCCAAAGCGGGTTTTTCATTGTCTTTGTACCAGTTGCCGCACTTGCCGCAGGTGTGAAGGGTGTATCCTTTTTCGGCACAGGTGGGGGCTACGACTGTTGTCTTGTATTCATGCTCACACGCTGTGTCCTCGGCAAAAGCGAAAAGGGACAGCCCCGTAAAAAGCATGCATACGCATAAAATAACGGAAATAATTTTTTTCATATCAACGCCTCCGTTGTTTGGTTACAATTTTTACAGTTTTATTTTATCACAAAAGAATAAATCAGTCAAGATGTACAGACTCAATAAATTTCATAAATGCGGCTTTTCCTTCGTCTGTGCGTTTGAAAACGCCCGCATGCTCAAGCACCTTTTCGAAAACGGCACCGGTTTCCTTCTTTACGATTTCGTCGGCGTTTTTTTCGTTTATGTCGGGGTAGTTCTTTTTGATTTCCTCTGCCCAGTCGGCATGCTTGGCGGTCTTTTCATCGGCTCTTAAATCCGCGCCGCTTACAAGAGCGTCGGCGACAGCCTTCAGTTCGCCCGAAAGTCTTGCGGGCAGAACAGCTAGTCCCATGACTTCAATAAGACCGATATTTTCTTTTTTGATATGATGAAGCTCGGCGTGCGGATGATATACGCCTAAGGGATGCTCCTCGGTTGTAATATTGTTTCTGAGTACTAAATCAAGCTCAAACTTGTCGCCCCTGCGTCTTGCGATGGGGGTTATGGTGTTGTGCGGCTCGCCGTCGGTCTCGGCAAATATAAACGCGTCCTTGTCGGTGTAGCTTCTCCATGACAGCAGGATTTTGTCGGCAAGATCCACAAGTCTCTCTTTGTTTTCACTTGCTATTCTTATTGTCGACATGGGCCACGCCACAATTCCGGCTTTTACGTCCTCAAAGCCGTCAAAGTACAGGGGAGTTTCTATTTCGGCTCTCTCCATCGGGAACTCATAGTGTCCGCCCTGAAAATGCTCGTGGCTCAGAATCGAACCGCCGACAATGGGCAAGTCGGCATTTGAACCGACAAAATAGTGCGGAAATTCGTTCACGAAGCCCAGAAGCTTCGAGAAGGCCGAACGGTCGATTTTCATCGGTGTGTGCTCTGAGTTAAACACAATGCAGTGCTCGTTATAATAGACATAGGGGGAGTACTGGAAGAAAAAGTCCTCACCGCAGATTCTGACGGGGATTATTCTGTGATTTTCACGCGCGGGGAAGTTAACTCTGCCGGCATAGCCCTCGCTCTCTCTGCACAGCTGGCATTTTGGGTAGCCGCTCTGTACGGCGTTTTTTGCTGCGGCTATGGCCTTGGGGTCTTTTTCGGGCTTTGACAGATTTATTGTAATGTCAAGATTGCCGTATTTGCCGGGGTAGACCCACTTTAAGTCCTTTGACACTCTGTCAACTCTTATATAGTTTGTTGCACGGCTGAAGGCATAATACCAGTCGGTCGCCTTTATTTTGTCCTGTGCTTTAAGCTCATTGAACTTATTTATAACCCACGAAGGACGGGGCGTCAGAACACCCATAAGGGCGGTGTCGAACAGGTCACGGTAAGTGACGGAATTTTCTATGAGTTTTTTATCAACCCCGATATCGCACAGCCCCGTAAGAATTTCGGCCAGAGTGCCGTCAAAGGGCTTTGCGTCGGCGTCAATCTCGTCTTCGTTAAAGAGTCTGATAAGCGAGTTTCTGCACCACACGGTGTCGCATTCTTCGATAAGGGAATTATCGATTGCATACTTTATAAGGGCGTTAATGTAGGAGCTTAACATAGGCAGTCACCTCAATTGTTACTTTCGGGAACATTATATAACATTTTTCTCTTTCGTTCAATAATTGTTAACAAATTTTCCCAAAAAACTTTGGGCAGTTTGCTATACATTTTTTAGCTAATCTGTTTTTGTTGAAAAAACGGGAGATATATGGTAATATAAAATTCAAAGCAGAAGCTTTTAAGAAGAGAGGAAATTATATGATTTACGAAAACAACTGGGAGTCGCTTAACTCCCGTCCCGTTCCCGAATGGTTTGCGGATGCAAAGTTCGGTATATTCATTCATTTCGGTCTTTATTCCGTGCCGGCGTATTCCAACGACGAAAATTATTCCGAGTGGTATATGTGGCAGCTTTTAAACGACAAAAAGCCCGCCATTGTGGATTTTCAGAGACGTGTCTACGGTGAAAATTCAAGATATGAGGATTTCACAAGCGGCTTTAAGTGTGAGCTTTTCGACCCCGACAAATGGGCTGAAATTATGCAGGCTTCGGGTGCGAGATATATGAACATCACTTCAAAGCACCATGACGGCTATTGCCTTTGGAAATCCGATTACGCCTGGAACTGGAACAGTGTCGACACAGGTCCGCACATAGATTTTCTTGCGGAGCTTAAAAAGTCGCTTGCCAAAACGGATGTAAGATTCGGTGTCTATCACTCGATTTATGAGTGGTTCCATCCGCTGTATCTTAAAAATCCCGAGGAGTTTGCAATTAAGCACCTGCACCCGATGATGAAGGAGCTCATCACAAAATATGAGCCTGCCACGCTCTTTACGGACGGCGAATGGGTGTACCCGTCCACGGTGTGGCATTCAACCGAATTCCTGACATGGCTTTATAACGAAAGCCCGGTTAAAGACTATATCGTTCCCAATGACCGCTGGGGCAGTGAGACAAGAGGCCGTCTCGGCGGCAATTTCACAACGGAGTACGGCACGGTTGTGGACGGACGCAGCATAAACGATGTTGTGCTTGACCGCCCCTTTGAAGAGTGCCGCGGCATCGGCAGAAGCTTCGGTCTTAACAGAATGGAGGGTGTCAACAATTATCTCTCCGCCAAGGAGCTTATCGAGATGCTCTGCTCGCTTGTGTCAAAGGGCGGAAACTTCCTGCTTAACATCGGCCCTGCGGCGGACGGCACAATCCCCGTTATTATGGAAGAGCGTTTAAGACAGATAGGCAAGTGGCTCTCCGTCAACGGCGAAGCGATTTATGCCACACGTGTATATACCAAAAACGAAACACCCGGTATTTACTATACAAAATCAAAGGACGGCAAGAAGATCTATGCCACTCTGTCAAAATATCCCTTTGGCGATGTGACACTTACCGAAGTGCCGTATTCACCCGCGTTAAAGGCGAGACTTTTCGCAAACGACGCACCCATAAAGGTTTCGGACGACAATGGCAGAGTTCGCCTGTCCTTCCCGGTTATCAACCCGGATGAGATGAAGTGCGAGTATCTTTATTCGATTGAAATCTCCGAATAAAGGTCGGGACAGTGTGCTCCGAGAGTGGAGTGTGGAGAGTGGAGAGTGGAGTCGAATTACAGCAGGCAAGTTTTGAAGACTGAGTTCTGCATTCCATAACGACTGCGGATTTTCAGTGTCGAAGATGTGCTTAGCTGAATAAAAGGCCTTGTCCGGTGAGGACAGGGCTTTTTTGCTGTTTTGACAGATTGCTACTGTAATAGAGATTGACCGTCATTCGGCTTGAAAACATGAAAACTGACTTTTCAATATAATTTTCGGTGATTTTTTCTGACTTTTCAATATGATTTCAAGTGATTTTTTCTGACTTTTCAATATTTTAATGGTTCTTATTAGCGGTGGAGTTGTCTGTGCATATCGATAATCGGCAAAATCTATTTCCCAAAATCAAGAAAATATCGTTTTTGGGAAATAGAAATCCGAGGAGCTTTTTTGATGATATATCGCTGACGCGATATGATATACGGCGTTGCTGTATGATATACGTGCTACGCACGTGTGATATAATATCCGTTCTTCATATGCCGAAGGCATATATCACCGCACGCAGTGCGATATCATATCGAAGATATATCACCCGTTCCGAAAAGAACGGATATCATTGAAAAAAGCGTCCCCGTGGGACGCTTTTTTCCTGGTGCCGGTGGCGGGGGTCGAACCCGCACGGGTGTTAGCCCAACGGATTTTGA
>CAZTWO010000172.1:0-4408 GCA_964617965.1 uncultured Ruminococcus sp. | reverse complement strand
TATATAATCCAAGTCCGCAGGACTTCCGACATTGCTAATTGCTCATTGCTAATTGCTAATTGATTACTCACTCGCCATTACATCTTTAATAATCCCAACCGCCTTCTCAAGCACATCCATGGGAATATTAAGCGCCGGGAGCAGACGAACCTTATTTTTAGCGGTAAGGCACAGCACGCCTTTTTCTATGCACGCCTTGACAACATCCGCGGCGGGCTTTACGGGCTTAATGCCTATCATAAGTCCCATGCCGTCAACACTCTCAACACCGGGAGCATCCTTGAACGCACTGAAAACATACTCGCTCTTTCCTCTTACACCTTCTAGCAGCTCATCGTCTATTCTGTCGATAATGCTTATCGCCGCCGCACAGCAGACGGGATTTCCGCCGAATGTCGAACCGTGATCACCGGGGCCGAATACATTTTGCACCTTTTCACCGAGAAGCGTCGCACCGAGCGGCAGACCGCCGGCAAGACCCTTTGCGGTTGACACAACATCGGGTTCAACGCCGAAATTCATATATGAATACATTTTGCCGCTTCTGCCGTTGCCCGTCTGAACCTCGTCAAACATAAGCACAATATCATTTGCTTTGGCGTACTCGGCTACTTTCTTTACAAATTCCTTATCAAGCGGAATAACACCGCCCTCGCCCTGAACGCCTTCCATCAGGACACCTGCCGCCTTTGTCTCCTCGGCTGTCTTTTTGAACTCTTCAAAGTTGCCCGCCTCAACATAGGCAAAGCCCGGGGTCAGAGGCTGAAACAGTTCGTGATAATGATCCTGACCCGTTGCGGCAAGCGTTGTAAGCGTTCTGCCGTGGAAGCTGTTTTTAAGAGTGATTATAGTAAAATACTCCGCACCCTTTTTGTCTGCGGCATACTTTCTCGCGACTTTTATGGCGCACTCGTTCGCTTCCGCACCGGAATTTGAGAAAAACACCTTTTTCATACCGGTTTTTTCGCAGAGCTTTTCGGCTAATACGGCACACGGACTTGTATAATAAAGATTGGACGTATGCTGAACCTTTGAAATCTGCTCGATAACAGCCTTCTGCCATATGTCATCCGCAACACCGAACGACGTTACGCCGATGCCGCTTCCCATATCAATATACTCCTTGCCGTTTTCGTCCTTTACAACCGAGCCCTTGCCGCTGACAATTTCAACGGGGAAACGGTTATATGTGCCGGCAATATATTCCTTATCTGTTTCTTTTATATTCATTGCTTTTTGCCTCCGATAAACATTGTGCCGCAGCCTTCGTTTGTGAGCAGCTCTATAAGTATCGAGTGCGAAACGGTGCCGTTTATTACAACAACATTCTTTACGCCCTCTTCAATTGCGTCAAAACAGCTTCTGACCTTAGGAATCATACCGCCTGAGATTGTGCCGTCGGCATAATACTTTTCGGCTTCATCCTTTGTAATCTCGGGAATAAGCGTTGACGGGTCGTCCTTGTCTCTCATAACGCCGTTTATATCGGTCATGAGGATAAACTTCTCCGCCTTAAGCGCACCCGCAATTTCAGCCGCCGCCGTGTCACCGTTAATGTTATAGGTGTTGCCCTGTCTGTCGCATCCGATTGTTGATATAACCGGAATATACCCTTTTTCGAGCAGGTCAAGAATGGGCTGAGCGTGAATTTTCTTTATGTTGCCGACATAGCCGAGTCTCTCGTCCTTTATTTCGGCTTCAATCATTCTGCCGTCCATACCCGAAAGACCAATGGCTCTTGCGCCCTTTTCTTCAAGGTAGTTTACAAGTGTCTTGTTTACCTTGCCGGCAAGCACCATCTGAACAATATCAACGGTTTCTTTATCCGTAACTCTGAGTCCGTCGATAAACTCGGGCTTCTTGCCGAGCTTGGCCATAACCTCATTTATCTCCGGACCGCCGCCGTGAACAAGAACAACCTTTACACCGATGGTCCAAAGCAGAACTATATCAAGCATGACCTTGTGCTTTAAGTCCTCGTTTTTCATGGCGTTTCCGCCGTATTTTACAACAACGATTTTGCCGGTGTAGCGTTTGATATACGGCAATGATTCTATGATATCCTCTATTCGCTCCGCCGTTGAATATTCACTGCTCATTTTTATGCCTCCGTTTTATCAGGTGCGGTAATCACCGTTTATTTTGACATAATCATATGTAAGGTCACAGCCCCATGCCGTGGCACAGGCCGAGCCGTCCTTCAGGTCTATAAGAATATCTATTTCTTTTTCGAGGAGAATTTCCTTTGCCTTTTCTTCTGAGAAATCAATTCCCGCACCGTTTACGCATACGGGTATTTCGCCCTTGTCACTTTTGAACGATACATCGATTTTATTAACATCGACATCCGCACCGCTGTAACCGATCGCGCACAGAACTCTGCCCCAGTTTGCGTCCGCACCGAACATTGCGGCTTTTGTAAGAGAGGAGCATATAACGCTCTTCGCGACCGTCTTGGCTGTCTTTTCGTCCTTGGCGTTTGACACGACACACTCAAGAAGCTTTGTAGCGCCCTCGCCGTCGCCGGCAATCTTGCGGCAGAGATACATGTTAACGGTGTTGAGAGCCTTCATAAACTCGTTGTAGTCGTCGCCCTCGCTGTCGATAATATCGTTGCCCGCCATGCCGTTTGCGAGAATTGTAACCATATCGTTTGTTGATGTGTCGCCGTCAACCGACACCATGTTAAATGTATTTTTGATATCGCCCGACAGTGCCTTCTGCAGAAGTGCCGGAGTGATCGCCGCATCGGTTGTAATAAACACAAGCATTGTTGCCATGTTGGGGTGAATCATGCCGCTGCCCTTTGCGATACCGCCCATTCTGCATGTCTTGCCGCCTGCGGTAAACTCAACGGCAATCTCTTTTTTAACGGTATCGGTGGTCATGATGCCCTCCGCCGCATTGTCGGAGCCGTCCTTTGAAAGAGCGGCAACTAAAGGGACAATACCGTTTTTGATGGGGGTAATGTCAAGCGGCTGACCGATAACGCCCGTTGAGCCGATTACAACATCGTTTGCGTTGATTTTAAGCTCGTTTGCAATAAGCTCGCACATTTTTTCGGCAACTTCGATGCCATCGGCGTTGCAGGTGTTGGCGTTGCCCGAGTTGCATATAACCGCCTGTGCATAGCCGTCCGCTATGTGATTTTTTGTTACCGTAAGAGGAGCGCCTTTTACAAGATTGGTTGTATAGGTAGCAGCAGCCGCCGCCTTTGTTTCACTGTAAATTACGGACAGATCACGCTTTGTCTTGTTCTTGCGAACGCCGCAGTGTATTCCCGCCGCCGTAAATCCTTTAGCGGCACATACACCGCCCGAAACTGTTTTCATTATATTCCCTCCGTCAGGCGTTGAGGCCTGTTTTTTCGTCTACGCCCAAAATTATATTCATATTCTGTATTGCCGAGCCGGATGCGCCCTTGCCGAGGTTGTCAAATCTCGACACAAGCAATATTCTGTCATCGTTGCCCGTGACCGTTACAACCATATCATCTCTGCCGCTTAAAGCGCCGGCTGACATAAAGCCGTTTTCGCCGTCACCGTCAATAAACTTAACGACACCGGAATTATAATATTCCGCATATGCCTTTTTGATGTCCTCGACACCGCCGTTGATATCCTTTGCAAAAAGCGGAACGGTAACCTCCATACCGCTGTAAAAATCGGAGACTATCGGGCAGAACACCGGAAGTGTTTTAAGTCCGCATACCTTCGACATTTCGGGGAGATGCTTATGCGTCTGTGTGACACCGTACATTCTGGGAGCGTCAAGCAAAGCGTCTCTGTTTTCGCCCTCGTATTCGGCAATCATCTTTTTGCCGCCGCCGGAATAGCCCGTAATCGAAAAACTTGTAAGCGCAAGCTCTGCGGGGATTATTCCCGCCTCGGTAAGAGGCGCCACAAGTGAAATAAATCCGCTTGCGTGACACCCGGGGTTTGCTATTCTTTTTGATGACCTTATCTTTTCACGCTGTCCTTTAAGCTCCGGAAAGCCGTAGATCCAGTCGTCGTTTGTTCTGTGTGCCGTCGACGTATCTATTATAACAGCATTTGAGCCATTTGCAAGCTCTACCGCTTCTTTTGCCGCCGCATCCGGCAGACAGAGAAAAACTATATCCGCCGAAAAAATCGCCGCTTTTCTCGCTTCGGGGTCTTTTCTGTTTTCTTCGGTGAGCTTTATGAGCTCCAAATCGGTTCTGTTCGCCAGACGCTCGTTTATGCGAAGTCCGGTTGTTCCGGCGGAACCGTCTATAAAAATTTTTGTCATTGAGTATAACCTCGCGATTATAAGAATTATGCAGACATTATACAGTCATACATTAAAATAGTCAAGGAAAAATGCATATTTATTGAATATTCTTGCATTTTTCACTAAAACTTATGCATAAGATTAAAGATATTCGATA
>CAZTWO010000171.1:2428-4426 GCA_964617965.1 uncultured Ruminococcus sp. | reverse complement strand
AATGCATAATTTCGGAAGTCCTGCGGACTTGATTTTATAAAGCTACGCCTCTTTGTGAGTGCAGATACAGAAATCGGCTTTTACTTTGCAAAGCTTATAATCCAAAACACGCAGTGTTTTCCGCAATTGTTAATTATTATTCGGGGTGATGTAAATGAAAAAAATCGCAATAATCATGGGCAGCGACAGCGACATGCCGATCGTTCAGAAAGCAATCGATACCCTGGTGTCGTTTGAAGTGCCTTTTGAAACGCACATTTTCTCGGCTCACCGAACACCGGAGCAGGCTGCGGTTTTCAGCCGGAACGCGCGAGACAACGGGTTTGGTGCCATTATAGCGGCGGCGGGAATGGCCGCTCATCTTGCGGGCGCGATAGCCGCAAACACCACATTGCCGGTCATCGGCATACCCATCAAATCAAATAACTTAGGCGGTATTGACGCACTGCTTTCAACCGTACAGATGCCTTCGGGAATCCCCGTAGCAACGGTTGCCATAGACGGTGCTGTCAATGCCGCTTTGTTATCTGTCGAGATTTTAAGCGTATCCGATGAAGCTCTTGCGAAAAAGCTTGCCGATAAACGCAAATCGGATGCCGAAAAAGTACTCGAAAAAAACAAAGTCATTGAAGAAAAATTCAATTAACGGAAAAATTAATTAACGGAGGAATTAAAAATGGAAAAAACCACTCAGCTTTACGAAGGCAAGGCAAAGAAGGTCTTTGCCACATCCGACCCCGAGCTTGTCATTGTGTCTTATAAAGACGATGCCACGGCTCTTGACGGACTCAAAAAAGGCACCATAACGGGCAAGGGCGTTATCAACAACAAAATGTCAAACTACCTTTGCCGCCTTCTCGAGAAAAACGGCATTCCCACTCACTTTGTCGAGGAGCTTAATGACCGTGAAACACTTGTAAAAAAGGTTTCCATTGTTCCCCTTGAAGTTATAATCCGCAATATTTCCGCAGGCTCATTCGCCAAGCGCTACGGCGTAAAAGAGGGCATTGTTTTCAGTGAGCCTACAATTGAATTTTCATACAAAAACGACGAGCTTCACGATCCGCTTCTTAATTCATATCACGCACGTGCGCTTGGTCTTGCCACGGCACAGGAGATTGACACCATTAAAAATATGGCGTTCAGGACAAACGAAATTCTTAAGGAGTATTTTCTTTCGATTAATGTAAAGCTCGTTGACTTCAAGCTTGAATTCGGCAGACTTCAGAACGGCGATATAGTTTTAGCCGATGAAATTTCACCCGACACCTGCCGTTTCTGGGATGCCGACACAGACGAAAAGCTTGACAAGGACCGTTTCCGCCGTGATATGGGCGGCGTAGAGGACGCATACAACGAGATGATGAAGAGAGTTTTCGGCAACTGAAAACCGGGAGACACAAATGAGTGATTTAAGAGAAGAATGCGGCGTTTTCGGTGTTTATTCAGCCGAAAAGAGCGATGTCGCCGGCACTGTCTACTACGGACTTTACGCACTTCAGCACCGTGGACAGGAGTCGTGCGGAATTGTCGTTAACGATGACGGCGTTTTCAGCGGATATAAAGACATAGGGCTTGTAAACGATGTCTTTACCGGTGAAATCGTAAATTCCCTCGGTGAAGGAAATATCGCAATCGGTCATGTCCGTTACGGCACAACGGGTGCCAATGACCGCAGCAACGCTCAGCCGATAGTCGTAAACCACATTAAAGGCAGAATGGCACTGGCCCACAACGGCAACCTTATAAATTCGGGTGAATTACGCCGTGAGCTGGAGCTTGCCGGTTCTATTTTCCATACCACAAGCGATACCGAAGTCATATCATATATTATAACCAAGGAACGCCTCTCATCCTCGTCGATTGAACAGGCGGTAAATTCGGCTATGAACCGCATAAAGGGCGCTTATTCCCTGGTTATCATGTCGCCGTCAAAGCTTATCGCCGTTCGTGACGAAAACGGTTTTCGTCCGCTGTGCTACGGCAAAACGGATGACG
>CAZTWO010000171.1:0-2328 GCA_964617965.1 uncultured Ruminococcus sp. | reverse complement strand
GTTCCCGATTCGGGGCTTGATGCCGCACTCGGCTACGCAAAGCAGTCGGGCATACCGTATGAAATAGGCTTCATAAAAAACAAATACATAGGCAGAACATTCATAGCTCCCGGACAGAAGACACGTGAAGACAAGGTAAAAATCAAGCTCAACCCCATAGCGGAGGTTGTAAGAAACAAGCGTGTTGTCATGATAGATGACTCGATAGTCAGAGGTACCACAAGCGCACGTATAGTAAGGCTTCTTAAAGAAGCGGGCGCCAAAGAAATACATATGCGTGTGTCCGCTCCGCCGTTTATAAATCCGTGCTATTACGGCACCGATATTGATTCAAGGGATAACCTTATCGCCTGCAAGCATTCCGTTGACGAAATCGCCGAAATCATAGGCGTAAATTCGCTCGGTTATCTCAGTGTCAACGGCGTAAAACAGATTGCGAAGGGAGTATGCGGCTCGGGTTACTGCACCGCCTGTTTTGACGGAAACTATCCCACGCCCATTCCGTCCGCTCCCATGAAAAACAGATTTGAAACCAAAATTTCCGAAAACAAGGTGAACGACAATGAATAATTCACAGTCAAAGGCTTATGCCGACGCCGGTGTAGATATAACAGCCGGTTACAGATCGGTCGAGCTGATGAAAAGCCATATCGCGAGAACAAAAACCGAGGGCTGTCTTGACGATGTCGGCGGCTTCGGCGGATGCTTCGGACTTAATCTGACCGGCATAAAAGAACCCGTTCTTGTTTCGGGAACGGACGGTGTCGGAACAAAAATAAAAATCGCACAGCTTATGGATAAGCACGATACCGTCGGCATAGACTGCGTCGCAATGTGCGTAAATGACATAATCTGCTGCGGGGCAAAGCCGCTGTTCTTTCTCGACTACATAGCCTGCGGAAAGAATTATCCCGAAAAAATCGCCGAGCTGGTCGGCGGTGTTGCGGAAGGGTGTGTCAGAGCCGGCTGTGCGCTTATAGGCGGCGAGACTGCGGAGCATCCGGGGCTTATGCCCGAAAACGATTACGACCTTGCGGGCTACTGCACAGGCATTGTCGACAAACAGAAGATACTTGACAAAAACAGTGTAAGTGTCGGCGATATCGTAATAGCATTGCCGTCATCGGGCGTTCACTCAAACGGCTTTTCTCTTGTAAGAAAGGTGTTTAATGTCGGTGTCTCCGATATGACATCCCCCGTGGCGGAGCTTGACGGCAAATCAATCGGCGAGACGCTTCTGACTCCCACAAAAATTTACGTAAAGCCGATACTGTCTCTTTTTGAAAGCGTAAAAGTAAAAAGCATTTCTCATATCACGGGCGGCGGCTTCTATGAAAATATTCCCAGAAGCATACCGGACGGACTGTGCGCGAAGATAGACGGCAAAAGTGTCCGCATTCCTCCGATTTTCGGTCTTATCGAAAAAGCGGGCAATATATCAAAAAGAGATATGTTCAACACGTTTAACATGGGTGTCGGCATGACGGTTGTCGTTTCAGAGACGGATGCCGACAAGGCTCTTAAGGTACTTAAAGACAACGGCGAGGACGCTTATATAATCGGTGAAATCATAAAATCCGACAATAAAATCGAATTCGGCGGATAATAAAAATTATGAATGAGAAAAAGTTAAATATAGCCGTCCTTGTGTCGGGCGGCGGAACAAATCTTCAGGCACTTATTGATGCCGAGAAAAACGGAATAATAAAAAGCGGCACAATAAAGCTTGTCATATCAAACAAAGAGGGCGCTTTCGCTCTTGAGAGAGCGAAAAAAGCCGGCATTGATACATACACCGTTCTAAAAAAGAATTATCGGAATCAGAGCGGATTTGAAGGCGAGCTTATAAGAATACTCGACGAAAACAGAATCGACCTTATTGTGCTTGCCGGGTTTATGTCAATTTTAAGTGAAAATTTCACATCGCATTACCGCAACAGAATTCTCAATGTTCATCCGTCGCTTATTCCGTCTTTCTGCGGCGAGGGCTTTTACGGACTGCACGTACACGAGGCGGTACTCAAGAAAGGGGTAAAGGTCACGGGCGCAACGGTTCATATAGTAAACGAGATACCCGACGGCGGACCGATTGTAATGCAGAGGGCTGTTGAGGTTCTTGACGGCGACACACCCGAAATACTGCAGAAAAGAGTTATGGAGCAGGCCGAGTGGAAAATACTTCCCGAATCGGTCGAGCTTATGTGTGCAGGTAAGGTCAGGATAGAGGACGGAAGAACGTTTTTGGGGTGAGTAAGGGCGGCGAGCAAGGCGAGCCGCCGTTGCCGCAGCGAACAGCTGCCTGCCTGCTGTAAAGCGGGCAGCTGTGAG
>CAZTWO010000170.1:0-4451 GCA_964617965.1 uncultured Ruminococcus sp. | reverse complement strand
ATGCAGAATGCAGAATGTCGGTAGACACTGCGTGTCTTGGATTATATAGCTTCGCCTTTTGCGGAGCTGACACCACACTCCACACTCCACACTCCACACTCCACTCTCTCTGCTACGCGCTCCGCAGTACATCCATACTGTCAATAAATTTATAATGAAAGTCGCATTTTGAGGAAAATAGTACTTGAAATGCGATTTTTATTGTGATATAATTGTCAGGCAAAACGCACGCAGACAGATTGTTTTCGGTGTGCATGCCGTCTGATACGCGGTGTGTCCGTACACAAAAAGACGTCTGCGGAGGTTTAACTTAAAGGAGGACAAACAAATGTCAGTAGTATCAATGAAACAGCTGCTTGAAGCAGGCGTACACTTCGGTCACCAGACCAGAAGATGGAATCCCAAAATGGCTCCCTATATTTACACGGAGCGCAACGGTATTTACATCATCGACCTTCAGAAGACCGTTAAGAAGCTCGAAGAAGCTTATATGTTCGTTCGCGAGATTTCCGCAAACGGCGGCGAGATTTTCTTCGTAGGCACAAAGAAGCAGGCTGCGGACTCAATCAAAGAAGAAGCAGAGCGCTGCGGTATGCCCTATGTTAACGCTCGTTGGCTCGGCGGTATGCTCACCAACTTCGTTACAATCAAGCGCAGAATCAAAAGACTTGAACAGCTCAAGAAGATGGAAGAAGACGGCACATTCGATATGCTTCCCAAGAAGGAAGTTATCAAGCTGAAACTCGAGAGAGAAAAGCTCGAGAAGTTCATGGGCGGTATTGTCAACATGAAGAAGATGCCCGCAGCTATGTTCATCGTTGACCCCCGCAAAGAGAGAATTGCCGTTCTCGAAGCAAAGAAGCTTAATATTCCGATCGTTGCTATCGTTGACACAAACTGCGATCCCGACGAGATTGATTATGTTATCCCCGGCAACGACGACGCTATCCGTGCCGTTAAGCTTATAGCAGGTGCTATGGCAGACGCCGTAATCGAAGGCAGACAGGGCGAAGCAGAAGCCGCAGCCGAAGAGGAAGCTCCCGCAGAGGAAAAGGCAGAGTTTGCCGAGTAATCTAAACACTATCTGAAACAGGAGGATAAAATTATGGCAGCTTTTACAGCTAAAGACGTTCAGGCTCTTCGTGAGAAGACCGGCGCAGGTATGATGGAATGCAAAAAGGCTCTCGTAGAGGCCGATGGCGATATGGATAAGGCTATTGACGTTCTCCGTGAAAGAGGACTTGCAGCAGCCACCAAAAAGGCAAGCAGAATTGCCGCAGAGGGTGTTGTTCTCTCTTATTATGACGAGGCCAAGAAGGTCGGCGTTCTTGTTGAAGTAAATTCCGAAACAGACTTCGTCGCAAAGAACGAAAAGTTCAAGAATCTTGTTCTCGGTGTTGCAAAGACAATCGTTTCCGAGAATCCCGCTGATGTTGAGGCTCTTAAGGCTTCCAAGTTTGACGGCGGCAACGAGACAGTTGCCGAGGCATTCCAGGAAGCAGTTCTTTCAATCGGTGAAAACATGAAGATTCGCCGTTTCGAAAGAGTTGAAGGCGTTGTAGCTACATACATTCACGCAGGCGGTTCAGTCGGCGTTATGGTAGTATTCGACACAGACGATGCGACAGCCGCAAAAGACGAGTTCAAGCTCATGGGCAAGGATGTTGCAATGCAGGTTGCGGCTATGAGCCCGCTCTATCTTGATGAGGCTTCCGTTCCCGCTGATGTTATCGAGCACGAGAAAGAGATCAACCTCGCTCAGATGAAGGAAGATCCCAAAATGGCAGCAAAGCCCGCAGCAGTTCTCGACAAGATCGTTGTCGGCAAGCTCGGCAAGTATTATAAAGAAGTCTGCCTTCTTGATCAGGAGTTCGTTAAGGATTCCGAGTATGACGTCAAGGGCTATGTTGCATCCGTTGCAAAGAAGCTCGGCGCAGACATCAAGGTTAAGGCTTTCTATCGTTATGCCAAGGGCGAAGGCCTTCAGAAGAGAGAAGACGATTTCGCAGCTGAAGTCGCCGGCATGATGAAATAATCAGTCATAAATGATATAAACGCGCAAAGTGCTTATTTTCGTAAGTGCCTTGCGCTTTATTTTTAGGAGAGGAATTATGAATAATACATATAATCTTTGGGAACACGGAAAAGTTCCGCTTTTTGACGAAACAATTGACCAGAAAGAGCCTTTTCTGACCGAATACCCCGTTGAAGACAAAAACGCCCCGTGTGTTATAGTCATTCCGGGCGGTGCGTATGCGTTTGTCAGCATTCAGAATGAGGGCGTTGAAATATGCGAATTTCTGAATAAGAATAATATTCACGCTTTTTATCTGACCTACCGTGTCGCGCCGTATCATCACCCGTGCATGGAGCTTGACGCAAAAAGAGCCGTGCGTTTTGTACGCTACAATGCACAGAAGTTCGGAATAAATCCCGATAAAATCGGCGTTATGGGCTTTTCGGCAGGCGGTCATCTTGCCTGCATGGCAGGGCTTAGATTTGATTACGGCATTGCGGACGGGGACGAGATTGATAAAGTTTCTTCACGCCCCGACAGCGTCTGCCCGTGCTATGCCGTTTCGTCCCTTGACAGAAACATAACTCACTACGATACAAGAAAAAATCTGCTGGGCGACTATGAAAATGACGAGCTTGCAGCAGAGCTTACAGGTGAAAATCTTGTGAAGGACGACACGCCGCCGTTCTTTATATGGCACACTGCCGCCGACGACGCCGTAAGCGTCCGCTGTTCTCTGACCCTTGCCGACGCTCTGGCACAGAAGAAAATCCCCTTTGCACTGCACATATTCCCCTACGGCGGCCACGGACTCGGCACGGCGGAAAACACAATGCTTGCTAAAGATTGGCTGAAGATGTATGTGGAGTGGCTGGAAACGCTCGGCAATTAACACCGATAAGGGACCGGGGACCGGAGACTGAGTAAGTCCTGCGGACTTGGATTGTAAAGCTTCGCAACAGATAAGATTATAATAAAATTTCCACTCGATTAAGCCGCGTGCTGATAAGGAAGTATTGTTTCAAAACAAAGATAAATTATTAATTTAGTGTATAACAAATAGATTACTCGCAACAAAATTATACTATTTATCTTTTCTGTATTTTTGTTTTGAAATGCAAAGCAGTTTCGTAGCCAAGAAAAATTTTTCATATCGAAGTCCTTCAAACGAAACAAGGCTGTCGCCTTGTAAGGCTTTCGGACAAAGATATGGGAGATTTTTCGGCGAGAAACCAATACTTCGTTGTCGGTGCGTGGCTTTTGTCGGATGGGATTTTTTTTGAACTCTCCACACTCCACTCTCCACTCTCCACTCTCAACTCTCCGCGGTTTCCTCCGGCTTACATTTATCTTTAATCAAGAGGTAAGCTTTGAGCACCGCCGCCTGCGTCTTCCCGTCCTTAATCCTGCCTGCCATTATATCGGCGACAAGCTCGTCAATCGGCACGGATGCATTTTCGAGGAACTCGTCAAAGTCCGGGTGGTTTTCACCGAACGAAAGCCCTAATGCAAGGTACATATAAATAACCTCGGTTGAGTAAGCGCAGGTCGGGTAAAATTCCCCTAAGGGAATAAACTCCCTTGCCGAAGCACCCGTCTCTTCCTTAAGCTCTCTTTTGGCGGCTTCAAGCGGATCTTCATCAACGCTGTCACGCTTGCCCGCCGGGATTTCGGTCAGCACCTCGCCCATAGGATACCGAAACTGCCGAACGACCAGCACACGCCCGTCATCCGTCACCGGAACAATGCACGACGCGCCCTTATGCAGAACATAGTCACGCACCGCACCGTTGCCGTTGGGCAGCTCTATCTTATCATGATACAGCTCAAAAATCGGGCCTGTATATATCTTTTCACTTTCAATCTTTTTTTCTGTCAGAGATGAATTATCCACTGTTAATTTTCCTCCATTAGCTTTATGATAGAAATAAGGGACCGGGTGTCGGGAAAACACGGAGAGTGGAGTGTGGAGTGTGGAGTTACTTCACAAGAGGTTATTTTGTTCGGCTTTGCAAAGCGTTGCCGTTGGCTTAGCCGGGCCGCTTCTCAGAGACATCCCCTGCCTCCGCCTGCCAAAAATATAGCGGTTGTCTTTTTTTCGTCGGCAGGGGATGCCGCTTCGTCGCGGCCGCCTACGGCTTCGAAGCCGTCAGTGCAATGCTTGCCGTCATGCCGCTGACGCTTCTGACGGCAGGTGTGCCGCCTCGCTACCCGAGGCGGCTTGCCGCTCCTCGCGGGCTTCGCCGCTCGTCGCGGCATGCCCTCGCTTCGCTCGGGCGTGTGGCTCGCCTTGCTCGCCACATTACGCTCGCTTCGCTCGCCCCTCCGAATCCCTCGCTTCAATTTTTACAATCGGCTCGCCTGTGTTATTCCCCGGTCCCCGGCCCCTTTCTTTGCTGTTCCAATCGCAAATGCCGCCACTGCAGCTGCCATG
>CAZTWO010000169.1:0-4462 GCA_964617965.1 uncultured Ruminococcus sp. | reverse complement strand
AATGCAGAATTTCGGAAGTCCTGCGGACTTGGATTGTATAGCTTCGCAAGAGGTGGACTTTTACATAATCGGCAATTTGCAATGGAACATTGTTAATGTAGAATGTAGAATGCAGAATGCAGAATTTCGGAAGTCCTGCGGACTTGGATTGTATAGCTTCGCAAGAGGTGAAATTTTGGGTGTTGTTGGGATTTTGTTGCGAATTCTAAATTCTATGCTTCGCAGGAAGTGGGCTTGTTTTGCTTAGCCGGGATTTGCCGTGGGCGGGAGCTGAGCCGCCTGTCGGGGCACCCGGCTGTCCGGTCGGATGGCTTTTTGAAATATGCTGACTTTAATACCGGACAGCCGGGTACCGCCTCCGGGCGGCAGCCTTCGTTCGCCTTCATTTATTCAGCCGCAGGGGCTGCGTCTGAATAAATTAGGCTCACTCGGCGTGCCGCTCATCGCCGCCCCTGCCCTTGGCAGGGCCGCCTCTTCGCCGCCGTGCCGCTCGTCGGCGGCAACCTGCCGTCAGAAGCGCAAGCGGTATGACGCCCACCCCGGCAGTATCGGTTCTGTCGCCGAATGTACCTCTTTTGTAAAATCAAAAAGAACCGTATACCCTAAAGCATACGGCCCCCAGAAAAATATATATACAGATAAATTACGCAGTCGCGTCAGCATACAATCCAAGTTCTTTATGACTTTCTTGTTTCCCCGGCTCCCGGCCCCCGGTCCCTGACCCCCGACCACTCATTGCTAATTTCTAATTGCTAATTGTTTCATCGCTTTTGTAAACGTACACGCGAACAATATCGCCGTAAACGTAATCGCAATCACATCCGCCACAGGCTCCGCCGTATACACCGCCATTGTCTTGTCTTCCATTATATGCGGCATTATGTAAATCAGCGGAATAAGCAATACAAATTTTCTTACAACCGCGACTATAACCGAGCACAGCGCATTCCCGATTGACACAAACGCCATCTGGCACGACATCTGCACGCCGAAAATGCAAAGCACCGCACAGTATACTCTCAGTGCCGTGGAGGTAAACTCAATAAGTGCCGTATCCGATGAAAATACCCTTGCGAAAACACCCGGAAACAGCATTATAAGCGCCCACAGTGTTGTTGAGTACACCATACATACTTTTAATAACAGTTTATATGTGCTCTTTACTCTGTCCGCTTTTCTCGCACCGTAGTTAAAGCTAAGTATAGGCTGCGCACCCTGCGACACGCCCGACAGCGGCAGCATCGCAAACTGCATAACACTTGTAAGTATTGTCATCGCGCCGACCGCAATATCGCCGCCGTATTTTAATAAAGATGAATTGAAGCACATTGATATTATGCTCTCGCTCGACTGCATTACAAACGTCGACACACCGAGTGCCACGCACGGCAGTATAAGCTTTGCTCCCGGGAAAAAGTTCTTCGCCCTGAGCTTCAGTACCGTATTGTTTCCGCACAGATACGCCGTTGCCCATACGCATGAAATCGCCTGAGATATAACCGTCGCAAGTGCTGCACCCTTTACGCCCATATCGAACACGAATATAAACACGGGGTCAAGAATGATGTTCGCCGCCGCTCCGATAAGCACCGTAAGCATTGAAATTTTCGTTTTTCCCTGCGCCGAGATAAATGCGTTCATCCCCAAAGTCAGCTGAACAAATATCGTGCCGAGAGTGTAAATCCGCATGTAGTCAACTGCAAATTCAATCGTCTGTTCACTTGCGCCGAACAGCAGAAGAAGCTCCCGTCCCCATACGCCGAATACAACCGTCAGAATAACAGAGATGAAAATCTGCATCATGAAACAGCCGCCCAAGAGCTTTTCGGCATTTTCAAAATCGCCCTTGCCCATGCTGATAGACGCCTTCGGAGCACCGCCCGATGTAACAAACGCCGCAAACGCCGAGATAATCATAATAATCGGCAGACAGACACCGACACCGGTTAACGCCAATGCACTGTCTTCGGGCATATGACCGATGTACACACGGTCGACTATGTTATAAAGCATATTTACTATCTGTGCCGCAACCGTAGGCAGAGACAGCTTGAACAGAAGCTTGCCGACAGGCTCCGTACCCAGAAATGTCTTATCGTTTGTCATTTGTTATTCCCCTTTTGCATTTTGTCTATGTTGTCGGAAACCGTCTTAAATGCGTCTTTGATAATCTGAATTTCCGTTGCGGTAAGTCCGCTCGACAGCCTTGCCGCGAAATCGTGCTGCAGCAGCTGTCCCTGTTCTGTTATCGGCTGTGCCTTGTCTGTAAGTGTCAGTATGATTTTTCGCCTGTCGTCGGGCTTTGCCGCACGGGAGATATATCCTGCCGTCGCCAGCTTATCGACATATAAAGACACAATTCCGGGCTTCAGCCCTCTTAACTCGCATATGTCGCCTGCCGATGTATTGTCGGGGTTGTTTGCAAGAAAAAGCAGTATATCCAGTTCGTTCTGATTAAGACTGTATTCTTCGCACAGGGGCCTTAGTATACTCTCATACGCCGCCCGAGCTTTTCTCGAAAAAGCCGAAACATAAGAAGCATTCAGCATATCGGTTCTCCTATTCTTCAAAATTAGACTGTTCAATCTTGAACTATTATAATATCCCCGTTCTTGTTTGTCAATCATGAATTCTGAAATCACAACACAACTGCAAATTTGATACTTAACTGCGAAAAAATCATCAAATTACATATTTTTCTTGATTTAAAAATCAAAACAGTCAAAAATAGAAGCGAAATCAATTTTTTAAATTGCATTTTTCGATACTTTTATTTTTATCGGGACATACATTAGTCCCATTCGGAAAATATAATCATATTCAGAGGTTGCGGGTTACAGTCCCACAGCCGAGGAGGAACAAATGGAAAACACTAAACAGTACAGAGTCCTTGAAATTTTCTTCAGAGGCTTACGTGGAGAAGATATATCGGTTCAGGAGCTTGCAAATGAATACGGTGTATCAACTAAAAGCATTACACGCAGCATAAACGAATTTAAGGACTTTCTTGCCGATCACCGAGATCTTGTCGGCAACACCGAGCTTGAGTATTCATATGCCGATAAATGCTATCGTCTGTATATGGATGAGTTTCTGACGAACAAGGAACTGTTTTCTCTGGTTGAAGTAATGATAGGAGCCAGAGCATTTTCAAAAATGGAACTGCTCACGCTTATCGGAAAATTAAAGAGTTTTACGACTCCCGGTGACCGCCCGAAAATGAATGAGCTTATCCGCAATGAGCTGTATCATTATCCCGAAGTAAACCACGCCTGTGAAAGTGTGCAGGAAAATCTGTGGAAACTTATAAACTGCATAACGGACCGCAAGGAAATCAGCATTGAATATTACAGAATGGACAGAAAGGTTGTCACTCACAGACTTCGTCCCGCAACCGTTATGTTTACGGATTACTATTTTTATCTGATAGCGTTTCTTGACGAAGGTGAAGAAGAAAACGATAAGCCGTACTACTTCAGAATCGACCGCATTAAAAAGATAACGGTTCACCGTGAACAGTATGATTTTGAAACGACAAAATTCGATGAAGGGCTCCTCAGAAAAAGAAGTCTGTTTATGTGGCCCGGAAAGCTCAGAGTTGTTCGATTTGAGTTCAGCGGCCCTTCGGTTCAGGCGGTGCTCGATAAGCTCCCGACGGCTAAGATAATCGAACAAACGGATGCGAACAGATATCTTATTGAGGCCGAAACATACGGCGACGGAATCAAGATGTGGCTTTTAAGTCAGGGCTCGTGGGTAAAGGTCATTGCTCCCGATGAATTCGTCGAAAGCATGAAAGATGAAATTAAGCGAATGAATGAATATTACAGTGGAACAGGTGATTAAATGAAATTTTTGGTAATTGCTTCTGTTATAGTCGGAGTTGTTGTTTTCATTATCTGCAAGAAAAGAGCTTTTTCAAAATCGCTGCTTGCAGGTGTTATTTCGGCAGGCGTCGTCTTGCTCTTAGGCTTAGGGCTTAAAACAGGCATGCATCTGCTGACAATACTCGCCAAAATAGGTATAGTCGCAATTGCGGTATTAATCGTACTCGGCATCATTTTTACAATAGTCCAGAAAATCAAGAATATTATTCAAAATAAGTGAAATGTGGTGAACAGTATGGGTTTATTCGACAGAAAATCAAGGTCAAAAGGCTCGTCAAACGGCGGCGGCATTTTGTTCCGGTGCAGATATTGCGGTGCGCAGATAACTTATTATAGTGCGGGAAATAAGAATGTCGATGTCCGTCCGGCCCCCGATTTTTGTCTTCGAAACCCGATAATCAACGGCGGTCCTCACAGCTGGAAACCGCGTCGCCGCAAAGTCCGCTAAGCTCCGTCCCGTGCGGGGCACGTGACATCCGCCCGCTCCCTTGCTTAAATTTTCGGTTTGTCGGACCGCTGTCGCCGGTCCTCATTAGTCGCTACGCCAAAAATCATTCACCGGATGATTTTTGTCT
>CAZTWO010000168.1:0-4487 GCA_964617965.1 uncultured Ruminococcus sp. | reverse complement strand
CTCCGCAAAAAGTCTCGTTTGTATTTTCTGTTCGTTTGTAAACGCACTCACGACGAAAATACTGCACTACCAACTTTTTGCGGTATCGAAAAGGTCAGCGGATTTGTTACCGTCAGCCTTTGCCGTAATACGCTTACGCTTCTTACGGCATGGTGTGCCGCCTCGCTATCCGAGGCGGCCTGCCGCTCCTCTCTCGCTTACGCTCGTTCGTCGCGGCCGTGCCCTCGCTCCCTGCGGTCGCTCGTGCTTCGCTCGCCTGCGGCTCGCCATGCGCTCCGCTCCCTGCGGTCGCTCCGCCAACTTACTTTTTCATATTCTTCTTATTTTTCTTAGCCTCTTTCAGTGCCGCCTTTTCCGCCTTTCTCTCCGCTTCGAGCTTTGCTTCTGCTGCGGCTTCTTCGGCGGCTTTGGCTTCGCTTCGTGCCTTTGCGTCGTCATAGAGTGCTTCTATCTCGGCGAAACGGTCATAGTTTTTCTCCTGTGCTACAAGCTTTTCGGCATCGGTGTACGCCTTGACGGCACGGCTGTAAAATGTATAATCCTTTGTTACGGCTTTGAGGCCGTTTTCATTTTCTTTCTTTTTGGCGTTGAGTGCCTTTATATCCGACTTGATCTTCTCCGTTTTTTCGGTGTCGTTTCCGTGGCGTGCGACACTCTTTTCAAGATGTGCCAGACGCAGTTTTTCATCAAGCGAATCGGACTCGTCAAACAGTGTCTTAAAAGCAGAAATATCAAATTCGGGAATTTTGCCGTCGGGGTAAATCTTTTGCGCCGTCTTTTTACCCCTGAGCATTACACGTGCTTCTTCTATCCGGTCACGGCGGATACGCTTTTCCTCTTCGGTCGTATGCGGCATGGCTTTTGCGTCCGCAAGAATGGTGTCGGATACGGTAAACACGCTCTCTTTTCCGGCATTCACCGTCTGCTTTGCTCTTTCGAGCTTGGCGGCGACAACGGGATCACTGAATTTGTTAAGCTCGGCGACCGCAAGCTTTGATATTTCAATTTCTTCGTTAAAATCCTTCTGACGGCGGTATTCCTTTTTAGCCGCCCTGATTTTCTCTTTGTCCTTTGTCGCTTTCGCTTTCTTTATTTCGTCCTTTGACAGAATATAAGGCTCTGCCGCCGCATTCTGTCTTGACGAACGGACAAGATCGACCGCCTCAACAAGATCCTTGTCTCTTGAAACGCCGTTGCCGTAGTCCTCAAACAGTGCGCGGATTTTGAGTATGCGAACCATACCCTTCTGCTTTAATTCCGTAAGGTCATAGAAAAAGTACGGAATAACATTCAGCGCCGCACCGATAACGGAGAGCAGAATAAGCAGATATATAAGACTGTACAGAACATCGGGGTTATATTTCAGAATATCATAGGCGTTTTCGTAGCCGTTATTCGAATTTATGCCGTAGCTGTCGAAAATCGCCGGAAGCACCGTGCCTGTGGCAAGACCGATAAGCGAACCGATTATGCCGACAGCGGAGAACATTCCGTCAATGCGTTCACCGGAAATATAGTGCTGATAGTCACGGATATCGGCACTTACGGCGGGCGACAGAATCATTGAGAACGAGTTTACAAGGGCGTTTACATACAGGCACACAAGCACAAGCCATATCGAATGCGCAACCTTGATGGACGGATACATAAGCGCTATGAAACCGATATTGAGCAGGTTTGTATATATAAGCACCTTCTTTTTGCCCCATTTTCTTATCGCAAGAGGTGCGGCTATCATACCCCATAAAGAGGCGTTGCCGTAAATCAGAGTAATAAGCGCATACTGTGCATCGGTGCACATTTTGCCGTAGTTGTAAAGCCAGCCTAAAATATAGGTCTGAGTGCTTTCGAGGAAGCCTATCCACCCTGCTAACGAGATTATCCAGAAATATTTGTTCTTGGCGACCGCTCTTAATGCATCGATAAAATGAATTTCGACAACGTGTGTTTTTGCCTGAACGATATTTTCTTCAACATATACATATATAAGTATAGACAGAAGTATGCCTACTATTGCCGTCGGCGGATAGAGCACACGATAAATGCGTACATCGTACATATCGTCGGTGTGCATCCACTTGACCATAAGCGGAATTAAGGGATTGAGAATTGTCGGAGCGATTGAATAGACGATTGACTTGACGGATGAAATATCCGCACGCTCCTGAGAATTCGGCGACATGACAAGAACAAGATTTTCGTACGCTTCATACATGAAGTTATAGAAAAACTGAAGTGCGAGATTTAATACAAATGCCAGCATCCAGCGGACAGCCATTGAATTAAACCATGTGTACGGACACCACACCATCGCACATGAAATAACTGCGGTAGGTATGCCCATTTTGAGAATATACGGACGGTATTTGCCCTTCGCACTGCGGCAGCTGTCTATCATTTTGGCACGAATGCCGGTGAAGAACAGATTTATGACGAATGTAACATACTGCATCGCGAGCAGCTCTTCGGGCCCCAGACCGGTGGCGTTTGACATAATGACGTTTGATGACGATACGCTTATCGCCATATAGATATACATTATGCAATAGAAGCCTATTCCGCCGACGGAATAAGCGAACACGCCTCTGTAATTTACATATCTGCCTTTGGGCGGTTTTCTCCAGTAAACAAGTGCGTCGGACACAAGGTCCTTTACTTTTTGCAGCATTTTTCGCAGCTCCTTCTTTTTCGGGTATACACAAACACTATTTTAGCAAACTGCTGTAATTTAATCAAGATAAAATAATATTTTTGTATGACATAACGCATATTTATTAAAAAAGCGTAAAAGGATTACTATGGGAATAATCCTCCTACGCTTTAAATTATTTACATTAAAAGTTATGCCGGTTTATCGGTTTTAAGCGATTTTACGGTTACATAAATTACGGCAGCCGTAAAAAAGATTGAAGCAAGCAATGTTATCCAGTATATTACGGTAATCAAGGTCGGAGTATCAGGATAAGAACTGAAAACATGAGGTAAAAAAGAGAGAAGCACAGTTAAAAGATATTTTTTGTTTTTTCTTGCAAGAGTATTTTACTAAATTTTACATTTTATTTTTCTGTACTGAAAATACAGAACATTATCGAACGAAACAGCAACTCAACTTTTTGCACGACAATTTTGAAAAACCCGTTGTTTACAGCCGTCCTTTTATATGATAAAATGATAATAATGCAAATTTCAAGGAGAATACTATGCAAATGAATTTCTGTGTCCCGTGTCTTTTGGGGCTTGAGGGACTTATAGCCGATGAATTAAGGGAAATGAACGCCGAAAATGTGCGTGCCGAAAACGGCAGAGTGCTTTTTTCGGGCGATGAATACACTTTAGCGAGGGCGAATATCCGTTCCCGCTATGCCGAGAGAATACTTGTCATGCTCGGGTCATTTGAAGCACATTCTTTTGAGGATCTGTTTCAGGGAACAAAGGCTCTGCCGTGGGAAAAATGGATAGGCAAGGCGGATCAGTTCCCCGTCAAGGGCTATTCGCTCAACTCCGACCTGTTCAGCGTGAGTGACTGTCAGGCAATCATCAAAAAAGCGGTTGTGGAGAGACTAAAGACCGTATATCATCTGCCGTGGTTTGAAGAGTCGGGCAGTATGTATCAGATTCAGTTCTCGATAATGAAAAATGAAGTATCGCTGTTTATCGACACATCGGGCAGAGGTCTTCACAAGAGGGGCTACCGCCCTGCCGCCAATGCCGCACCGCTTAAAGAGACACTCGCAGCGGCACTGTGCTCACTCGCGCACTTAAGGCACTATCATACACTCTATGACCCCATGTGCGGTTCTGGGACGATTATAATCGAGGGAGCACTTATGGCGCTTAACATTGCCCCCGGAATCAACAGACGCTTTACTGCGGAAATGTGGAGCCAGTGCCCGCCGGCCGTCTGGAAAAAGGAACGCGCGGATGCCAAGGCACTCGAACGCCATGATATAGAGTTTCACGCTTACGGCTCGGACATTGACCCCGAGGCACTTAAAATCGCCGAGGAGAATGCCAGAAGAGCCGGTGTCGAAAAATATGTTACATTCAAAAAAGCCGACGTAAAAGACTTTGAGCCCGTGACCGAAAAAGCGACTGTCATATGCAATCCTCCGTACGGTGAAAGACTGCTCGATGCCGAGGCGGCGCATAAAATATACAAAACACTCGGCGAACGCTTTGTTCGCATGCACGGCAGAAGCTATGAAATAATCACAGCGGACGAGGACTTCGAAAAGCTGTTCGGAAGAAAAGCCGATAAGAGAAGAAAGCTGTATAACGGGATGATCAAGTGCCAAGTCTATATGTATTTCAAATAAGCAAGGAGCAAGGCTTTTCAAATGTAGAATGTAGAATGCATAATTAAGAATGTCGGAAGACACTGCGTGTCTTGGATTTATATGGCTTCGCAAAATTTAAAACCGATTTTCACGATAAGACTTATCTCCCGCGAAGCTTTATAATCCAAAACGCCTCGGCGTTTTCCTCAA
>CAZTWO010000167.1:0-4541 GCA_964617965.1 uncultured Ruminococcus sp. | reverse complement strand
TCACAAAGACTCTCGCTATGAAGGGCGAGGCTGACTTCGTTGATTACGCTAACATTGATAAGGCTCCCGAA
Source organism: uncultured Ruminococcus sp. (assembly GCA_964617965.1). Classification (GTDB taxonomy): domain Bacteria; phylum Bacillota; class Clostridia; order Oscillospirales; family Acutalibacteraceae; genus RUG806. The sequence continues at coordinate 4,470 of CAZTWO010000167.1, read as the reverse complement.
GAGAGAGCTCGTGGTATCACGATCAACACCGCTCACGTTGAGTATGAGACAGAGACTCGTCACTATGCTCACGTTGACTGCCCCGGCCACGCCGACTACATCAAGAACATGATCACCGGCGCTGCTCAGATGGACGGTGCTATCCTTGTTATCGCTGCTACCGACGGCCCCATGGCTCAGACAAAAGAGCACCTTCTTCTTGCCCGTCAGGTTGGCGTTCCTTACATCATCGTTTTCATGAACAAGTGCGATCAGGTTGACGATCCCGAGCTCATCGAACTCGTTGAAATGGAAATCCGTGAGACTCTTAACGAGTATGAATTCCCCGGTGATGATACACCCATCATCAAGGGCTCCGCTCTTAAGGCTCTTGAGTACAGCGGCGACGATGTAAACGCTCCCGAGCTTGCTTGCATCTGGGAACTCATGGAAGCTGTTGATACTTATATCCCCACTCCCGACAGAAAGGCCGACCAGCCCTTCCTTATGCCTGTTGAAGACGTATTCACGATCACCGGTCGTGGTACTGTTGCTACCGGCAGAGTTGAGAGAGGTCAGCTCAAGACAAACGAATCCGTTGAGATCGTCGGTCTTGTAGAAGAGAAGAGAACTGTTGTCTGCACAGGTATCGAGATGTTCAGAAAGATCCTCGACTATGCAGAGGCAGGCGACAACATCGGTTGCCTTCTTCGTGGCGTTCAGAGAAACGAGATCGAAAGAGGTCAGGTTCTCGCAAAGCCCGGCACAATTCATCCTCACACAAAGTTCAAGGGTCAGGTTTACGTCCTTACAAAGGATGAAGGCGGCCGTCATACTCCCTTCTTCAACAACTATCGTCCTCAGTTCTATTTCAGAACCACAGACGTTACAGGCGTTATCTCCCTTCCCGAAGGCACAGAGATGTGCATGCCCGGCGACAACGTAGATATGGATGTTGAGCTTCTTAAGCCCATCGCTATCGAAAAGGGTCTTCGTTTTGCTATCCGTGAGGGCGGCAGAACAGTTGGTTCAGGCGTTGTTATCGCTATCAACGAATAATTTTTGTTGAATAACTCATAAAATTGCGTCCGCATCGGTCAAAAGCCCTTGCGGGCGTTTTTTGCTGCAGTGACATTGACTATTGGGCTGAAATTTGATAAAATAATTAAGCCATAGGGGAAGTTAGCAAGGAGCAAGGAGCAGTTTATTTTTCAATGCATTCTACATTCTACATTAAATGCCCATTTTTTTCTGTCACATATTTCAAGTGAATTGATGAGAGTGGAGTTTGGAGTGTGGAGTTGTCCCGCAAAAGGCGGAGCTTTATAATCCAAAACGCTTCAGCGTTTTCCTTCCTTGCTCCTTGCTCCTTGCTCCCTGCTCACTTTGTCGCAATACTTTAATTTGACTTTCATTTTGAAAACAGTTGATATGTAAAGAGAGGTAACACCATGAATATAACCCTTTTACGTCCCACAATAAAAGAAACCCTCTGGGGCGGCAGAAAGCTTATCGATAACTTCGGCATGCAGACCAATAAGGACAATGCCGCCGAGGCGTGGCTCCTGTCATGCCACAAAGACGGTCCGTCCTATGCTGTCGGCGGAAAATATGACGGCAAAACACTTGCCGAAATTATCGAAATCGAGGGCAGGCAGGTTCTCGGCACAAACAATGTCGAAATTAACGGCTTCCCGGTGCTTATTAAAATTATTGATGCCTGCGACAAGCTGAGTGTCCAGGTGCACCCCGGTGATGAGTACGCCCGCCGTGTCGAGAACGAGAACGGCAAAACCGAGGCATGGTTTGTTCTTGAAGCCGAGGATGGTGCCGAGCTTATCTACGGCCTTAACAAAGATATGACCCGTGAGGCGTTTGCCGAGAGCATCGAAAACGGCACGCTTCTTGATAACTGCAACCGTGTAAAGGTAAAGCCCGGCGATGTCGTGTTTATTCCGTCCGGTATGCTTCACGCTATCGGTGCCGGCATTCTGCTCGCCGAGGTTCAACAGAGCTCCAACACCACATACCGTGTGTTTGACTATGAACGCCGTGACAAAAACGGAAACAAGCGTGAGCTTCATGTCAAAAAGGCTTGCGACGTTGTGACACTTAATCATATCGATGCGGATTTTTCTCCTGAGGGTGACATAATCAAGCTTGACGGAGCGACAAAACAGGCTCTCACTCACTGCAGATTTTTCTCAATGACCAAGCTTAGCGTTAACGGCACATTTGCGGATAGTGCGGACGAAAAATCATTTGTTTCTATTCTTGTGCTTGACGGGCAGGGTAGTATCTCCGACGGCAAAAATAAAATTGAACTCAAAAAGGGAGCGAGTGTATTTATTCCCGCATCCTTTGGCGAATATACTTTAAGCGGCAGCTTTACCGCACTTGAAACCAGAACCTGAGAGGTTAGACAATGGCTCTTTTAAGCGTGCAGAACCTTACCGTGTCATTCGGTGAGCGTGATGTTCTGCGAAATGTGTCCTTTGATGTGGCAAAGGGCGACCGCATTGGGCTTATCGGCTCCAACGGATGCGGCAAAACAACACTTTTCAATACGATAATAGGGAATATTGAGCCCTCCGACGGCGCTGTTGTCCGTGCATCGAATACGGTAATCGGCTGTGTCGAACAGCATGCCTGTGCAACGAGCGACAAAAGCGTCTACGAAGAAATGCTGACCGTTTTTTCGTCGCTTGAAGCTCTCGAACTTGAGCTTGAGGAAGTCCACAAAAAGGTGGAATCGACAAACGGTGCTGTCCCGGAATATATCGAAAAACAGAGTGAGTTAACCGAGCTTTTCCAGTCAAGGGGAGGGCTTACTTTTCGTGCCCGCGCACATTCGTGTTTGTTGGGACTCGGGTTTACTGCGGAGGATGAAACTCTGCCTGTGTCATCGCTCTCGGGCGGTCAGCGGACTAAGCTGAGTCTCGGCAAGCTGCTTTTAAGCGAACCCGATCTGATGCTTCTTGACGAGCCGACAAACCATCTTGACACCGTGAGTGTTGAGTGGCTTGAAGATTTCCTCTCTAAATATAATGGCAGTCTGATTGTCATATCGCATGACCGATATTTTCTTGACCGAGTGACGACACGCACGCTCGAAATTACCGTCGGCAAGCTTATTGCCGGCAAGGGTGCGTATACGGAATATATGAAAAACAAGGCTCTGCGTCTTGAAAGTGACCGCCGTGAGTACGAAAAGGGCATGCTTGAAATAAAGCGTATCGAAAAGATGATAGAAAAGCAGAAGACCTTTTCGATGGAGCGAAACTATATTACAATCGCCTCAAAAGAGAAACAGATTGAAAGAATACGGGCCTCTCTCCCCGAACTGCCGCCGAAAGAGGGGACTTATAAACTGCGTTTTACCGATGTCACACGAAGCGGCGACGATGTTCTTTTTGTCGAAAATCTGACAAAATCGTACGGCGAAAAGACACTTTTCGAGAATGTGAATTTCAGAATGACACGCGGCGAAAGAGTATTTCTTATCGGACCGAACGGCTGCGGCAAGTCTACGCTTTTATCTGTTCTGATGCGTAAAACCGTGCCCGACAGTGGACTTTTTCGCTTCGGCGTAGGTGTAAAAATCGGCTATTTTGAGCAGACACAGCGTGAGCTTATGTCCGACAAAACCGTGCTTTATGAAATATATGACCGCTTCCCTGGGCTGTCAATTCCCGAAATCCGGGGCTATCTCGGTGCGTTTATGTTCAGAAATGACGAGATAGAAAAGCGGATGTGTGACCTCTCCGGCGGCGAACGTGCCAGAGTTGCACTGCTGATTCTCATTCTTAAAAAGCCGAACTTTCTTATACTGGATGAGCCGACAAACCATCTTGATGCCGCCTCCCGTGAGGTGCTTGAGGAGGCACTGTCCGACTTTGAAGGCACTCTTCTTTGCGTATCGCATGACCGCTATTTTGTTAACCGCCTTGCAACACGCATACTCAGCTTCAACGCGAGCAGAATCGACACCCTCGACGGCAATTATGACGACTATGTAGCGTTTATGAAAAACACGCCGACAGTGTCCGCGTCTTCACAGAAAGCGGAGAAAAAGCCTAATGAATACGTCCTTCGCAAAGAGCGTGAGCGTGAAGAACGCAAAAAAGCGACCCGCATAAAAAAGCTTGAGCAGGAAATTGCCGAGCTTGAAAAAAGAGCCGACGACATAAACAGCACCCTGCTTTTGCCCGAAGTCGCCGCCGATTACGAGAAAATCACCGAGCTTACCAATGAGTTAAACGAAATCACCTCGCAGAAAGACGACCTCGAAACCGAATGGCTGGAGCTTAACGGCGGGTGAGGGCAGATTCAGAATATAGTTTAGAATCTTGCCGTAAGATAATCTGACAAAAAACAATCCCCGAAATTCCGCAGCCCTGCAGAGTTTCGGGGTTATTTCTTTTCTTGCCGGTGTAAAATTGCAAAACAAAAAAATAAAGACAAATCACATGGATAATGTATATAAATGTG
>CAZTWO010000166.1:0-4559 GCA_964617965.1 uncultured Ruminococcus sp. | reverse complement strand
CAATTTTTGTGTGGACAACACGCCGTTATGGGAGTATAATTGTTTTCAGTTTGATTTATAAGGGGTAAAATTATGGTAAAAAAAGGTTTCGACAACGACAAATATCTCGCACTGCAGTCAAAGTGCATCAAAGACAGAATAGCGCAGTTCGGCGGCAAGCTCTATCTTGAGTTCGGCGGCAAGCTGTTTGACGATTATCATGCGTCACGTGTTCTGCCCGGCTTTTGTCCCGACAGCAAAATAAGAATGCTCTATGAGCTTAAGGACGAAGCTGAAGTTGTTATTGTCATAAGTGCAGACGACATCGAAAAGAGCAAGCGCAGAGGCGACCTCGGCATCACATATGATTTGGACTGCCTTCGTCTTATCGACGCATTCAGAGATTTCGGACTGTATGTCGGCAGTGTCTGCATAACTCATTTCAGAGAACAGCACACCGCAATTCAGTTCCAGAAACGTCTTGAAAAGCTCGGCATGAAGGTCTATCGCCACTATATAATCCCCGAGTATCCCACAAATATACCCCTTATCGTAAGCGATGAAGGCTACGGCAAAAACGACTTCATAGAAACCACCCGTTCGCTTGTGGTTGTAACGGCCCCCGGCCCCGGAAGCGGCAAAATGGCTGTGTGTCTGTCTCAGCTCTATCATGAGTACAAGCACGGCAACAAGGCGGGCTACGCAAAGTTTGAAACCTTCCCGATATGGAATCTGCCTCTTAAGCATCCCGTTAACGTCGCTTATGAAGCGGCAACGGCGGATCTTAACGATGTAAATATGATTGACCCCTTCCACCTTGAAGCATATGGCGAGACAACGGTAAACTATAACCGTGATGTCGAGATTTTCCCGGTGCTGAACGCCATGCTCACAAAAATTTCGGGTTCATCCGTCTATAAATCCCCGACGGATATGGGCGTTAACATGGCAGGCAAATGCATTTTCGATGATGAGGCAGTCTCGGAAGCGGCAAAGGCCGAGGTTATACGCCGTTATTATGAGAGTGCGTGCCTTGCCCGTCAGGGACTCGGTGAACAGGCTGTCGCACACAGAATTGAACTTCTCATGAATCAGCTCGGAATTACCGTTGACGACCGCAAATGTGTAAAAGCGGCTCTTGACAAGGCGCAGCTTACGGGTGCTCCTGCGGCGGCTATGGAGCTTGATAACGGTGAAGTTATCACAGGCAAAACGTCTCCTCTGCTCGGTGCGGCGTCCGCTATGCTTATAAATGTTCTTAAAAAGCTCGGCGGTATTCCCGATGATATGCCCATTCTGTCCCCGTCTGTTATTGAGCCTATTCAGAAGCTCAAAACCGAAAATATGGGCAATCACAACCCCAGACTTCATGTTGACGAGGTGCTTATAGCGCTCTCGATCTGTGCCGCAACAAGCCCCGTCGCAAAGTGTGCGCTCGAACAGTTGCCCAAGGTAAGAGGACTTCAGGCGCATTCATCCGTAATTCTCTCTTCCGTTGACTCGCAGACATTCAAAAAGCTCGGTGTTGATATGACAAATGAGCCGATGACGCAGACGAAGAAGCTCTACCACAAGTAAGTGAGCAAGGAGCAAGGAGCAAGGAGCAGTGACTGTTCAATGCGGAATGCGTAATGCGGAATGCGGAATGCGTAATTTCGGAAGTCCTGCGGACTTGGATTATAAGACTTCGCACCGTTTTTAATAAGGGAGTGCGGAGCAGCTTTACAAATGCATAGCTCAATAATCAGAAAAATATCACCGAGGACCGTCAGCAGATTGTCCTCGGTGAGTTTTTTAGTTCTTTAACCTTTAATAAATTGCTTATATAAAGCAGTAAAGTGCAAAAGAATTTTTAATTTTGTTTTGCATGGGGCTAAAGTCTCCTTGCTCCTTGCTCCTTGCTCCTTGCTAACTTCACTGCAGTTTTTTCTCTTCGTCATCAATTATTGCCTGAAGGGCGTTGATTTTGTTCTGCTTTTCATTTTCTCTGGTTCGGTTGCCGGTGCAGGTGTATTGCAGTTTTATTTCAGCATCTTTGATTCTTTCCTTTACCAAAGGGTATGTAAGAGTTTTGTTGCTTTGATTGTTCTTAAAAGGACTGTTGGTTGTTGAATTTTTACCGTTATTCTTATTAGTTAAACATCCGATACAAACTGCAATTATAACAAAAATAACAGAAACATAAAAACCGAGAAAACCTAAAATAAGTGATGTTTCACTGTTCCCGAAAGATGATATAAGGGAAAACAAAAATCCGAAACCGGCGGAAGCGGCACATACGCAAATGGTAATTTTTATGTTTTTAAGTGTTCTTAATGCGTCATCGATATTGCGTTTCAGGTTGTTTTCGACCATCTGATTATATTGTTTCATTTCATTCAGTTCTCTGATATAGCCGTCACGCTCCTGCCTCAGTGCGGCTATATTGTTGCTTCTGACAATGTTAACCCATTCGGGTGAGCCGTATTTCATCAGATTTTTGTAGTTCTCACTGTCACAGAATCTGCGGACGCAGGTTTTCATCTCGTCCTTTGTCTTTATCTGAAATTCCGCCATAAGCTTGCCGAGATGAGCATCGGAATTTTTTGGCGCACGTCTCAGAACGTTTTCGAACTCCCTGCTTGCGTCCTTAAAACGTCCGTTTTCAAGTATCATAAAGGCATACTCGACAAGAGACCCCACGCCTTCGGGAGCTTCAATAACGGTTGTCATACCGCAATATTCGCATTTTACAAGTGTCTCACCGCTCTGTATGACAAGCGGCGCACCGCAGTATTTGCAGTCAAGAGTTATTTTCGCCATAGCGTCTGCCTCCGTATAAGTTATATTCTTCTTCTATTCTACAACTTTTTCGGACAAAAATCAACAATAATATTGCATTTCCTGTCCCTTAAATCGGACAGCACGAACACTGTTTCCGCTTAAAAACGGAATATTGCTCCTTGCAACAATGTGCTCGGTCTGCTATTATAATATAAATCAAACGGAAGGATATTTATTATGGAAATACTTGTAGATAAATACGGTTCGGCTTCAAATTTTACCGTGCCGATGCAGAATGCGATAAAGGACGCGAAGAACGGCGACACATTTGTGTTCTCCGCAAAGGAATATCATTTTTACAAAGAGGATTGTCTGTCAAGAGTAATTCACATGACAAACACGGATTCGTTCAGATTCCCCGAAAAACGCTTCGGCATGCTGTTTGAAAAGCTTGAAAATATCGAGCTTAAGGGCAACGGTGCGGTTTTTGTCATTCACGGCGACATTTGCTCTATGGCGTTTCTTGATTGCGTGAATGTCAGAATGGGCGGATTTACCGTGAAATACGCTTCCCCTAACAACATAGAAATGCGCATAAAGAGCATGACCGGGCACAGGGTCGTATTTGAATTTCCCACGTCGACTCAGTGGGAGACGGACGGCAAGTGCTTTACTTTCTATGAGCAGAGTCCGTTTACAAAGGAATATTACTGGCGTTACAACAACGATGAAAACAGTGACTGCGGCGTGTGCCACAACGGCGATGCCGTATACAGAACATCGCATAAGGAAGGTGCTTTTCACCTTATCAAAAGCATAAAAAAACTGTCGGACACTACGGCGGAGGTTACTTATTTTATTAAACGCAAATTTAATGAGGGTGACAATCTGACGATAAGCTCCAACCACAATCGGAACACCTGCGGACTGTTTGTCAACAACTGCAAAAACGTGTCCGCCGAAAATATCACGGTGAATTATCTTTCGGGCTTCGGCTGGCTGTCGCAGATCTGCGAAAATGTTTCGTTTGAGAATATTACATTCCGTGCGGACAGCGAGCATATTGTTTCAAGCTTTGCGGATTCAATTCACATTTGCTCATGCAGGGGCGACGTAAAAATACACAACTGCTATTTTGAGCACACGCACGATGACCCCATTAACGTGCATTCGTCCTTCCTTCGCTTTAAGGAGAAAAAGGACGACAACACAGCCGTTTTTGAGTTTGTTCACCGTCAGCAGGGCGGTTACAGAGCTTTTAACACGGGCGACAAAGTAAAGTTCTATTACAGAAATAATCTTGCCGAGCATGACGGCGTTTATACCGTTGCTAATGCCGTTGATGACATAGAAAGCAAGACCGCAACCGTTACATTTAACGAAAAACTGCCTGCGGATATAGACAGTATGTACAAAAATCAGTACAACATTGTGGCGGAGAACGCAACGTGCAATCCGAATGTCGAAATATCGGACTGCCGCTTTAATGCCATCCCCACAAGAGGCATTCTTGTCACCGTCGGCGGCAAGGTTCGCATTCATGACAATGAATTTACCAACGTTGCAATGGCGAATATTTTTGTCAGCAACGATGCAAACGACTGGTACGAGAGCGGCCCCGTGCGTGATATGGAGATTTACAATAACAAATTTATCGTCACACCCAACAATCTGCCGAGTTATATCGACTGCTCCGCAATTCTCGTTGAGCCCATTACGCTCGGCGGCAAGGTGACGACACCGATACATAAAAATATTTCAGTTTATTCAAACTATTTTGACGTGACACGTGACAGAGTAATAACCGCCCACGGTGT
>CAZTWO010000165.1:0-4568 GCA_964617965.1 uncultured Ruminococcus sp. | reverse complement strand
TGCATAATTAAGAATGCATAATGCATAATTTCGGAAAACGCTATGCGTTTTGATTTATAAGCTCCGCAAAAGCAAAAATTGTTTTTTACATGCAAGTTCAATGTCCGCGAAGCTATATAATCCAAGTCCGCAGGACTTCCGACATTCTGCATTCTACATTATGCATTATGCATTATATAGCCACTGCTCCTTGCTCCTTGCTCCTTGCTCACTGACGTCGATTGTCGCTAATTGTTGATTTTATTTCAGACATTAAACCTGAACAGCACTATATCTCCATCCTGCATAACATACTCCTTGCCCTCGCTTCTGACAAGGCCCTTTTCTTTTGCGGCTGTCATTGAACCGTTCGCCATAAGCTCGTCAAATGAAATAACCTCGGCACGGATGAAGCCTCTTTCAAAGTCGGAGTGGATTTTGCCTGCCGCCTGCGGTGCTTTTGTGCCCTTCTTGATTGTCCATGCTCTGACTTCGGGTTCGCCTGCGGTAAGGTAGCTCATAAGTCCCAGAAGGTCATAGCTCTTCTGAATAAGCGTGTCAAGACCTGCCTGCCCTATGCCCATTTCCTGCAAAAAGTCTGCCTTTTCGTCCGCGGGAAGCTCGGCAATCTGCGCTTCAAGCTCCGCACAGATGGGAAGCACCTCACTGCCCTCGGCATCGGCGATTTTCTTTACCGCCATATAATATTTGTTGTCTTCGATATTGCCGGTGAAGTCATCTTCGCTCATGTTGCACGCATATATGACGGGCTTGGAAGACAGCAGCGCCACGCTCGACAGAAGTGTCCGCTCTTCGTCTGTCATCTCGACGGCTCTTGCCGATACGCCGTTGTCAAGCTCCGCTCTTACACGGTTGAAAAACTCAACATCGGGAGCAAGGCTCTTGTCGCCCTTCATTGCCTTTGTGTCACGGTCGATACGACGCTGAAGCACCTCTACATCCGACAGAATAAGCTCAATGTTAATGGTCTCAATATCTCTTGCGGGGTCAACCGAGCCGTCAACGTGTGTTATATCGTCATTGTCAAAGCAGCGGACAACATGAACAATTGCATCCGTCTCTCTTATGTTTGACAGAAACTTGTTGCCGAGACCCTCGCCCTTTGAAGCGCCCTTTACAAGACCCGCAATGTCAACGAACTCTATTGTCGCGGGAGTGATTTTCTTGGGATTGTACATTTTTGCCAGTGCATCAAGACGCTTATCGGGAACGGGAACAACACCCACGTTCGGCTCGATTGTGCAGAACGGATAATTCGCCGCCTGTGCGCCTGCGTTTGTAAGTGCGTTGAAAAGCGTGCTCTTGCCGACATTCGGAAGACCTACTATACCTAATTTCATTATAAAAAACCTCTTTTAATTATATGTAGCTGTATTATACACGCTTCGCCGACAAAAATCAACACAATGCAATGCATTTTCGCTCGGTCGGGGAGTAAGAGAAAGAAGCGGATAAACTTAACACAAAAGCTTTTCCAAGAGTGGAGTGTGGAGAGTGGAGAGTGGAGTGTGGAGAGTGGAGAGTGGAGTTTGTAACGATAAAATTTCTATATAAAAATCAACTTGGTAAGTGCGAAGCTATATAATCCAAAACGCTTCAGCGTTTTCCTCCATTCTTAATTCTTAATTCTTAATTCTTAATTGTAAAAAAAGCTCCTCGATCACCTATCGATGACCGGGGAGCTTTTTATGTCGGTTTACCGTAACCTGTATTTATTAGTACATTCCGCCCTGTGCGCCTGCACCTGCCATTGCGGCTGCTGCTGCGGCGTCTGCCTGGGGATCGGGCTTGTCTGTTACGAGGCTTTCGGTTGTGAGAACCATAGCCGCAACGGACGAAGCGTTCTGAAGTGCGGAACGTGTAACCTTTGTCGGGTCAAGAATACCTGTCTCGAACATATCGACATACTCTTCTGTTGCGAAGTTGTAGCCGTAGCCGAGCTTGCCGGAACGGTTGATGGCGTCGATGATAACGGAGCCTTCAAGACCTGCATTCTGAGCAATCTGACGGATGGGAGCTTCCATAGCCTTAAGAACAATCTTGATGCCGGTTGCTTCGTCGGCGTTCTCTGCCTTGTCAAGCAGAGCCTTAACTGCGGGCATTACGTTAAGAAGAGCAATACCGCCGCCGGCTACATAGCCTTCTTCAACAGCCGCCTTTGTGGCTGCGAGAGCGTCCTCAATGCGGAGCTTCTTTTCTTTCATTTCAACTTCGGTAGCGGCACCTACATGGATAACCGCAACACCGCCGGAGAGCTTTGCAAGTCTCTCCTGAAGCTTTTCTCTGTCGAACTCGGAGGTTGTGATCTCTATCTGATTCTTAATCTGAGTGATACGATCCTTGATGGCTTCCTTGTCGCCTGCGCCGTCAACGATTGTGGTGTTCTCTTTGGTTACCTTAACCTGCTTTGCTCTGCCGAGCATCTCAACGGTTGCGTCCTTAAGCTCGAAGCCGAGGTCGGATGTGATAACCTGACCGCCTGTAAGAGTTGCGATATCCTGAAGCATCTCTTTGCGTCTGTCGCCGAAGCCCGGAGCCTTTACGCAGATGCAGGTAAATGTGCCTCTGAGCTTGTTGACAAGGATAGTAGCGAGAGCCTCGCCCTCAACATCCTCGGCAATGATGATAAGCTTCTTGCCGGCCTGAAGAATCTTCTCGAGGAGGGGAAGAATTTCCTGAATATTCGAAATCTTTTTATCTGTAATAAGAATGTAAGCGTCGTCAACAACGGCTTCCATCTTGTCGGTATCCGTTACCATGTAAGGAGAAATGTAGCCGCGGTCAAACTGCATGCCTTCAACAACATCACAGCTTGTTTCTGCCGTCTTGGACTCTTCAACGGTGATAACGCCGTCGCTTGTAACCTTCTCCATAGCCTCTGCGATAAGAGAACCTACTGTCTCATCGGCGGCGGAGATTGTGCCGATTCTTGCGATATCGCTGCTGCTTGTAACCTTGTGAGAAATCTTCTTAAGCTCCTCAACAGCGGCGTCAACGGCTTCTTTGATGCCCTTCTTTACGATCATGGGGTTAGCGCCTGCAGCTACGTTCTTCATGCCTTCGCTTACAAGAGCCTGAGCGAGAAGTGTTGCGGTTGTTGTGCCGTCGCCTGCGATGTCGTTTGTCTTTGTGGCAACTTCTTTAACGAGCTGTGCGCCCATGTTCTCAAAGGGATCTTCAAGCTCGATTTCCTTGGCGATTGTAACACCGTCGTTTGTGATGAGGGGAGCACCGTATTTCTTGTCAAGAACAACGTTTCTGCCCTTGGGTCCCAATGTGATTTTAACTGTATTGCTTAATTTGTCTATACCTGTCTGAAGAGCCTTTCTTGCGTCTTCACCGTAAAGTAACTGTTTAGCCATTGTAATTTCCTCCTAACATTATTCGCATACGGCAAGAATGTCGCTGACTTTAACTATTGTATACTCTTCGCCGTCAATCTTGACTTCTGTGCCCGAGTATTTGCTGAGAATTACCTTGTCGCCGACTTTGACGTCCATCTTAACTTCTTTGCCGTCAATCATTCCGCCGGGGCCGACGGCGATGACGTTAGCGTACTGGGGCTTCTCCTGTGCGGATGCGGCAAGGAAAAGACCGCCCTTTGATACTTCTTCTGCCTGTGTGAACTGGAGGACGACTTTGTCGCCCAAAGGTCTGAGTTTCATAATATGTAACCTCCCTGAAAAGATTCGGTTTTGTGTTTTAGCACTCTTTATCCCTGAGTGCTAATTATATTGTAATCATTTTTTCGCAAATTGCAATACCTTTTTTGAAAAAAATCGAAAAATATTGATATTTTTTGTGCTTTCGGTCGTTGACATAAGTGTGAATGTATGATATGATTAAATTAACCTTAAAAATCAAGAAAGAAGTGTTAAATATGCACAAAAAGATAATAGCAGTTTTGTTGTCTATGCTTATGATGCTTTCTATGGCGTCCGTTGCGTTCGCCGCAGAGGTTCAACAGGCTAACGAGGAAGCCGGAATCGAAGAAAACATTGACACCGCAGTAGCCGAGGCGTTGGGCGTTGACGAGAGCGATATAAAGGTTGACGATGCTTTTGTTGAGGCAATAGCCGAAGAAGCGGACGGCGATACGTCCCTTGCAACTGTCAGCGAGATTCTGTCCGCATATATCTTTATTGATCCTAAGCAGGTATCGGGCATTGCCGACAGAATAGCCGACTCCGCAAAATATTATGTTGCCGATGACAATCAGGTTTATATAGTTGTAAATCTTGAGAAAAATCCCGAAATCGTCAATATTCTTGTTCTGTGTGCGACTGCAAACAGACTGCTTAACAGACATCTTGAGTTTGCCAAAGCAATCGGCGGTGACTTAATCACAATGGATTATGAGCATATAGTCGGTGAACTTTTCCTGCACGGCGCTGTGTTCTTTGCCACAAAGCTTGTCGGCGGTGACTCAAGCTCCAGTTCATTATATTCCTATTACGCTAAGGCGGTTGATGCCGAGCTTAACGCAAAAGAGGACAGAGGCGCATCGGCTATAAAGGCGTTCGGAAGTCTCTTGTCGATGGTGGCGGAGCTGTTTGGATACAAGGACT
>CAZTWO010000164.1:0-4632 GCA_964617965.1 uncultured Ruminococcus sp. | reverse complement strand
TATGTGATTACCAGTGTGCTTTGCCGCAGGAGCAGAATTGATTGATTTTGAAAAGCTTGTTAAAGAGGTTTATGATTTTCCAGAAGAAGCCCGATATGCCGCCCTTGTGACAGATGTGCGAGCAGGAGCCGGAAGAGTCTGTCTTGTTTATTTCGGTGCCGCAGGAGTCGCAGACATTATCGGCGTTTGCGTCTGTGTGACCGGTCGCCGGTATAGTCTCAGTCTTTTTGTCGGAGCAGACGGAGCACGTATATGTGCCGATTCCGCTTTCGGTGCAGGTCGCAGCCTTTGTCACAGCGTATTTATACGAGTGGGCTGTTTTTGCGATTTCCTCTGTTTTGGTAGCGGAGCAGACAGAGCAGGTATATGTTTTTGTGCCGACTGCCGAGCACGTTGCCGCCTTAGTGGCGGTAAGGGTGTATGTGTGTTCCGTTTTTGCTATTGCTTCTGTTTTGGTGAAGCCGCATTCGTTGCATACAAGCTTTTTTGAGCCTTCCGCCGAGCATGTCGCCGGTGTAATAACCGTTTCGGTGAAAGTGTGAGGTGTATCGGAGAAAATTATCGTAACGTCGGACGCGGACAGTCTGTCGTTGCCCGTGCCAATGTCAATCTTTTCCCACTGCTCCTTTGTGCCGTCAAAACGAACGGTTTTAAGAGAAGTCGTATCGGCAAAAGCAGACTCACCGATTGTGTCAACGTGTGCGGGGATTGAAATTTCTTTAAGTGAAGTGCAGCGGGCAAAAGCCTGATAACAGATATTTGTTACATTCTCGGCACCGGTTATTGTTTTAAGTCTTTTGCAGTCGGAAAAACAAAACTTCGGAATTTCCGTAACCTTAGGTCCGATATAGAATGTCGTAAGGCTGTAACAACTGCCGATTGAATTATGCCCTAACCTTTCAAGATTGTCCGTTGTAGGTATGCTTGTAAGTTTTACACAGCCGCCAAAGCCATATTGCTCAATAGATTTTACATTCTCGTTTCCCGTGACGGTCGTCAGTTTGAAACAGTTGCCGAAGCAATCCTTCGGAATAACAGTAACGCCCTTTCCGATGTGTGCCGATGCAAGTGTATCACAACAATAAAAAGCACCTTCACCGAGACTCTCGACACTGTCGGGAATAACAATATTTGTAAGCGAATCACAATGACAAAATGCCTTTTTACCTATTGAAACTGTTTTGTCGGAAATTGAAATTGTTTCAAGTGCATCACAACCGCTAAAAGCACTATCACCGATAGCGGTTATATGCTCCATTCCATTGACTGTTTTAAGATTAATACATGCAGCTAAAAATTTTTCCGGAATTACTGTCATCGATTCGGGCAGTGTAACTTCTTTTAATGTCTTGCTCCCCGCAAAAGCAGTGGGAGTTACCGCGATAATATCCTCCGGAATTACAAGTGTTTCGGCTGTACCGATATAGCTCAATGTTTTTTTCAAATTTGTAATTTCCAGTGTATAGTCACCGACCGTCATTGTATCGTCATATGAATGCAAGTAGTGCTCTTCTGACAACTGTTCATTTGTCTGAAGAAAATATTTATCTTTCGAAGCAGAGTATTTCTTTTCACCATACTCATATCTGTTATTTGAATCCCATGTTGGGTCGCACATTTTCCATTCACCGTTGATGCGGACCTCAACCCAGGCATGTCCTCCGCCTTTGCCGTCTTCACCATAGTAGGCATCACCGCTCGCATATCTTGCGGGAAGTCCTGCGGCACGGCACATGGCTCTCATAAGCAGAGCATAACCGTGACATACGGCAAGTCCGTTTTCAAAAACATCAATAGCCGATCCGCCGTGATAAGTTTTTCCGTGAACATAATAGTCTAAATCATAGTAGACATTCTCAGCTACCCATTTGTTGATGGCATAAGCCTTGTCATAATCCGTTGTACAGGATGCGGTAATTTCAACTGCCTTTGCGTTAAGCTCGGCATAGTCTTCACCCGTATACGGCTGTGCAAGAGCATCGTAATCGATCTTATCCTCCATATATGACATAAGTTCAAGGTTGCTTGCGATAACCTCCTGCACCTTCGCCTCATATTTTGTGAGTTCAGAAGCCAGGGCGGTTGCCGCAGGCAGGGCCATGACAAGCAGGAAGGTCAGTGCCAGAAGGCAGGACAGTGTTTTGCGAATTGTGCGTGACATAATAAAACTCCTCTCAAAAATAAAACCGCACGAAAGCAAATAAAACTCCCATGCGGATTAAAATACGGTTATTCGGTTGAACAAAAATTTAAAAAGTACGGCCGTGATATATTTTTTCGATAAAACTTCAAATATATCCCTTTATGCACCTTTGTCGTCTCCCGTTCTTCAAAATTACCGAATTTATTTTAACAATTCGAACACAATTTGTCAACGGTTATCGGCTGAAATAATACCGTCGTCGCAAAATCTGTTATATTCCGACAAATTTCACGAATGACATTTATGACTTTTAACAACAAATTTGTGCAACATTACAAATATATTCAGTTGATTTCAAGAGCAATATCAAGTGCCGCACCGGTGGCATCGGCTATGCGTCCACTCTTTACAGCGTCACCGAGAATGAATGTGCGTGAAAACTCGTCCTTAAACTCGTTGTAAAGCGTATTTTCGGGACGAACACCCATAGCGAGAACAACGCAGTCGGCTTTTATAATGCTCTCATTGTGCGTGTGCGTGTCTTCGGTGACAACATGACCGTCGGTGATTTCAACAAGGCGTTTGCCTGTGATGTACTTTGTGCCGGCGTCGTCAAGCTTGGGCTTAATGTCGTTCACGTGCTGCATCCATGTGCCGGGAGCGATGGTATCCGCCATTTCGACTATTGTAATCATATTGTTTTTGCACAGTGTCTCGGCGGTTTCAAGACCTGTCATGCCGGAGCCTACAAGAACGATATTTTTGTTTTCGAGCTTTACGCTGCCGTCAAGAATATCGGTTGATGTGTAAACATTCGGCAAATCTATGCCCTTAATCGACCTCGGTTTTACGGCGTTGGCACCCGTTGCGAAAACAACGGCATAGGGGTTATATTCAAGAATATTTTCTTTTGTCGCAGTCTTGCCGCAGACAATTTCGACACCGTTTTTCTTTGCGGCGTGAACCATATCGTCAATGCACCACTGCATTTTATCTTTGTCGGGAGCCGCACCCGCAAGCAGAAGCTGACCGCCGGGGACAGATGCTTTTTCGAGAACAGTGACATTAAATCCACGCTCGGCAAGCAGTCTTGCGCACATAAGTCCGCCGGGACCCGCACCGATAACGACAACCTTTCTGCCGTCGCCGTTCTTTTTAAGCTCGGTATTTTCTCTGCCGACAAAGGGGTTGACGGAGCATCCGCCGCTGCCGCCTGTGTAGGCATTGTCCTGCATGCTCTGAATGCAGTAAAGACAGCAGATGCAGCGTGATACATCCTTTTCGTTGCCGCTCTGCACCTTCTCCGCCCAATGCGGGTCGGCTATATGCGGACGGCCGAGAGAGACCATATCCTGTGTGCCGTTTTCGATCTGTTCAACGGCCTGTTCGGGGCTTCTGATAAGGTTTGCGGCGATAACGGGAATATTGACCGCCTTTTTGACAGCCGCCGCCATGTAGGCACGCCAGCCGCATTTATATGACATCGGCTCAAGCCAGTAGTTGAATGTATCGTATGCCGCACTCGAAACGTCAATTGCGTCCGCGCCTGCCGCCTCAAGGCGTTTTGCCATTTCAACACCTTCTTCGAGACCGTAGCCCTTGTTCGGCTTGCCGATGTATGAATAGCACTCGTCAACGGTCAGACGGACAATAACGGGGAAGTCACTGCCGCAGCGTTCTTTTATGCCCTGCAATATCTCAATAAGAAAACGCATTCTGTTTTCGAGAGAACCGCCGTATTCGTCCTTTCTGTGGTTTGTGTTCGGGGACAGGAACTGCTGAATAAGATAGCCGTGCGAAGCGTGAAGCTCCACACCGTCCGCACCGGCAAGCTTTACACGCACACCGGCTTCTATAAATTCATCACGCAGTTTTTTAACCTCTCTGTTTGTAAGAGGACGCATGACGGAATCGGCAAAATAGCTTCTCTCGCACTTTGAGGGAGCGACAACCGGCGGCACAATGTGATGCTTTAACAGCACCTTGCCCGCAGGAACGATTTTATAGAGCAAATCGGAATAGAAGGGAAGTTTTCTGTCAAGGGCGATGCTCATGGGCACCGTGCCAATAAGAAGCCCTAAGTTCTGTCTGCCGGGATGGTGAAGCTGAACAAACAGCTTTGCACCGTGACTGTGTATTCTGTCCGCAAACGGACGGAAGGCGTAAATGTTTTCGTCGTGGCTCATTGAGAGCTGTGCAAAAGCGGATGCACCCGTCACGTCGTCAACACGGGTAATCTCAGTTATGATAAGACCCGTGCCGCCCTTGGCACGCTCCTCGTAATAATTCATCAGTTTTTCGGTCGGTGTGCCGTCAAACTGCCCCATACCCATAAGCATGGGAGCCATAACAATGCGGTTTTTTATTTCACAGCTGCCTATTTTTATAGGCGTAAAAAGAGTGTCGTATGCCATAATGTTCCTCTCCGTTTTTTATGAACAATGTATAATGTATAGTTTATAACTCACAATTTTGTCTGCCGTATTTCG
>CAZTWO010000163.1:0-4644 GCA_964617965.1 uncultured Ruminococcus sp. | reverse complement strand
CCCACCCGATTTTGTCGAATGGGATTTTTTATATTTTGGCGGGAAATCAGAACAATTTAACAATCAGCGTAGCTTATTACAATCCAAGACACGCAGTGTCTTCCGACATTATGCATTATGCATTCTACATTATGCATTAATCGCACATTGCTCATTGCTAATTGCTAATTGCTAATTTTCAACCCGCTTCCCTCTTTACTTAAACATAACAAGCAGGAATCCTGCCGCAACGGCGGAACCTATAACGCCTGCGACGTTGGGACCCATAGCGTGCATAAGAAGGAAGTTTGTGGGGTTGTACTTTCTGCCTTCAACCTGTGCAACACGTGCCGCCATGGGAACAGCGGAAACGCCTGCCGCACCGATAAGGGGATTTATCTTGCCCTTTGTGATTACATAAAGAAGCTTGCCGATAAGCACGCCGCCTGCGGTTGAGAATGCGAAAGCGATAAGTCCCAGAATAACTATGCCTATTGTTCTCCACTGCAAGAAGTCCGCACCGTTTGCCGTAGCGCCGACGCAAACACCGAGCATGATTGTAACAATATTCATGAGGGCATTCTGAGCGGTATCCGAAAGTCTTTCCGTAACGCCGCACTCCCTAAACAGGTTGCCGAGCATAAGCATGCCGAGCAGGGGAGCGACTGAGGGCAGAAGGAACGCAACAAGAATAAGAACAACGATCGGGAATATAATTTTCTCGGTCTTTGTAACCTTGCGGAGCTGTTCCATCTTTACTTCTCTCTCTTTCTGAGTGGTGAGAAGCTTCATGATGGGCGGCTGAATAATGGGAATAAGCGCCATGTAAGAATACGCCGCAAGTGCAATGGGGGCAAGAAGCTCCGGAGCAAGCTTTGACGCAAGATAAATGGCCGTGGGGCCGTCCGCACCGCCGATAATGGCAATAGCCGCCGCCTGAGCGGGAGTAAATGCCATGTCGGGTGTGATTTTGCCCATAAGAAGAGCGACAATAAACGCAACATAAATGCCGAGCTGTGCCGCCGCACCTAAGATAAGCGAAATGGGGTTAGAAAGCATCGGACCGAAGTCTGTCATAGCACCGACACCCATGAATATCAGACACGGGAATATGCTCGACTTGACGCCGACATAAAGTATACGCAGAATGCCCGATTCAAACCACATTGCACCTTCAACGGCTTCCTGGTTATATGAACCCAGCAGACCGCCGGTTACGTCCTTCATTATATCCGCACCCGGAAGATTTGCAAGAAGAATGCCGAACGCGATGGGCACAAGAAGCAGAGGCTCGAATTTCTTTTTGATGGCGAGGAACAGGAAGACAAACGATACAAGAATCATAACGCCGTTCTGCCATGTGAGAGATGCAAAACCGGAGTCTTCCCACAGCCCCTGTAATACCTGTAAAATAAGATCCATAATTACGCGTCCTCCCTTTTATATAACGGCAAGAACTTCGTCTGTGTTTACAACAGAGCCTTTAGCTACAAGAACCTGTTTTACCGTGCCGCTTACGGGAGCAACAATTTCGTTTTCCATTTTCATGGCTTCGAGAATGAACATGACATCGCCGGCTTTTACTGCCGCACCGGGTGTTACGTTAACTGCGAGAATGTTGCCGGGCATGGGACTTTTGACCTGCTCGCCCGCACCGACCGCCTGTGCCGGAGCTGCCTGAACGGGAGCCGCCGCCTGAACGGGAGCCGCCTGAACGGGAGCGGGAGCGGCTGTGCCTACATTTGTAACTGCCGCCGAAGCTTCGGTTACATCAACCGTAAAAACCTTGTTGTTAAGTGTTACTTCGTAAATCATTATTTTTTATCCCCCATGTACTTTATAGAGTTAAACTGTAATTTTTCGAGCGGAATACCGCATTCCTTGCTGACAATTGCCATTATTGCGGCGGCTTCCTTTTCGCTTGTGCCTTCAAGCTTTACGCCTGCAAACGCAGCGGGTGCCGCGGTAACTGCTGCGGCGGGTGTCTCTTCTGCCTGTTCGGGCTTTTTCTTGGCGTTTATCGTGTCAAAAATGCCGCCCATAACTTTAACAAACAGAGCTATAACGCCCAGAACGACAAAAACTATCAGAAAGCCGATAAGCGAAACAAGAAGGCTTGTGCCGATTGTCATTGTGCCGCTTGCCGCCTGCTCAGGGAATATTCTCTCGAATACACCCAGTAACTGAAACTGCATATTATTTATCCCCCTTTATAAGCTTTATGGAGTATGTAAATGTATTGTTCTTCTTTTCTTCTCTCTGTTCGAAGAATTTCTCTGCCTGAGCGGGGAAGGCAATGTATGAAAGAACATCCTCGTCGCTCTTCGCCTTGTCACCGAGCTCTTTTCTTGTCTTTTCGACAATCGGCTCAAGCGTGTCGGCATAACGGCATGTGAGCGGCTTTTCGTCGCCTAAGACAAGCTTTGTAAGTTCCTCGCTTACCTTGCCCGGTGCTCTGCCGTACTCGCCTCTGATGTACGCCTTTATCTCTTTTGATATGTTCTTGTATCTGCCGTAGAGGACATTGGATGTAGCCTGAACGCCGACCATCTGGCTCATGGGAGTTACAAGCGGCGGATAACCCATATCCGCACGGACTCTGGGTGTCTCGGCAAGAACTTCATCGAGCTTGTCGAGCTTGCCCTGTGCAGTCAGCTGTGCCACAAGGTTAGAGAGCATGCCGCCCGGAATCTGATATGTAAGTGCGTCTGTGGCTGTTGCCATGACAACGGGGTTCAACAGTCCGCTCTTTAAGCACTCGTTTCTGTAAGGCTTAAAGAAATCATTTATCTTTGTAAGGCACTTTGAATCAAGTCCGGTGTCGTAGCCGTACTCACGAAGGACATAATCCATAGTCTCGGTTGCGGGCTGGCTTGTGCCGCCGGAGAAGCATGAAATAGCAGTGTCAATGACATCGCATCCGGCTTCGACAGCCTTAAGAAGGGTCATAAAGCCGAGACCCGTTGTTGAATGAGTATGCAGAACAACCGGGAGATTTACAGCTTCCTTAATTGCCTTGACGGTCTCATATGCCGCCTTGGGGCTCATAATACCTGCCATATCCTTTATGCATATGCTCTGAACGCCAAGTGCCTTTAAGCCCTTTGCTGTCTCGACATAGCTTTCGAGGTTATGAATAGGGGAGACTGTGTAGCAGATTGTGCCCTGAACCTCGGCGCCGCATTTGAGTGCTTCGTCAACGGCGACCTCAATGTTGCGAAGGTCGTTGAGAGCGTCAAAAATTCTGAGAATGTTTATTCCGTTTTCTACACTCTTGCGGACAAAAAGTCTTACGGCGTCATCGGGATAATGCTTGTAGCCCAAAAGGTTCTGACCTCTTAAAAGCATCTGAAGCTTTGTGTCGGGGCATGCCTTTCTTATTTTGCGAAGTCTCTCCCACGGGTCTTCGTTTAAGTATCTGAGACATGAGTCAAAGGTTGCTCCGCCCCAGCATTCAAGTGAATAATAGCCTGCCTTGTTGAGTGTTGTAAGAATGGGTTCGAACACTTCAAAAGGCATTCTTGTTGCTATCAGCGACTGATTTGCGTCTCTGAGAACGGTTTCGGTAAATTTGATTTGCATTGAGATAATACTCCTTCCGAAATTTGAATACCAATTTAGTCCAGTATAAATTATAACCAAAACTGTATAAAAAATCAATATAAAAAATCGATTTTTCATAAATAAATCTTTAAAAGAAAGCCGCTCGGCAATTTGTCGGCGGTTAATATCAAGTATAAAAATGTTGACACAAAATATAATATCAGCTAAAATAAATCCGTCGTATGGTTTATTTTACAGTGGACAACATGCTCACTTGCACACTCGTGTTAATCTATATAACAAACAAAACTTTATGTCAACATTGGCAAATAAAAAACTGAAAGTCGGATAAAATGAAGCCTGAATTTATTCGTACCGCAATGACAGTCGGCTGCGATAATGTAGAAAAACTTAACAAATCTAATGTGATAATTTTCGGTCTCGGCGGTGTCGGGTCATATGTTTTTGAGGCGTTGTGCCGTGCAGGGATTGGCAGATTTACACTTGTTGACGGCGATACTGTCTCTTTGTCGAACATAAACAGACAGTTGTGTGCATTGCATTCGACTGTCGGCAGATACAAGACCGAGGTTCTTGCCGAGCGTGGAACCGACATAAACCCCGATTGCAAAATCCGTGTCATAAACGAATATCTGTCTGCGGACAACGCTGAGAAATTTTTTGATGAAAAATATGATTTCTGTGTTGACGCTATTGACGACACCGATGCCAAGGTTATTATTGCCCGGAAGTGCAGTCAATACGGCATTCCGTTTATCGCTTCGATGGGCACGGGCAACAAAATTTATACCGACAGATTTGTTGTCACCGATATTTACAAAACGGAATATTGCAAGCTCTGCCGCACGATGCGTAAAAAGTATAAGGATGCCGGGCTAAAAAAAGTAACCGTTGTATATTCGCCCGAGCCGTCAAGAGAAATAATGTGCGAAATTCCCGAAGATGAAATTAACGGCAGACGCCCGCCTGCAAGCATCAGCTTTGTGCCCGGTACTGCGGGACTTGCGATTGCTGGGGAGGTTGTGAGGGAAATGACGGGGGTGAAGTAATTAGCAATTGGGGATCTCTAAAAACTCTTTAAAAAACACCGAAAAAATGGTA
>CAZTWO010000162.1:0-4672 GCA_964617965.1 uncultured Ruminococcus sp. | reverse complement strand
TGCATAATTAAGAATGCATAATGCATAATTTCGGAAAACGCTTTGCGTTTTGATTCGTAAGTTCCGCAAAAGCAGAAATTGTTTTTACATGCAAGTTCAATGTCCGCGAAGCTATATAATCCAAGTCCGCAGGACAGAACAATGCATAATTAAGAATGCATAATGCATAATTTCGGAAAACGCTTTGCGTTTTGATTTGTAAGCTCCGCAAAAGCAAAAATTGTTTTTTTACAGGCAAGTTCAATGTCCGCGAAGCTATATAAATCAAGTCCGCAGGACTTCCGACATTCTGCATTCTGCATTATGCATTATGCATTATATAGCCACTGCTCCTTGCTAACTGAACAAAATGTTACATAAATATTGCCGAATCTTTTCTCCATCCTTGTTGCTTTTGCATATTGCGAAATCCGCAGCATTGTGATATTATGTTGCATGCTACATAAATTATGTCGCACGCGACAAAAAGGAGTGTGTACGGTGCATAATACAGAGCATATGGGGCCGCTGTTCAAGGTAATCGGCAATGCGGTCGACAGTGATATTTCACGCCAGGTCAACAAAACGGGGCTTACAAGCGCACAGATGTTTATACTGCACTTTCTGTCAAAACAGCCCGAAAACGAGATTTTTCAGAAGGATCTCGAACAGGCGCTGGAGCTCAGTCACGCAACTGTCGCCGGAATAATTTCACGGCTTGAAGCGAAGGGATTTCTTAAGCTTGTCCCGAGTGAAAAAGACAAACGGTGCAAGCAGATAGTCGCCACCGAAAAGGCGATGGAAGTCGACGAAAAAACGGATGCCGTGATAAACGCCGCCGAGTCTCAGCTGCTTACGGGCTTTTCGGACGAAGAAAAAACACAGTTAAGGTCATATCTGAACAGACTGCTCGGCAATCTGGGCATAGAAATGCCGTCGTCGGGCTACCCCGAAGGAGGTCAGCGAAAGCAATGATAAAAAAACTCGCAAAAAGCATAAGAGAGTACAAAAAAGAGACAATCCTGACACCCATTCTTATGGTGGGTGAAGTCAGCTGTGAGTGTGTAATTCCTCTTATTACCGCAAAGCTGATAAACATAATCAACGCCGGAAGCAACATAAAACACATTTTGATTTACGGAATAATTCTTATTGCCGTGGCGTTTGCGTCGCTGTTTTTCGGAGCGATGTCGGGCAAGTTCTGCGCTACCGCGGCGGCGGGCTTTGCAAAGAATCTGAGACAGGATCTGTTTTACAGCATACAGAACTTCTCATTCGGCAATATCGACAAGTTCAGCACATCGAGCCTTGTAACACGTCTTACAACGGATGTATCAAACGTGCAGAACGCCTTTATGATGATAATCCGCACAGCCGTCCGTGCGCCGCTGATGCTTATTTTCGCAACGATTATGTCAATTGTCGTCGGCAAAAAGCTCGCATGGATTTTCGCAGGACTTATCCCCGTTATTGGCTTTGCCTTCTATCTTGTTACAAGACTTGCAACACCCCGTTTCAAGGCGGTTTTCAAGAAGTACGACAAGCTTAACGCTTCGGTACAGGAGAACATCAAGGGCATGCGTGTCGTAAAGAGCTTTGTTCGTGAGGACTACGAAGAGAAAAAGTTCGGTGCGGCAAGCGAGGAGCTTAAACACGACTTCCTTGTTGTCGAACGCATTATAGCCACAAACTCGCCCACAATGCAGGTCGGCATGTACGCTTCAATGCTTCTTATCTCTTTCTTCTGCGCTAAGATTGTAATCAGTACAGCGGGCGTTGAGCTCGGTGTCGGCACACTGTCGTCAATGATTACATATTCAATGCAGGTTCTTATGTCGCTTATGATGGTAACCATGATTCTTGTTATGGTCACGATGGCAATAGCCTCCGCAAAGAGAATTGAGGAAGTGCTGGACGAAGTAAGCGATATTACCGACCCCGAAAACGCCGTAACGGAAGTAAAGAACGGCGACATTGATTTTGATAACGTATCGTTCAAATTCTCGGCAAAGGCTGAGCAGAACGCTCTTTCAAACATAAATCTTCACATAAAATCCGGTCAGACCGTCGGCATTATCGGCGGCACGGGCTCGGGTAAGACAAGCCTTATTCAGCTTATCTCACGTCTTTATGATGTAACAGAAGGCAGTGTTAAGGTCGGCGGTGTCGACGTAAGGGATTACGCCGTTGAGCCGCTTCGTGATGCCGTCAGCGTTGTTCTTCAGAAAAACGTTCTGTTCTCGGGCACGATAAAAGAAAATCTCCGCTGGGGCAACCCGGACGCTGCCGACGAAGAGCTTGTTCGTGTGTGCAAGCAGGCGCAGGCGGATGAATTCGTGTCCTCCTTCCCCGATAAATACGACACCTATATAGAGCAGGGCGGTGCCAACGTTTCGGGCGGTCAGAAGCAGCGTCTTTGCATTGCGAGAGCACTCCTTAAAAAGCCGAAGGTTATCATACTCGATGACTCGACCTCGGCTGTCGATACGCATACCGATGCCATGATAAGAAAGGCGTTTAAGGAAGAAATTCCCGGTACTACAAAAATTATCATAGCACAGCGTATTTCTTCCGTTCAGGATGCGGATATGATTATTATCATGAACAACGGCACTATTGATCAGATAGGCACGCACGACGAGCTTATAAAGACAAGCCCCATCTATCAGGAAGTTTACTATTCACAGAACAAAGGCGGTGATGACGATGAGTAAGAAAAATACCGCAAAGAATATCCCCGAAAACGCCCCCAAGGGCAAAGCGAAGCTTGACCCCAAGTCGATTATGCGTCTTATAAAGCTTCTTATGCACGATTATCCGGCACTTGTTATCGCAATTGTCATATGCATTGCCGTTAACGCTGTAATAGGTGTTATGCCGGCGGTTTATATCGAGAGTATAACATCAAACATAGTCGACGGTCTCGCACTTGCCAAAACCGCAGGCGGTGCGGCGGCATGGGCACAGTATTCCCCTGTGGTCGGCAAGAGCCTTCTTACAATGACGATTATTCTTGTTATCGGCGTTATAGCGGTCGGAATAAAAGAACAGCTTGTAGCCCTTCTTACACAGAGCTTTCTTGACAAAATGCGCAAGCGTATGTTCAACAAGATGGAAAAGCTCCCGATAAAATATTTCGATCAGAACACGCACGGCGACATAATGAGCCTTTATACAAACGATATCGATACTCTGCGTCAGCTTGTAAGCCAGGGTATCCCGAGTGTGGTATCCGCCGGAATTACGCTTATATTCCTTGTGGCGGTCATGATTTATTACAGCGTGTCGCTTATGCTTGTCGTTGTTGTCGGCGTTATTGCGATGTCGAAGGTGACCAAGAAGGTCGGCGGCAACTCCGCACGCTACTTTATGCGTCAGCAGGAGAGCCTCGGCAGGGTTGAAGGCTATGTCGAAGAAATGATGAACGGTCAGAAGGTCGTAAAGGTCTTCTGCCACGAAGAAGCCGTAAAGCAGGACTTTGATAAAGTAAACGAAGACCTTTTCAAGAACTCCGAGACGGCAAACGCATTCGGCAACGTGTTCGGTCCCATAATGAACAATATAGGCAATATTCTTTATGTTCTTGTTTGCTTTGTCGGCGGTGTCATGATTACCGTAAACACACTTCCTAATATTTCACTTGAAAATGTTATTTCGGCCGGCAGCATTACGGCTCCGCTTGCCGTGAGCGTTGTGGCGTCCTTCCTCGGTATGTGCAAGCAGTTCACAGGTCAGGTAAACCAGGCGTCACAGCAGATAAACGCCGTCGCAATGGCAATGGCGGGCGCGCAGAGAATTTTCGATCTGATAGACAACGAGCCCGAAGCCGACAACGGTTATGTTACTCTTGTCAACTGCAAGACGGACGAAAACGGAAATGTTACCGAATGCACCGAACACACGGGCAGCTGGGCGTGGAAGCATCCGCATTCCGCCGACGGCACTGTTACATATACTCCTCTTAAGGGCGACGTGGTGCTCGATGATGTCGACTTTGAGTATGAACCCGGCAAGCCGGTACTTCATAACATTTCACTCTACGCAAAGCCCGGTCAGAAGGTCGCGTTTGTAGGCGCTACGGGTGCCGGAAAAACTACAATCACAAATCTTATCAACCGCTTCTATGACATTGCGGACGGCAAAATCCGCTATGACGGCATAAATATAAACAAGATTAAAAAGGACGATCTGCGTCACTCGCTCGGCATAGTTCTGCAGGACGTCAACCTCTTTACGGGTACGGTTATGGACAATATCCGCTACGGCAAGCTTGACGCGACGGATGAAGAGTGCATAAAGGCGGCAAAGCTCGCCAACGCCCACGACTTCATAACACGTCTGCCCGAAGGCTACAACACGATGCTCACATCAAACGGTGCAAACCTGTCACAGGGACAGCGTCAGCTTATTTCAATCGCACGTGCCGCAGTCGCAGACCCGCCGGTTATGATTCTGGATGAAGCGACATCCTCAATCGATACACGCACCGAGCTGCTTGTTCAGCGCGGTATGGATGCTCTTATGAAGGGCAGAACGGTATTTGTCATTGCGCACCGTCTGTCAACCGTACGCAATTCGGATGCGATTATGGTTCTTGACCACGGCAGAATTATCGAACGTGGCAGTCACGATGACCTGATTGCCCAGCACGGTACGTATTATAAGCTGTATACGGGAGCGTTTGAATTAGAGT
>CAZTWO010000161.1:0-4694 GCA_964617965.1 uncultured Ruminococcus sp. | reverse complement strand
GCAGTTTTTTTACTCCCGGGATTTTAAGAAAATTCGCAAAAAATTTGATTGAGAAAATTTTATCGTAGAGCTTTTCGTACCATATTTTGAGCTTCATGTGGTGTGCCTCCGAAAAAGAAAATATACGGGTTAATTTTAACAGGTATTGAATTATTTTGCAACTTATATTAATATATTAGTTGAATTCTTTGGCGAAAATACCCGTGTAAAAAGGGGCCGGGGGCCGGGGGCCGGGGGCCGGGGGCCGGGGGCTAAGGAAGACACTGCGTGTCTTGGATTTATAAAGCTTCGCAATAGTTAAAACTGATATAAAGCGGCGAGCTAATCGTTTGCGTCAGCTTATAAATCAAAACGCATAGCGTTTTCCGACATTATGCATTATGCATTCTTAATTATGCATTGTTCTGTTCTGCGTGTCTTGGATTATATGGCTTCGCAGGGGATTATAGTATCGAAAAATGTTAAACTGTCTATGGCAGAAAATACGGAGGAATTATTATGCGACTTGATAAATATCTGAAGGTTTCAAGACTTGTAAAACGCCGTACGGTGGCAAATGAGCTGTGTGATGCCGCACATGTCGATGTGAACGGCAAAACCGCAAGAGCGTCATATGACGTTAAGGTCGGCGATGTTATCAGCATCCAGACCGGCGCACATCAGACGAAGGCTCGGGTGCTGTCGGTGCAGGAGTATGCGACGAAGGAAAATGCGGCATCGATGTATGAACTAATTAACAATTAAGAATTAAGAATTAAGAATGTCGGAAGTCCTGCGGACTTGATTTTATAAGCTTCGCAAATTTGCGGGCAAAATGTAATGTCGGAAATAGGGGGACAGTATGGACGAGTTTAATGAGCGGAATTTTGAAGAGCTGGAAGTGAAGCCGGAAGGGCAGACGGAAAAGCGGAAAAAGAAGCCGGTGACACGCAAAAGCTTTGTTATATTTGCGTTGGTCATGGTGCTCCTGTGCGTTATCATAAGCGTAACAACGGGCATTCTGTCGGCTTTGGTGGCGGTTAATGTGTCGGTCGGGAGTGATGACTCGGCGACAACCGAAGCGCCGAACGAGGAGCTTATATCGATTGAAAATGACACGTCTCCCGAGGTTCAGCCAGTCGAGGAAATTCCGACAGAGGAAGTGACCGAAAATACCGGAGCGGCACTTACAAACGGTGAAATTTATGACAGGAGTGTGCCCGGAATCGTGTCGATATTTGTCACAGCCGAAAAGGACGAGGAAGTCGCACTCGGCATAAGCGCGACACTGCCCATGACCGCAAACGGCTCGGGATTTTTTGTGACCGCCGACGGCTATATTGTCACTAACTATCATGTTATAGAGGGTGCAAAAACAGTCAGCGTGACCGATTACACCGGCAAGACATATGAAGCGGAGATAAAAGGTTATTATAAGAGCAACGACCTTGCGATATTGAAGGTCGAGGGCGAGTTTGACCCCGTGCCGCTCGGCAAGGCATCCGCACTGGAGGTCGGTGACGAGATTTTCGCAGTAGGCTGTGCTTTGAGCGACCTGTCGTATACATTTACGAACGGTGTTGTAAGCCATCTTAACCGCACAATCACTCTGACAAATGATGCGACACTGAATATGTATCAGACGAATATCGCCATAAATGAAGGCAATTCCGGCGGCCCGGTGCTCAACAGATACGGCGAAATTGTGGGAATTACCACGGCGAAATACGAGGCGACAGGCGTTGAAGGGCTGAGCTTTTTCATCCCGATTGACGATGTTATCAATATGATAGATGATATCATAGACCACGGTTCATATGACGGCACACCCATGCTCGGCGTGACCGTTCAGCCGATTACAACGGCAATGACGGTAAAATATTCTCTGCCTCAGGGACTCTATATTGTCGAAAAAGAGAGCGGCTCGGCGGCTGAAAAAGCGGGGCTGAAGCTCGGCGATGTCATAACGGCCGTTGACGGAGAACAGATAGTTTATGTTACCGATTTGGAGTCTGCTCTGAACAGAAAGCGTGCCGGCGATACGGTTTATGTCACTGTGTACAGAGACGGAGAAGAATTGACATTTGCGGCGCAGGTTGACGGGTATGAAGAGAAGGCCGAGACGGGGGAGTATAAAGGAACTTATAACAATTAAGAATTAAGAACTAAGAATTAAGAATGTCGGAAGTCCTGCGGACTTAGATTATATAGCTTCGCAGACGTTGAACTTGACTGTAAAAACAATTTTTGCTTTTGCGGAGCTTATAAATCAAAACGCAAAGCGTTTTCCGAAATTATGCATTATGCATTATTTTGTCCTGCGGACTTGGATTATATAGCTTCGCAAGGCAATCGGTGATGTCGGAAGATATTGAAATTCCGAATGAATTTATGGTATTATACGCATGGAGGAGGCGAGACGATATGTGTTCGGCACAGGAAATAGTAAAAGATTGTACTTCATATTCCGAAGAACAGAGTTGGTTCGAATTTAAAGACGGATGGAATGAACCTGACGGTATAGGTGAGTATATTTCCGCATTATCAAATTCTGCGGCTTTAATCGGTAAGAATGAAGGCTATCTGATTTGGGGCGTTAATGATATAACGCATGAATACACAAATACAGTGTTTAACTATCGGCAGGATGTTAAAAATGAGCCGTTGGAGCATTTTCTTGCGAGAAACATAACTCCCGGAATTTATTTCCGCTTTGAGGAAGTTATGATGGACGAAAATCGTGTTGTTGTGTTAAGGATTCCTGCCGCACATACTGTTCCCACTGCGTATAAGAATGTCAGATATTTACGAATCGGCTCGAGCAAGGTAAACTTAAGCAAGTATCCCGAGAGAGAAGCGGAATTGTTTCGTGTTCTTAATAATGGGGTGCCGAATTTACTTAATACCGAGTCTCGATTTTCCGATTTATCTTTTGACCAGCTTTTTCTGTATTATGACATGAGAGGAATTAAACTTAACAGAAAAACTTTTAAGAAAAATCTGGAGCTTCTTACCGCCGACGGCAAATATAATATGCTGGCACAGCTTCTTTCGGATGATCCGCATATTCCCATTCGATTTGCGGTATTTAACGGGAAGGATAAAACTTCAACAATGTATGTTGTGAGAGAATATGGCAATATGTGTATTCTTATGTCACTTGATAAGGTTCTGGATTTCGGAGATACTCTGAATGTGCCGCAAGCAGACGAGCGCGACCGCAAGGTTGAACGAAAAGAAGTTATGCTGTTCAGTAAGGAGGCATTCCGCGAAGCCGTGATAAATGCTTTTGTGCATAATATGTGGGTAAACGGTGACTCTCCGATGTTTACAGCCTTTGAAGACAGAATTGAAATAGTATCGCTTGGCACTTTGCCGCCCGGACAAACCAAGGAAGGATTTTTCTGCGGTGTATCTATTCCAGTCAATAAAAAGTTGTCTGAGATACTTCTACAACTTCACATCAGCGAAAAAAGCGGAAGAGGTGTTCCGCGTATCGTAGGTGAGTATGGACAGAATGCTTTTGATTTCAGAGATAATTCAATTGTAGTAACAATTCCTTTTAACAGACTCAAATCCGACAGCACCCCCCTAGATACCCCCCTAGATACCCCCCTAGATCCCCCCCTAGATACCCCCCTAGATACCCCCCTAGATACCCCCATAGATACTCCCTTAGATACGCTGACAAATTATTTTGGCGATATGACTGAAACTGCCGGCAAAATTCTGGAATTTTGCAAAGAGGCAAAAAGCAGCAGAGAAATATTGGAATATCTTGGACTTAAGGACATAAAGTATCTGAGAACTCAGTTGAAAAAATTATTTGACCAAGGGCGAATTGCACGGACAATTCCGGATAAGCCGACGAGCAGAAATCAGAAATATATAACTGTTAAATGACTAAAACTTCAGAACTGAAGTTGTGCAGGTTGCATAGAAAATAGGATGGTTTATTGTTCGGAAAATGAAGCGAGAATTGTGGTTAAGCGTGTGAACTTGTTTCTGAAAAAGAAAATTGAGTGTGTAAAAAAATGTAATTGAATGGCAAATATTTGCAATAAAAATGTGAGGCGGCTTTTGGAAGTTGCCTCTTTTTTTGTTGAAAATTGCAGAAACGGAATACAGTATAATGTAAATGTGTGCAAAAATTTAAGTTGTAATGTGAGTAATTGTAAAGTTGAATGGCTTTACAGAAAATTTGCTGTATTGTTCTTGGTGTAAAGGCAAGAGCTTTACAAAATTAGCAATTAGCAATTAGCAATGAAAAAAGGGACCGGGTGCCGGGGGCCGGGGGTCGGGGTAAATAAGGAAGACACTGCGTGTCTTGGATTATATGGCTTCGCAAAACAATTAGCAGTCAGCAATTGATTTTCAATGCATAATGCATAATGCAGAATGCATAATGTCGTTGGACACTTCGTGTCTTTTCTATATGGCTTCGTGCTTGCTAAAGTCTCGGCATCAAGCGTCAATCTAACCCTTTGCGTCAGCTTATAATCCAAAACGCACAGCGTTTTCCTTAATTCTTAATTGTTAATTCTTAATTGTTAATTCTTAATTGTTAATTGTTAATTGTTAATTGTTAATTGTTAATTGTACACTCTCACTGCTCCTTGCTCCTTGCTCCTTGCTAACTTCTATTGTAAATTTTTTGTTTACAAAAAATTTACAATTTCGTGACCACCTTGCACAAACTTCCCCTCCCGTATTCT
>CAZTWO010000160.1:0-4718 GCA_964617965.1 uncultured Ruminococcus sp. | reverse complement strand
TGAACCTTCGAGCCGACGATAAATTTGTCGAGGACGACGGCTGGCATAAGGCCGCAGAACGGTATTCAAACTTTCTTCGTACACGGGGCGGACAGAAGATTCTTTTTCTTGAATTGGGTGTCGGGTATAACACCCCGGTCATCATAAAATATCCGTTTTGGAGGATGACATTGAAAAACACCTCGGAGCCCTGATTTTAACGGGACTGCGGGGTATTTTTCGTTTTTCGGGTGCGGGCGATTCGGGATAAAACTGTGCCGCAAAATTCATTTCCGAAATTCACCGTAAAATTTCATTTGTGAATTTACCAAAAATTACAAATATATGCGGGCTTATTTTTACCCTGCGGCTATTGTATTTTTTTGTCCCTCATGCTACAATAAAGTGTCAAATAGCGGGGTTTTTCGCACTTTTATTTTGCAGGAGCATGCCTCTCACGGTTCATTAAAGCTGATTATGAACACATATATACACCGTACCGAATTATATCCGAACGGATAAGGACTGACAGAATGTACAGAAAAATCATAAAACCGATCCTGGATATCACACTCTCGATTATAGGCCTGATTCTTCTTTCATGGCTGTTTCTGATTATCATCATCGCCATTGAAATAGACGATCCGGGTCCTGTGCTCTTTACACAGAAAAGGGTCGGAATACACAAGAAGCATTTCAGGCTTTACAAATTCCGCAGCATGAAAATGTCTGCGCCTCATGACATGCCGACACATCTGCTTGAAGATCCCGACAGGTATATTACCCGTGTCGGCAAGGTTCTTCGCAAATTTTCGTTAGATGAGCTGCCTCAGCTTCTTAATATCGTCAAACAGGATATGAGCATTATCGGCCCCCGTCCGGCTCTGTGGAATCAGTATGATCTGATTGAGGAACGCGATAAATACGGAGCCAACGATATAAAACCGGGGCTTTCGGGCTGGGCGCAGATTAACGGTCGAGATGAGCTTGAAATCGACGAAAAGGCTCGCTTGGACGGAGAATATGCGGAAAAAGTAAGCTTCCTGTTCGACATGAAATGTTTTTTCAGAACCATAAAAAAAGTAATCAACCATGACGGCTTTGTCGAAGGCAGTGCGGAAGAAACACATATGACGGAGAATCAACAATGAAAATTCTGATTGCAACCAACCATTCCTATATGTTCTACCGCTTCCGCAAGGAGCTGACAGAAGAACTGATGCGTAGCAATGAGGTCATACTCAGCACGCCGTTTGTGGGCCATGAGGACGATTTGCAGGCAATGGGTCTTAGGTGCATCAACACCGAGATTGACCGCCGCAGTATAAACCCCTTAAAAGATATAAAGCTGATAGAAACCTACCGCAAAATGCTGGACGACATCAGACCGGATCTGGTTATCACATATTCAATAAAACCCAATATTTATATGGGCAGCATTTGCGAGGCAAAGGGCATTCCCTACGCCACCAACGTGCAGGGGCTCGGCACGGCATTTGAAAAGCCGGTGCTGTCGAGAGTGGTGTCCGTCATGTACACCTGTGCCCTGAGAAAAGCCAAGACGGTATTTTTTGAAAATGAAGAGAATGCAAAGTTCTTCCGGTGGAAAAATATAGTCTCCGATAAGCAGATGAGGGTTCTGCCGGGTGCCGGAATAAATTTGGAGGAATACCCTTATGTCCCGATGCATGACGACGGCATATGCAGGTTTCTGTTCATCGGGCGGATTATGAAAGAAAAAGGCGTAGACGAATTCTTTGACGCGGCTAAAGCCATCAAGGCGGAAATGGGAGATAGAGTCGCCATTGATGTAGTGGGCTTTTATGAAGATGCATACAAAGAGACTGTCGACCGACTGGTTGACGACGGTGTTACCAATTTCCACGATTTCATGACGGATGTGCATCCGTTTTATGAAAACGCCGACTGCGTTGTGCTCCCCTCATATCATGAGGGTATGTCAAATGTTCTGCTGGAGGGTGCCGCCACAGGGCGTGCGCTGATTACAAGCAATATCCCCGGGTGTCGTGAGGCGGTGGAGGACGGTGTCAGCGGATACCTGTGCCCGATAAAAGATACGGACGATCTTCTTGATGCAATGCGCCGATTTGCACAGCTGCCGCATGAGCGCCGTGTCGAAATGGGACGATGCGGACGAACACTCATCGAGCGGAAGTTCGACAAGAAAATTGTAGTGGCACTGACCATGGACGGTCTCGGTCTGACTGTGACGGCGAGGGACTGAAAAATGACGCTGACAAACTATTGGTGGCTGTTAATTTGGCCTGTTCTTGCCGGCGGAGTTCTGACGGTTGCCGCACCACGCGGACCCGTACAGCTGCCGGGCAGAAGCGAATACCGCTGGAGCATTGGCGCAGCGCTGATTCTTGTATGTCCCCTTGTTATCTGGGCGGCATTTCGCGGAAACATAGGCGACACCGGTGCATATCAGGCAATGTTTCGCAATATTCCGACTCTCGGAAGCGGACTTATAGAGTACCTGTCGAAAAACAGCAAGGACCGCGGATTTTATGCACTGGCGTCTCTGATTAAAACTGTTTTCGGCTCGGACTGCACGCTGTTTTTCTTTATTATAGCGGCGTTTCAGATATTCTGCATAACCTACTTTTTCCGCAGATACTCAACTGATTTTCTGCTCTGCATATTCATGTTTGTGTTATCAACGGACTATCTGTCATGGATGTTTAACGGCATTCGGCAGTTTATTGCGGTCTGCATAATTCTTCTGACATTCGGTCTTGTCCTGCGAAAAAAATATATCCCCGCCATACTGATTATTCTGCTGGCATCGACAATACATGGATCGGCGCTTATGATGATACCGCTCATATTTGTTATTCAGGGGCGGGCGTGGAATCAAAAGACTATTCTGATGATCGTGGCGGTCGCTGTGACGATTTTGTTTATTGACCGGTTTACGGATTTTCTGGATACGGTACTTATCGACACGCAGTACAGCGACATTGTCACGAACGACATCTGGAAAAACGATGGCGGCACCAATATTCTGCGGGCACTGTTCTATTCAATCCCGGCGATACTGTCGATTGCAGGCAAAAAACATATAGACGAAGCCGATTCGCCTGTTATAAATCTGTGCGTTAACTGCAGTATCTGCACCGCGGCGCTGTATTTCTTAAGCGTGTTTTCATCCGGCATCTATGTAGGGCGACTTCCCATTTATACGACGTTTCAGGGATATGCCGTTGTGCCGTGGCTTATAAATCACATATTCACAAAAAGGTCCGCCGCAGTTGTTACGGCAGTGCTGATGGCGGCATACCTTGCGTTTTTCTATTATCAGATGCATTTTACATGGGGTGCACTTTAACAAAGGAGATACAATGATTCGTATTTTGCAGGTTGTTACCTATATGGGACGCGGCGGGCTTGAAACAATGCTCATGAACTTTTATCGCCACATTGACCGCGAAAAACTGCAGTTTGATTTTCTTGTACACCGCAGTGAACGGGCGGCATACGATGACGAAATTGAGAGCCTCGGCGGCAGAATTTACCGTTTGCCGCAGCTTGTGCCGTGGGGCGCCGGTTATCTGACATCACTAAACAATTTCTTTGATGAGCATCCCGAATATAAAGTCATACATGTCCATCAGGACTGCCTGAGTTCGGTAATTCTGAAAGCGGCAAAACAGCATGATATACCTGTCCGGATTGCGCACAGTCACAATGCAAATCAGGACAAAAATCTGAAATACCCAATTAAACTTTGGTATAAACGAAGCATTCCAAAATACGCCACAAATCTGTTTGCGTGCGGAAAGGATGCCGGCGACTGGATGTTCGGCGGAGCACCGTATAAGATAATAAACAACGCAATCGATGCTGCCTCTTATACATATAGCCCCGAGACACGCTTGCGTGTTCGCACGGAGCTTGGACTCAACGATAGGTTCGTCGCAGGTCATGTAGGGCGCTTTAATCCCCCGAAAAACCATACGTTTCTGATTGAGATATTCGCCGCGCTGCTTAAGAAAGAACCGAATGCGGTTCTGCTCCTCGTCGGAAACGGAGACGATATGCCGAAGGCAGAGGCTAAGGCGCAGTCGCTTGGTATTGTAAAGAATGTCCGTTTTCTCGGTGTACGCAGTGATGTTGCCGACCTGATGCAGGCAATGGATGTATTTGTTTTTCCGTCGCTGTACGAGGGCTTGCCCGTTACGATGGTGGAAGCGCAGGCATCGGGACTGCCGTGTCTTATATCCGATAAGGTTCCGCCGGAGTGCATTATGACAAACGGGTTAGTGGATGTCATGCCGCTGTCTGCTTCTCCCGATACCTGGGCTGATAAGATAATCGAAATGCGGAACATTCCGCGAACCGATCGGTATGCGGAGATTGCCGCACACGGCTTTGATATCAACACCGAGGCCGTGAAATTACAGGAGTTTTATTTGAGTGCTTATGAACAAAACAGCTGAGATAATTTTAACCGTTTTCACGCCGGCATATAACCGGGCGCATACCTTGCCGCGCACCTTTGAGAGCCTGTGCCGACAGAGCTGCAAGGACTTCATCTGGCTGATTGTAGATGACGGCTCAACGGATAACACCGCAGAACTGGTGCGTGACTGGCAGGGGCGTGATAATGGGTTTGATATTCAATATATCTACAAAGAAAACGGCGGAATGCACACGGCGCACAATGTCGCCTATGCCAATATCCGCACTCCTCTTAATACCTGCATCGACTCCGA
>CAZTWO010000159.1:0-4733 GCA_964617965.1 uncultured Ruminococcus sp. | reverse complement strand
CGATGATAATATATGCCTTGTAGTTTCCGTAATTAAATGTTGTGCTCCCCGTTGTAAGTGTTCCGTTAAAGAGTGACGTGCAGAAAATACCGAGATTTGCCCTTGCGCCTGCAGCGTTGGTTGACCCCGTGCCGCCCTTTGACAGCGGCAAAGTTCCCGACATACTGTTAACCGAAAGAGCGCCGGAGAGATTCGCCTTTTTCTTTATTTTATCATAACAGAATTTTTATATTGTTTCTTCAAAAACTTCAAAACTCTTCCATAATTCTATTGACAAGCAAATAACTATATGATACACTGCAGATGAGAGAAAAAAAACAAACGACTTGCGATCATTTGACCACAAGGTTGTCCGGTTTGAAGTTGATATTGTGGAAACAAAGCGCAAGTTATTCTTCAAGGAGTAATTTGTGCTATTTTTATATTCCATTAGGAGGTTAAATGTCATGAAGCTGATCTATCTTTTCTATCGTATGTTTGGCTTATCGTTTGTGAAGATGAATAGGTTTGACCCACATCTCGGCAGACAGTTAATCTTCTACACATTAAGCGCATAAGCCGACAGCAAATACTTATCCGGCTTGTGCACTTTTTTTATGTTTTGCAGGAACTGCAATGGTTTCTATATGCAGACGTTTTAAATGTATTATATTAACTATGCTATTGATTTTTGTTATTGAGAAGTAATAGTTTACTCTTAAATCATATAAGCCGGTAGGTAATAATTATCTACCGGCTTTATAGGAGACAGCAATGAAACATATTTTTCACAGATCCTTTGTTTTGATTTCTTTTTTCAGTGCAGTAACTATTGTATTAATTCTTGGCATTTCTTTGATTAGTGGGCAAAGCACTAAAGCTAATATTGATTCTAACGACAGAATGATGATTTGGGGTTTAACCGCTCTTATAACAATTATATTATTGTTGAATATATCAGACATCATAGCTTATTGGATTAATGGAAAAACGCAAGAAATCAGAGCAAAGTATATAGTCGGCATTAATGAAAAAACAATTTTCTCTCATATATTTTTAAACTTGAATTTTCTTAATATTTTGTCTTTTTTTATTGGACTTGCCGCTTCTGTGGTAACAGCCTATATCATTTCATCGGTCTCAGCATATTTGGTCGTGAAGATCTCCTTTTCAGCGATTTTCCCGGCATTTGCTTTCAATGTCCTTTTGTTGAACGCAATCAGTATACTGATTTTAAAATATAAGTTGAGAAATGGTTATATGGAGTTAAGACAATGACACAAATCCGCTTTGCATTAGAAGATATAATAAAAAATAAATCTTATTTTATTAGATTTTTCATTCAAATAACTTGTGTTTTAGTGTTGTTGGGGGTCTGCGTCTCACAAATTTCTTCTATTAATAAATACAAAAAGAAATTTAGTGTGTTTGAAAAAACATCCGATTTATATATTATGAGAGATATGACAGAAAACGATGTGTTTTTAGAACGTTTATCTGATGATGGGTTTCAATCAAAATTGTTTGAACTATACAGTTTTCTTGCCCAATCACAGAAAATAAACTTCTATTCATATTACTTCGATCAAATAATCGCAGAAAAAGAAGATCTGCCAATTCAATATATTCAGTATCCCGACAAATCAAAGTATTATCCTTTGCTTTATGTTGATGAGAATTTTTGGGATACCTTTGGCTTGTCATGTTTTGAAGGAAGAAAATTTACAAAGCAGGATTTTTCTTTTAATCAGACACAGATTCCCATAATATTAGGATATCAGTATAGCGGGTATTACAACATAGGCGATGTGATTACTCAAGAATCAGTTGTAGAGACAGGCAATACAATGAAACAGGAATTTATTGTGGTGGGGATACTTGAGAAAGATGCATTTTATTTGGATCCCGGAAAAACCGGAGATATATTATATCTATCGGGAACAATCATCGCCCCTCTGATTGTAAATAAAGAAACCCCATATTATGAACTTGACAGTATCATTACATCGAGCACCATAATCGTTGACGACCATTCACAGCTGCAAACGATAGAAGAAAAAGCAAAAGCAATGGAAGTATATGACAAATTAGAATTTATCAGTTATGCTGAGCAACTTAAAAACATTGTCAGAGAAAATATGACGTATGTATACTTTGCTATTGCTGTTCAAGGACTGATATTATTTTTCTGTACTATATGTATTATTTCTGCGTTAATGAATTACATAAATTCGCATAAAAAAGAATTTGCAATACATATTTTGTGCGGCGCAAAGAGTAAAGATTTATCACTTCGAATTGTTTTTCAAATACTTACCTGCCTGCTGCTGTCTAATGTTGTTACTTTTATCATATTCGGACTTTCGTTGGCTTCTCTGGTAATACTTCTTACCGGTGCAATACTTCTGTCATTGATTGTTCTTGCACCTATAATACAGATTATAAAAAAACCTTTGGCGGATTACTTAAATGAGGTATAATCATGATTGAATTAAAAAACATCCGGCGTGTTTTCGGAAAAGGCGAAGCACAGGTATGTGCCCTTGACGGGGTGACCTTGTCTGTATCCGGCGGAGAAATGGTTGCTGTAACAGGCCCTTCCGGATGTGGAAAAACAACACTGTTGAACATTTTAGGCTGTGTAGATAAGGCTACTGCCGG
Organism: uncultured Ruminococcus sp.; assembly: GCA_964617965.1. GTDB lineage: Bacteria > Bacillota > Clostridia > Oscillospirales > Acutalibacteraceae > RUG806. The sequence goes on along the minus strand of CAZTWO010000159.1, from coordinate 2,093 downwards.
TCAGTATCTGCTTGACGGAAACGATATAAGTGATTGTTCGAATGATCAGCTTTCTGTTTTACGCAATCGTATGTTTGGCTTTGTTGTTCAGGACTTCGCTTTGATAAACGACTATACAGTATATCAGAATGTTGTTTTGCCGATACGATACAACAAGAAGTCATCAGAGAAAGCTAAGCGTGCAGAAATTCTCAATCTTTTGGACAGGCTCGGTGTTGCGGATAAGATTTCATCGTATCCGCCGAAATTATCCGGTGGGCAGAAGCAAAGAGTGGCAATTGCGAGAGCATTGGCAAATGATCCGAAAATCCTTTTGGCAGATGAGCCAACCGGATCACTCGATCAAAAACATGGGCAAGAAATAATCGATTTGTTCAGGAAAATAAATAAAACCGGAAAAACTGTTATAATTGTTACACACGATATGAATATTGCAAATCAGTGTGATCGTGTTATTGAAATGGTTGACGGAAAAATATTGTAAATTGCTTTGGAAAACAAAAAAAGAGCAAAAGGATTTTTAAAAATAGTAAAATCGGTATTTCAGCAGTATTTGTCGACTTGCCTGAATTGGCTGGTCTTTAAGGTTGCTCAATGTTGCAAAGCGCATCATTCCCCGTTGCCTATATATAGCACGGCAGCACTTCTCACACTAAAAAAACTCCGACCATCTTGATTGATGAGCGGAGTTTTTGCTTTCCGTACCGATTTTTGCCTATTGTTCTTTTTTATCCCTTTTAGCAAAAAAGCCTAAATTGTTTATCAGAACAGTTCTACCCGGCCAAGCAGCAGGTCTATAAGGTTGCAGTGGAATATGCCGCTGTCGTCATAAAAGCTGTGCGGCACATCCATACGAACAATGATCTTTTTGAAAAAGTCCCCGGTAAGCATCAGAGATGTTAACTCTGATTTTTCTTTTTTATCGGTATCCATCACAAAGGTTGACTCTTTCTAAAAGAGCGGAATATTCCGACTGTTTCCATAAAGGCTCAAAAGAGACAGATACAGTCGGGACGGTTGAACCCAACGGATTGGATTTGATATTGTCGTGATGATATTGGGAAGTTCATCGATAAGGGCTGTAAAAAGTGTTACACCAGTCTTTACTATCGTCGGCAAAGACTCGATTAAGAAATCGACTATGCTGTCGATGATTTCCGGCAGTGCTTCGATAAGGACGGGCAGGGATTCGATTACACCTTGGGCAAATGCCGTCACAAGCTCCAGTGCCGCATCAAGAATTTTAGGAAGGTTATCGATTAATCCCATAGCTATGGTTGTTACCGCTTCAATCGCCACGGGTATAAGGGTCGGGAGAAGCTCCGTCAATGCGTTAATTAATGTAGTTATCAGCTGTGCCGCAGTATTTACAATGGTCGGCAGTTGTTCGATTACGGTTGTCGTTATCGCTGAAATTGTGTCGAGCACGACCGGCAGAAGTGTCGGCAGAAGTGTCGTCAGAGTTTCAAGAACACTCGAGAACAGTCCACTGACAAGACCGAGCAGTGCCGGAGACAGAGAAGAGAGACTTTCAAGTGCTGCAGACACGGCGGCAGGCAGAGCCTCGGTCAGACGTTCGACAACAGGCGAAATATTATTCACAACATTGTTAAACGCCTCGGCTATGTTTTTTACGAGCATATCGATATCCGCACCGTCCGTACCGAGACCCGTTACAAGGTTCTTAAAAGCCGAACCGAGTGAATTTATCGACCCTTCTATCGTCTTTGCGGCTTCCGCTTCGGTTGCTCCCGCAATGCCCATTGATGTCTGCATAACCTGAATGGCGCTGACGATATTATCAAAAGAGAGTGAGGACCCATCCACAGTAAGGCCGAGTTCCTTTTGCACATCCTTCATTTTGGAAGCGTCGGAAATCAGTCTCTGCATTTCTTCCTTTGTGCCGCCGTAGCCGAGTTTGAGGTTATCGAGCATGGTATAGTTCTGCTTGGCAAAGCCCTGGTATGCCGTCTGTATGCTCGACATATCCGTGCCCATTTTGTTGGCGTTATCCGCCATTGCTACAACAGCGGTATTTGCGTAGCTTGCGGCTTTAACGGTATCACCGCCGAGGGACTGGATAAGGCTTGCGG
>CAZTWO010000158.1:0-4782 GCA_964617965.1 uncultured Ruminococcus sp. | reverse complement strand
CAAGGAGAGAGAGTTAAATGGACAAAAACATTAAAGATGAAGTTCTGCTGTATGATCCGATTTTTGCGAAAAAACCTCCCGAGGGTTGGGAGGACAGTGAAAAAGGCGGCTTTTTCGGTAAGGCAAAGACAAAGAAATGCATATTCATATTCTTTCTTATTCTCGCCATAAGCTGTTCACTGATTTTAAGCTTTAAATCGCTCAGCAAGAAAAAGTACACATACGACACGGTCGACAGCGGCTACCGTTTAAGTGAATTTAACGGCACCGAGAGCGACAACATTCTTATTGTATCCGACGTTAAAAAGGATGACGGCTCGGAAGAGACCGAAAAAATAGTTACCGCCGTCCGCAATTACGCCGTATGCTGCAACGAAACAATCGATTTTATCTTTATCAGCAAAAACGTAACGGAGCTTGAATACAACTGCTTCTATTACTGCACAAACCTCAAGGCGATTTTCGTTGATAAAGAAAACCCGAAATACACTTCCGTCGACGGTGTTCTCTACACAAAAGACATGACGGAAATAATCATGCACCCGATAAAGAACAGCGAATACCGCACGGCACTCAAAATGGGGCTTGCCGCTCCCACGTGCAAAGAGGACTGCGACGCTTTTCTCGAAAAGATGAATCCGCTTTTCCCGACAGACTCCGAAAAATATACGGACGAAATCAAGAAGGCGATAAGCGAGACGGGCGCAAATTACACCATACCCGATACTGTAACAACAATCGCCCCCTACTGCTTTAACTACTGCGAACAGCTTGTCAGCGTAGACATCCCCGCAGACGTTAAGACAATAGGTCAGATGGCATTCTTCAAATGCAAGGCACTTAAAAACGTGACACTGCCCGACGGACTCGAAACAATAGGCTCAGACGGATTTTCATATTGCGAGAGTCTCGAATATATGTATGTTCCGACGACAGTTACGGAAATAGGACACCACGCTTTCTTCGGCGACTTCGGACTTGACGCCGTTTATATGGGCGTCGCGGATGAAGATGCTGTAAAGACAGGCGAAAGCTGGCTTCCGAACAAGGACGAAAGATCGTTCGGCACAATAGATGCCGTTTACGGAGCAGAGAGGAGGAACGGTTAAAATGGCAAAAAAAGATAAAACAGGCAAGCCCGGATTTTTTGCGGACGTAAAAAAACACTGGTCCGTACCCGATGCAGAGCACGGAAAATATGTTCCGTATAAAGAATATCTGAGCATTCTTTTGGGCGTAGGTATGAACTACGGTGTTCAGGCACCGCTCGGATACCTCTCATTTGCGGCTTCGTGCTACCTTATAATGTATCACTACAAGCTGCCGTACCTCTCGTTCTCTATTATCACTCTTCTGGGTCTTCCGTTTAAGTATGTATGGAATATTCTCGGCTGGGTTGTTAACGACAACCTCGGCATTCTCGATAAGAAGACCGAGAAAAAATATATGATAACATACGGCTCAATTGCCGCCGCCGGACTGCTTCTGCTCATATTTGACGCATCGAAGGTTATGCCCGACATTCTTGTGACAAAGCTCGATTCACTGTCCGGCATAAATGCCATGGCATTCTTCAAGGTTATCGGCGTACAGCTTTTTGTCAACGCTTACGACGGATTCAGAAACATAATTTGGCAGAAAAAGCTTGTTCCGAAATACGGCAGATATAAGTATAAGCTTTTCGCAAACTATTTCCAGAAGTTCCTTGTAATGGCAGCGATAGGCTGGGCTCCCATTTCCGAAGCTCAGATGCCCGACGTGTACCAGAGACTCTGGATTGCGAATCTGCTCTTCAGCCTTTATACCATGTTCGATTTCTCAAATGTTGTCGAAAGCTGCACGCAGACCATCAGCCCCAACGTTCAGGAGCGTCTGTGGGTAAGAACATGGCCCGTAAAAATCTCGCACCTGCTTAAAAATATCTTCGATTTTATCATTCCGCTTATCGGTATCGCGTTTGACGATATCCGTCTTTACAGATATGTTATGCCCGGCGTTTTCCTTGTGCTCGGCGGACTTACGCTTCTTGCAACAAGAGGAATCAAAGAGAGAATACCTCAGCCGCCGCTTGAGAAAAAACAGAAGGTTTCATTCTGGTACGGCGTTTCTCAGGTTCTCAAAAACAAATACCGCTGGCTTAATATGCTCTCGTCCCTCATTGACTCGCTCGGCAACGGCGCACTGACGATAACCAACATTATGTTCTTCTATTCAATGCGTCTGTACACACAGGGTATTCTCTACGGACTGTTAAAGCTGCTCTATACGGCACGTTCCACACCGACAAGCTTTCTGGCACCGTATTTCATCAAGAGATTTTCGTTCAGAACACTGCGTATTTTCAAGCAGTTCTGCGAAATCCTGAGATGCGTTGTCTGCATAGGCGCCGTATTCTTCTTCAGAGACAGACAGACACTGTGCGGTATCGCAATTTTCGCCGCCGAGTTCTTCTGCGTTGTTCTGTGCACCGTATGTGACGTTGCAGGCTCCGATATGGGCATAAGACTTGACGACTATCAGATGTATATTTCCGGCGAAAGACTTCAGTCCTCCGCAGGCGTTTTTACATGGCTTATAGACCCCATCACAACACTTGTCAGCCTTCTTATCCCCCTTATCGTTCTCAAGAACGGCTTCAACACAAACTGGGATGTTCTGTTTATCGATTCGACACGATTCGGCATAATCGCCGTGCCGATTGCGATTGACCTTATCGGCCACGTGCTTATGATATTCCCGTATCTGTTCTGGGATTACAACAACAAACAGCATGACTATGTCATGGAAGTGCTCAAACAGCGTGAAAAGCTGGCAAACGAAGGCTATTACCCGGCGGAGTACGAGGGCGGACTTACATTTATGGACGCACCCGAGATTAAAAACTCCATCCCCGTAAATTCGCAGGAAATGCTCGACGAGCGTGCGGCAACAAGAGAAGCCGAAAAGGCCTTCTCCGAGCCCGCTTCCGAGCCCGAAGCTCAGCCCACCGCAGAATAAAAGCTTTGTATAGTGTGGAGCGTTGTAAAGTGTGGAGCGTTGTAAAGTGTGGAGCGCTGCATAGTGTGGAGTTAGGAGTTAGGAGTTAGGAGTTAGGAGTTGATTCGCATAATAAAAGTTAACCGAGAAAAAATTAACTTTTATGTTTGCGAAGCTATATAATCCAAGACACGCAGTGTCTTCTTGTTCTCGGTTTGTCGGACCGCTTCCGCCGGTCCTCATTAGTCGCTACGCCAAAAATCATTCACAGGATGATTTTTGTCTGCGACATTATGCATTATGCATTCTACATTCTGCATTCTACATTTTGCATTCTGCATTGTTTTGCTGTTTTCGCTTGCTAATCTATACTGTATAAATTTTCCCGAAGAAACAAAAGAAGAGGTAGAAAACCATGAAATGGAACTATGATTACAGTCAGACCCTTTGGATGAAAATATTCCTTGCCGAGCCCGATTTCGAGCACAACTGCAGCAAGGTCTACATTAATTTCGAACAGACTTTAGAGATCGTAAAGACCGTCGACAAAATGACGCAGGGTATAAAAAAGATACTCTATCTTGTCGGCTGGCAGGGTCTCGGTCATGACGACTGCTACCCCGAGATGGAAGTCTATAACGAATTTCTCAAGCGTGACTGCGACGAGACTGCAAAAGAGAGCCTTTACTGGCTGTTTAACGAAGCGAAAAAATACAACACCGTCATAAGCTTCCACGGCAATCTGGCTGACACCTATTCGCAGACACCGTGCTTCCCCGATCTTGTCGCCGCAAACGCCGTCGCAAAGAACAAGGACGGCACACCGGGCGTTATAGAGCATTTCAACAACCGTGACGCATACAAAATTTCCTACAAGGGCTACTACGAGAGCGGACTGTTCAAAAAATACTGGGACAGATTCTGCGAGGCTACCCCGGTTCGTGAGGCCGGCACGGTTCACCTTGACAACTTCTGCATAGCGCAGAGCCTTAACCCCTACACAAGCGTTGAGGATGAGGACGAAGCGAGAAACAAGATGCTTGACTACATTGCGTCTCTGGGCATTGATGTTACATCCGAGTATACATATCGTGAGCTTGAGTGGCGTGCGGACAGCCCCGAGCATCCCATCCGTGAATTTTATGCGCAGACGGGAATTAAGCTCCCCGAAAGCACATTCAAGGAAGCTCCCATCCGCTGCCTCGGCAGAATACCCGCCGTATGGTGGATGAGCGGCATGACGCCCGACGACTGCCTTCGCATTTCGCCAAAGGAGTTCAGCGGTCATATGTACGGCAGAGAGCTTGCGGCGTACTACGGTTCAATGCACGGCGAAGATATCTGGCGTGAAAGAGGCACCGACCCCAAGGACTGGGCAGATGAATTTGTATATCAGTTCTGCACATTGCAGCTGCCGTACTTCTATCTCAACCGCCTCGACAGACTGAATGCCACAGTGGAAGAGGACACAATAACGGCGTATTTCTCCGACAAGGTCGTAAGCTACGGCAAAGAGGGCAGAATTACAAAGAACGGCATTGACCTCAAGAACGGTGACGACGTTCTGCTGCCGCTTGACGAAGAGTGCACCACATTTATCGCGTACTCAAAAACAGGCAAAAACGGCGAGTGGGCTATACCCGATGCGAAATTCACCGACGCCAAACTCTACGAAATCACCCCCGACGGAAATGTTCCCCTCGGTGACGCAAAAATCACCGACGGCAAAATTACCCTTGACATAAAACCGGGCAAGGCGATTGTGATAAAGAACGAAAAGCTGTAATTCAATTAGCAATGAGCAAT
>CAZTWO010000157.1:0-4790 GCA_964617965.1 uncultured Ruminococcus sp. | reverse complement strand
CCCCGGTAAAGCTCCCCTTAACCTTCGCCACTTCCTCCGGCGTGCCCTCTGCGACAATCCTGCCGCCTCTGAAGCCGCCTTCCGGTCCTAAATCTATAATATGATCGGCACACTTTATCACGTCAAGGTTGTGTTCAATCACAATGACCGTATTTCCGCCGTCAACAAGCAGCTGCAGAACATCAATCAGTCTGTGCACGTCCGCCGTGTGAAGTCCCGTTGTCGGCTCATCTAAAATATAAATCGTGTTTCCGCCGGCACGCTTTGAAAGCTCGGTCGCAAGCTTTACACGCTGTGCTTCACCGCCCGAGAGCTGTGTTGAAGGCTGACCGATTTTTACATACCCGAGGCCGACATCAAACAGCGTCTGCAGCTTGCGTCTGATTGCGGGCTGGTTTTCAAAAAATCTGAGTCCCTCTTCAACGGTCATATCAAGCACTTCGCTTATATTCTTGCCCTTGTATCTCACTTCGAGCGTTTCACGGTTATATCTCGCGCCCTTGCACACCTCGCACGGCACATAGACATCCGCCAGAAAGTGCATTTCTATCTTTACGATACCGTCGCCGGAGCACGCCTCGCACCGACCGCCGGCTACATTGAACGAAAAACGTCCGGGCTTGTAGCCCTTCTTTTTTGCGTCCGCAGTCTCGGCAAACAGATTGCGAATATCAGTAAACACGCCCGTATATGTCGCGGGGTTCGACCTCGGCGTTCTGCCTATGGGCGACTGGTCAATGTCAATCACCTTGTCAAGGTTTTCAACGCCGTCTATATGATCAAATTTACCCGGGAATTTCTTTGCGCCGTTCAGTTCATTCGCAAGATACTTATACAAAATCTCGTTTATAAGCGAGCTTTTGCCGGAGCCCGAAACACCCGTAACGGCTATAAATTTTCCGAGCGGGAATTTTACATTTATCTTTTTAAGATTGTTCTGTGCGGCTCCGTAAACCGTCAGGAATTTTCCGTTGCCTTTTCTTCTCTCGGTCGGCACTTCAATCTTTTTTGCACCCGACAGATACTGCCCCGTAATCGACTCGGGGCATTTTTCTATATCGTCAACCGAGCCTGCCGCGACAATCTCGCCGCCGTGAATACCCGCGCCGGGACCTATATCAACGATATAATCCGCCGCACGCATGGTGTCCTCGTCATGCTCGACGACAATAAGAGTATTCCCCAAGTCCCTTAAGTGCTTTAAAGTGCCGATAAGCTTGTCATTATCTCTCTGATGCAGACCGATGCTCGGTTCATCAAGGACATACAATACCCCTGTCAGTGCCGAGCCTATCTGCGTCGCAAGGCGTATTCTCTGACTTTCACCGCCCGACAATGTGCCGGACGAACGTGACAGCGTAAGATAATCAAGCCCGACTTTTTTAAGGAACTCAAGACGGGAGCGTATCTCTTTTATAATCGAATGCGCAATAAATTCATCACGTTCCGAAAGCTTAAGTCCGTCCAGAAATTCAAGCTCTTCTGTAATTGACAGCTCCGTAAACTCATATATATTCTTGCCGCCGACTGTGACCGACAGCATTTCTTTTTTCAGTCTTGCGCCGTGGCACGAGGGGCACTCATGCTCATGCATATACAGTTCAATCTCCCACCGTGACCACTCGCTTGAAGTCTCGGCGTAACGGCGTTCGAGATTGTTTACAATGCCCTCAAACGGCGCTTCGTATTTGCTTTCGCCTGTGGGCAGTTTCCGTTTAAGACTGAGCTTTTCTCCGTTTGTGCCGTAGAGAATTGTGTTTATACCCTCCGCGGGGATATCCTTTATCGGTGTGTCAAGCGTAAAGCCGTATTTGTCGGCAATGCCCTCCATATACATTTTTGCGATTGCGCCGAATTTGTCGCTGTTCCAGCCGCAGCCCTTTATGCCGCCCTTGTTTACAGACAGCCTTTTGTCGGGGATAATCAGCTCGGGTGCAACCTTTTTATACACACCGAGGCCTGTGCACTGCGGACACGCGCCAAACGGATTGTTAAACGAGAACATTCGGGGGCTTAACTCTCCGAAGCTGACATCATGGTCGGGGCAGGCGTAATTCTGCGAAAAAATCATATCCTCGCCGCCTATAACGGATACCGTGACAATGCCGTCGGCAAGCTTTAATGCCGCTTCAATTGAATCCGACACACGTGAACGTATGCCCTCTTTTCTGACAAGTCTGTCAACGACTATTTCTATAATATGCTTATTCGTTTTCTGAAGCTTTATGTCGTCGCTGAGCTCCCGCATTTCTCCGTCTATTCTGGCACGGACAAAGCCCTGTTTGCGGGCGTTTTCGAGTATCTTGACATGCTCGCCCTTGCGGTTTCTGACAACGGGCGCCATAAGCATGAATTTTGTGCCGTCCTCAAACGCCATAACCCTGTCGGTCATCTGATCAACGGTCTGTCCCTTGATTTCACGCCCGCATACGGGGCAGTGCGGAATGCCGACACGTGCGTACAGCAGACGCAGATAGTCATATATCTCCGTCACCGTGCCGACGGTCGAACGGGGATTTTTTGACGTTGTTTTCTGGTCAATCGATATCGCGGGAGAGAGCCCCTCAATCAGCTCCACATCGGGCTTTTCCATCTGCCCCAAAAACTGACGTGCATATGACGACAGACTTTCGACATATCTTCTCTGTCCCTCGGCATAAATTGTATCAAACGCCAGCGTCGATTTGCCCGAGCCCGACAGCCCCGTAAAAACAATAAGCCTGTCTCTCGGAATATCAAGGCTCACATTTTTAAGATTATGCTCTTTCGCGCCGACTATGTGTATTTTTCTTTCTGCCATTTCAAGTTATTCTCCGTCTTTGAGTTTTGCTATTTTGTCTCTTATATACGCCGCCGATTCAAAATCGAGTATCTTTGCGGCGGCCTTCATTTCACGTGTAAGCTGAGTTATAAGCTCCTCACGCTCTTTCTTTGTAAGCGTCTTGCCGTCAAGCTTCGCTTTCTTGTGCGTGCCGGATATTTCTATAATATCACGGACATCCTTTATAATCGTCTTCGGCACTATGCCGTGCTCGGAATTGTATTTCTGCTGAATTTCACGCCGTCTGAAGGTCTCCGTAAGTGCCTTCTGCATTGAAGGCGTGACTTCATCGGCGTACATTATAACCTTGCCGTCGGCGTTTCTTGCGGCTCTGCCGACTGTCTGAATAAGTGAAGTCTCACTGCGTAAAAAGCCCTCTTTGTCGGCATCGAGAATTATGACAAGTGACACTTCGGGGATATCAAGTCCTTCTCTTAACAGGTTTATTCCCACAAGCACCTGAAATTCACCGAGACGCAGATCGCGTATGATTTCCATACGCTCCATGGTGTCGATATCGTGATGCATATAGCGAACCTTAACACCAAAGTCCGCAAGATAGGACGTGAGATCCTCCGCCATATGCTTTGTAAGCGTTGTAATAAGCACTCGCTCGTTTTTCTGCTTGCGAATGTTTATCTCGGAAATTATGTCGTCAATCTGCCCTTCAACGGGTCTGACTTCAATCTCGGGGTCAAGAAGTCCCGTCGGGCGTATGACCTGCTCCACAATCTGCGCGCTTTTACTCTTTTCAAATTCACCCGGTGTGGCGCTGACAAAAATCTTCCGTTTTGTTCTTGCGTAGAATTCATCGAACGTGAGCGGACGGTTGTCATATGCCGACGGCAGACGGAAGCCGAAATTTATAAGGCTGTCTTTTCTTGAGCGGTCACCGCCATACATACCCCGCACCTGCGGCAGAGTAACATGCGACTCATCGACAAACAATATATAATCATCCGGAAAGAAGTCAAGAAGCGTAAACGGCGCACTGCCCGGTGCTCGCCCCGCCATGGTTCGGGAATAGTTTTCGATGCCCTTGCAAAAGCCTGTTTCAAGAAGCATTTCCATATCGTATTCCGTACGCTGACGGATACGCTGTGCCTCAATCAGCTTGCCCTCGGCTATAAACTCCTTTTCACGATCTTCCATCTCCGCCAGTATTTCTTCGGATGCCTTTTTAAGCTTTTCGGGAGCGACAACATAGTGCGACGCAGGGTAAACGGCGATATGCGACAGCACGTTTTTTGTGTCGCCTGTCACAGGGTTAAACTCGCTTATCCTGTCGATTTCATCGCCGAAAAACTCTATTCTTACAGCCGTGTCGTTAGTGTAAACCGGAAAAATGTCAACGACATCGCCCTTTACCCTGAACTTGTTTCTCGAAAAATCTATATCGTTTCTCTCGTACTGAATATCGACAAGCCGTTTTATAAGCTCGTCGCGTTCCATAGTCTGCCCCGGGCGAAGAGAAATAACCATGTTTTTGTAGTCAATCGGACTGCCCAATGAATATATACACGACACACTCGCAACGATTATGACATCACGCCGCTCCGACAATGCGGAAGTTGCGGAGTGCCTTAAGCGGTCGATTTCGTCATTTATGGCGGAATCCTTTTCGATATATGTATCCGTTGATGCTATATACGCCTCGGGCTGATAATAGTCATAGTATGATACAAAATATTCAACGGCGTTTTCGGGGAAAAACTCACGGAACTCACTGCACAGCTGTGCGGCAAGCGTCTTGTTGTGGGCAAGCACCAATGTCGGGCAGTTTACTTTTTCTATGATATTTGCCATTGTAAACGTCTTGCCGGAACCGGTAACGCCCAGAAGCGTCTGCTCCGTGAAGCCTTTTTTAAGCCCCTCGGCCAGCTTTTCTATCGCCTGCGGCTGATCCCCCGTCGGCTTATATTCGGAATGCAAAATAAATCTGTCGGGCATAGCGAACCTCCTTTGCCGT
>CAZTWO010000156.1:0-4800 GCA_964617965.1 uncultured Ruminococcus sp. | reverse complement strand
AGCCAGATGGTAAGAACCATTAAGTATTTCGCAGAGCTTTAATTCAGCGAAAAAATCCGAAATCAGTCCGCTGTACCGGTTAGCCGGTATGGCGGATTTTTTCAGTTAGCAAGGAGCAAGGAGCAGTGAAAAGTAGTATTCAGCATTTGGTGTACAGCTTTGTTTTTTAATGTAGAATGTAGAATGCAGAATGCATAATGAAGGAAAACGCTATGCGTTTTGGATTATAAGGCTACGCTGAAAATTAACTTTCCACTTAATCATCGGCTTTAATATCTGCGAAGCTATATAAATCAAGTCCGAAGGACTTCCGACATTATGCATTATGCATTCTACATTCTACATTCAGTATGCTTCAATTTTTTCGGTTTTTTGCTTGACAAATCATATCTTTGGTCTTAAAATAGTTAAGTGCTTAACAATCAACTGCTTAACGAAAGGAGGCTTTTATATGAACCCCAATGACGACTACAAGCCAAATGCGGCGGTCATGAACTTCATGCAGGTTGACAGACTGCACCACACGTGCGTTGATGTCAGCGTCGGCGCTATGGGCTTCGGCATACACCGCTCACAGCACGGAATGCTCATGTTCCTCTCTCGCCAGGGCGAAAATCTGTCACAGAAAGAGATTGCCGAGTTCTTCAAGATATCCCCGGCGGCGGTTGCGTCCTCACTCAAGGCACTTGAGGCGGCAGGATATATCGAACGTGAAACGGACAAATCCGACACACGCAAAAACAAGGTTCGCATAACCGACAGGGGCAGAGAGGTCGTAAGCAAATCATCCGAAATTTTCGCGAATATCGATTCCGTTATGACTCTCGGGCTTACCGAAAACGATTTGGCTGTGTTCAGAAAATGCCTTGATACAATGGCTCTTAATCTTCAGAACGAAATAAAAAGACAGGAGGAAAACAGATGAAAAGATGGTATAAATACATAAAACCGTATCTGCCCTATTTCATCCTCGGTCCGCTTTGCATGATTGTCGAGGTTCTCGGCGAAATCGTCATGCCGAAATTCCTTGCCGACATAATAGACTACGGCACGGGTCAGGCGGACATAAGCGAAGCAAACACACTTATTCAAAAAATCTATGAAATATCGGGCGGGCAGTCCCCGTTTGTCATCGCCATAATGTGCTGTATGATTGCGACGGCTATTCTGATGCTTATAGGCGGTGTCGGCGGCGCGTACTTCGGCGCTAAGGCATCCGTTAACTTTGCGGCGGACCTCAGAAGCGACATTTATAAGAAAATTCAGCAGTTCTCATTCGCGAACATCGACAAATTTTCGTCCGGCTCGCTTGTAACACGCCTTACAAACGACGTTACACAGATGCAGAACTTTATAAATATGCTTCTTCGTATGTGTCTGCGTGCGCCCGGCATGCTTATAGGCGGCATTATAATGGCGCTTCTTGTAAGTCCCTCACTTACGGCGTGTCTTTTAATCGCTCTGCCCATTCTTGTTGTGGCGACGGTGTATTTCATCAGAGTTGCCCTCCCGCGTTTTACAAAACAGCAGGGCAATATAGACAAGCTTAACTCCACGGTGCAGGAGAATGTTACAAACATCCGTGTTGTTAAATCGTTCGTCCGTGAGGATTTCGAAAAACAGAAATTCGGCACGGCAAACGAAAACCTGCGCCGGAGTGCCGTAGACGCCATGAAAACCATGATTCTGATGCAGCCCGCAATGACTTTGGTCATGAACGGCACCGTCATAGCGATTCTGTGGTTCGGCGGAAATATGCTTGTTAAGGGCACATTTACAACCGGCGGTCTTACGGCGTTTATAACATACATTACACAGATTCTTATGTCGCTTATCATGATGACGATGATTTTCATAAATCTGTCACGTGCGCTTGCGTCCTCCAAGAGAATCAAAGAGGTGCTTGACGAAGAAATCGACATAAAAGACAACCTGTCCCCCGAAGCCGCAGACAGATATGTTACAAAGGGCGATATTGAATTCAGGAACGTAACCTTCCGCTATTACAAAAACAGCGACGGCAAGGTACTTGACAATATCAATCTCAAGATAAACGCAGGCGAGACGGTCGGAATTATCGGTTCAACCGGTTCGGGCAAGACAACGCTTGTGTCGCTTATTGCCCGCCTTTACGATGCGGACGAGGGTGAAGTGCTCATTGACGGCGTAAACGTCAAGGACTATAAGCTCTATAACCTGCGTGAAGGTGTCGGCTTTGTTCTGCAGAAGAATGTTCTGTTTTCGGGCACAATTGACGACAACCTTCGCTGGGGCAACCCCGACGCGAGCGAGGAAGAGATACGCCAGATGGCGTCATACGCTCAGGCGGACGGATTTATCACTTCGTTTAATGACGGCTACAACACCGTTCTCGATCAGGGCGGCACAAACGTATCGGGCGGTCAGAAGCAGCGTCTTTGCATTGCGAGAGCACTTCTTAAAAAGCCGAAAATACTTGTGCTTGACGACTCCACCAGTGCCGTTGACACCGCCACGGAAGCCAGAATCCGTGAGGCGTTTGCAACCGAGCTTAAGGGCTCGACAAAAATTATCATCGCGCAGAGAATTTCATCCGTTAAGGATGCCGACAAGATTATTGTTCTAAATGACGGCGAGATAACAGGTGTCGGCACAAATGACGAGCTGCTCGAAAACAACAACGAATATCGTGAGATATACAAGTCTCAGCATATGGAAAGGGAGGATGCGTAATGGCGGGAAGAAATCTTGAAGAGCTTCAGAAAAGATATAATAACCGTGCGGCGGCTCCCGGCAGACGCGGACCCGGCGGCCCCGGAGGCCCTCCCGGCAGACCCCCGAGAGGCGGCGGCCCCGGTATGCAGAAAGGCAAGCCCGGCAATGTCAGGGCAACCGTAAAAAGACTGTGGTCATATATTGCGAACTATAAGCTCCGTCTGTTCTTCGTAATTCTGTGTATGCTCACAAGTACTCTTACATCCCTTGCAGGCTCATATATCATGCGTCCCGTAATCAACAACTTGGTCGCCGAGGGTGTCAGCGCAGAAGAGAGAATTGCCGATCTCGCAAAAATCCTCGTTCTGATGGCACTTATATATCTTGTGGGTATCGCCACAACATACCTTCAGGGCAGACTTATGCTCACCGTCTCGACAAGTGCGTCGGCAAAGCTCAGAAGCGATCTGTTCAATAAGCTTGAAGGACTGCCGATAAGATTTTTCGACTCTGAATCCACCGGCAACATAATGTCACGCTTTACAAACGATATAGACAACATCGACAACATGATGAACCAGACAATAACACAGCTGGTGTCGGGTGCGGTCACACTTGTCGGCACGTTCTGTCTTATGGTTTATACAAACATATGGCTTACGCTTATAACCGTGGCGTTTGTTCCGCTGCTTCTTCTGGGCGGTCAGTTTGTCGGAAAACACTCCGCAAAATATTATACGGCTCAGCAGGCGGCTCTCGGCGCTGTAAACGGATATATAGAAGAGAGTGTCTCGGGTCAGAAGGTCGTCAAGGTCTTTAACCATGAGGATACATGCGTTGACGAGTTCGAGGAGCTTAACAACGATATGCGCCATAAGCAGATGGGCGCGCAGTTCTTCGGCGGCGTTATGGGACCCATTATGGGCAATATAACGCAGATATGCTACGGTGTTACTGCGGGTGTCGGCGGACTTCTGTGCATATTCAAGGGCTTTGATGTCGGCGGCGTTTCGATTTTCGTCAACTACTCACGCCAGTTCAGCCAGCCGATAAATATGATTTCAATGCAGACTTCAACCATATTCGCCGCTCTTGCGGGCGCGGAACGTGTCTTTTCCGTTATGGATGCACCGCCCGAGGATATCATGGATATGGTCAAGGCCGAGCCCGAAAAGATTGACGGCTATGTGGAGCTTAAAAACGTGACATTCGGCTATCGTCCCGACAAAACGGTGCTTAAAAATATTTCTCTTAAGGCGGAGCCGGGCAAAAAGGTCGCCTTTGTCGGCTCGACCGGTGCGGGCAAGACAACGGTAACAAATCTTATCAACAGATTTTATGATATCGACTCCGGTGAAATCACCGTTGACGGAATAAACATAAAGGATCTTGACCGCTCGTTCTTAAGAAAGAATATAGCGATGGTCTTGCAGGACACGCATCTGTTTACGGGTACGGTTATGGAAAATATTCGTTACGGCCGCCCTGACGCCACCGATGACGAGGTCATAGCCGCCGCAAAAACGGCAAGCGCACACAGCTTTATAATGCGTCTGTCGGAAGGCTATAATACGGTAATCGAAGGAGACGGCGCCAACCTTTCACAGGGTCAGCGTCAGCTTCTGAATATCGCACGTGCCGCACTGTCAAAAGCGCCGATACTTGTTCTTGATGAAGCCACAAGCTCCGTTGACACACGTACCGAAAAGCACATCGAGCATGGTATGGACAGACTGATGAAAAACCGCACGACCTTTGTCATCGCGCACCGTCTGTCAACCGTTCGCAATTCCGATGAAATTATGGTTCTCGAACACGGTGAGATAATCGAACGAGGCTCACATGACTCTCTTTACGCCCTCGGCGGAAGGTACTACGAGCTTTGTACCGGCAAAAAAGAACTTGACTGAAAAAAGTGCTGTCCCTCACGGGACAGCACCTTTTTCAATGTAGAATTAAGAATGCATAATGCATAATGAAGGAAAACGCTACGCGTTTTGGATTATAAAGCTCCGCAGGACAGAATAATGTAGAATGCAGAATGCATAATGCATAATTAAGGAAAACGCTGAAGCGTTTTGGATTATAAAGCTACGCTAAAAATTA
>CAZTWO010000155.1:0-4858 GCA_964617965.1 uncultured Ruminococcus sp. | reverse complement strand
GCTCGTAAAGTCCGTTATGCATCATAAAAATCAAACTCCATAATATCGTAAGGCCGCTGTAGCTGTAATCGCGATGTACAATCGCATTAAGAAGAATTTCGCGTATACAGTTTAGCTGACTTGTACTTTCTTGTCAAGTAAATGTCATCTTGCAGCATAGCTGACGCGAAAATCTGTATAAATATATATTATTTTAACCTGTAAGAAAGCATATTCTTACAGGAAATTTATTTTCGATACAGTAATCGGCACAAACAACCGTGTCGGATAAAATTAGACTGGCAAAATGAATAACAGTGTGCTATAATAAAAAAGTATTGAGTATTCACCCGAGAAAATGGCCGCAAAGTGCGATATTCAGCATAATTACTATAGCAGTCAAAAATATACCGCCGAAAATCAGCGGTTTTTTGTTTAACAGAGCGATATTCTTAAAGGAGGATTTTATGACGCCGTACATCATCAAAAAGCATTTAACACGCAAAGCGACGTTTATGGACAAAAACGACCCTCGTGTCCCCGAGGAGCTGTTTACAATAAAAAACGATAAGCCGCAGCTTGACGGCTTCCCTTACCCGCTCCCGAGTGCAAAGGAAGACTATACCTGTCAGGCGAAGGGCAGCGGAAATATAATGTGGTATGCAGGCAAGACGGGTGTCACACGTTACGACCCCGACGGAGAAGAGCTTGAAGACAAAATTATGTACTTCAGTGCACACAGATACCTTGCACACCATGCGGTTGACGCAATACTCCCCGACGGCGACGGACTCTGGGCTCTAAACGGCGAGAGCGTATCGCACATTCAGCTTAAGATGCTCTCCGCGGAAGAAAAGGCGGAGATACTTCTGGATGAGACCAACAGATATGTCATGCGTCGCGGAATGGTCAGTCAGAGAGACCTGAAGGAATACAGAAATTACGAATCCCGTTTTCCATATGCTGCATGCGACAACGACGGACTTTTTACATCCGGTTATGCCGTTGCCGAAATGTACAGATATGCAACTCTCAAAGAAAAGCTCGGTACGGACCATCCGAGAACGGTTGACGCACGCAAGAATGCCACAAAAGCGTGTGAAGCATGTCTGCTTCTTATGTTCATTCACGGCAGGCCCGAAGGCTTTATCGCACGTTCTTATCATGTGACAGGCGAGCCTATTCCCGATGACGGTATTTTCTATAAGAGAAACGGCAAGACGGCAACCTGTGTAAAAACGGAGTGGTCAGAGCATGTAGGCAGAGCGGGTGAAGAATCCCCGTGCGACTACCCTATCCCGGACAGACTTGCCGCACTCTACCGTGATTTGGGTTATTCGGATGACGACATTACATACAAGGCGGACACCAGCAGTGACGAGGTTACCGGGCATTTTCTGCAGATGAAAATTGCGTATGATTTTCTTGTTCCCGAAGACCCGGAGCTTGGCGAGCTTATAAAGACGGCATGTGTACGCACGATGAATCACATAATTGACCACGGTTTCGAGTTCTGCGAGTCCTCAGGCAAACCGACCACATGGGCAAAGTGGAGCATGCGTTACTTCACTGAAGACCCGACAGGCTATGTTGACGCTCCCCTTAACGCCGCCGAGGTGCTTATGTATCTCAAGATTACCATGCATATCACGGGTGAAGAGGGCAAGTGGCTCGAAAATTACAATAAGCTTATAGACGAAGGTTACGCCGAGCTGACACTCAAGCACTACGACAGATTTTTCCAGGGAGCAATGCGTGAAGGCGTAGCACCGGAAGAGGATCTTATGTACGGCGACAATATGCTCGCACTTATGGCATTCTGGATGCTTTGCACAATGGAAACAGACGAGAAGCTTCTCGCCACCTATCGTGAAGGTTTTAAGACCTGGAGCCATCTTATTTTAAGGGAGCATACACCGGGCTATGACTTTATGTACAAACTGGGCGTACCCGATGCGAACATTGACTTTGACAAGGACGCAAAATGGTTCAGTCACTTTGAGACAAACCGTCTGACTTCTTCGATTGTCACCGACCGTCACGACGTTGCAAAGAAGCTGAGCAGAAACGGCGAGGAATTTGTCGAAATATCGGCTCTGCTTCCTCCCGATGAACGCTTTATCGCAAAATACGACTGCAACCCCTACGCACTTGTTCATCACGAAGACAAAGGTCAATGCATAGAGAGCTGTTACATTTATACATTTGCCTACTGGATAGGCAGATATTACGGATTTATCGGGGAGGAGGAATAATATGAGCATTGCCGTTATTACCGGGTTTAATCCGGATGAAATTAAAAACGCCGTCAGACTGCTTAAGGCTCACAAATCGTTTAAGATAAACGGACTGTATGCGGAGGATTTTAACAAGCTGAAAGACACAGACGAGGCTCTGTTCAATTCCGTTTCCGAATTTGTAAAAGAGGGACGCTGGCAGCCGTTTGTCGGAGCATGGAACTCATATTGCGAGCTGTCCCCTGTCTCGATGATAAAATCATGCCTTTATTCTGCACAGTATTTCAAGTCAACTTTCGGAATTAAGAGCAGAGTTTTTGTCGGCAAGAAAATTTACAATAATTTTGTTCCGCAGATTGTGTATTCATCGCTTTTCGATGCGGCATATCTTACGGATGAAACCGAGAGCAAATGGCTTAAGGGTACGGATAATTTCAGAACGATTCTGTTAAAGCCCGACACGACCGACTTTTTGTCACTCGGCGAAAAAGATATAAGATACGATACGTTCTATACGCTTGATGAGTTTGCCGAAAATACATTTGCTTCACATCTTGATTTACAGACACATGTGCTTGAGCAGAATGATTTTTGCATGAATGATATTGAAAAAGCCATTCTTGATGCCGAATTCGCGACCGCAAGCAACGGTATAAACAAAAATAAAGAAATCAAAAATGCGTGGATTGCACTGTTTAAAGGCGACACGGACAAAGCAACAAAAATTGCCGCAGATGCCGCAGAGGGACTTAAACGCAATGACGGTTTTATAAAGGTAAACGGCGACGGTGTTGTCATATCGGAGCTTAAATTCGCAGAGGACAACAGCGGTGACATGATAGTAAGAACCCGTGAAACAAAGGGTACGGAAAAGGGCGGATATATTCTCTGTCCGACACTTAAAGCCGGCTTCAGATTTGAAATTATGCCATGGGAAATACATACCTTCCGCATTTCAGGTGACGGCACGGGCATTGCAACGGAAATATTTATCTGCGAATAAAATTCAAGAATTTAATAACGCAAAAAAAACTGTCGGGCAAAATCAGGCTCGGCAGGTTTTTTTTGTCAAGAAAAAAAGGGAACGTCACATTTTGCAGTGTACCGCTCCCCTTTTAGTGTTATTTTGTTTTACTTAATCCATGCCTTTTTGGGGTCGTCAAGCTTTACGGCGGCACGAAGAATAAGACGGGCATCGGAGACGGATATATCACCGCTAAAGTCTACGTCTGCGGAAGTAAAGTCTGCACCGTTGAGCGTGTCGAGCTTTACTGCGGCCCTGAGGGCAAGTCGGGCATCGGATACGCTTATATCGCCGCTGCCGTCAACATCACCTGCGACGGAGATTGTAACGGATGTTTTGCCGAGAATGACTTTCATTCCGGTTGCAAGATAAATATTTTTGTCGGCTATCTCTTTTCCGGCTTTATCAACTATCTTTCCACCGTTTGCCGATGCGAGAACCGTGCCTGCGGTCATTTCAACGGGTGCTACGAGAACATCAACGTTATCCTGAGTCAGACGCTTTGTGCCGGTGATATCTTTGATTGTCGCTGTACTGTATTCTCCGCAGTTGACACACATATAAGATATTGTGCCGTCGTCGTTTGTTTTTGACGGTCCGGAAAAATCGTGACCGAGAGCGGGAATAACCTGTTTTGTAGTATAACCACAGCGTGAGCAGGTTACATATGCTTTATAACCGTCTTCGGTGCAGGTTGCACTTTTGTCGTTGTGCTTTACTTCAGCATGACCTTTAGCATATAAAGTATTTGTCTGAGCCGTATACCCGCAATCTTTGCAGTACCATTTTTCATAGCCTTTCTCTGTGCAGGTCGATTCCTTCTTTTCATACACAATGGTATGACCTAAAAACGGAACATCATCTACACTTGCTGTTTCGTCACAGTATTTGCATTTCTGAAAACGCTTGCCAACATCGGTGCATTTGTATGTGTCAAAATTTTCACCGATATGTATGGGGACGAAATGTTCAGACGGAATATTTTCTTCGACTTTTCCGCCGGAGTGGGAATATACTGTATATGCACATTCTGAATAATCAGAATAAGGAAAATAATCAATTGAGCAATCAGGATTAAAAACAATAACTTTAACTCCACCGAAAAATGCATCATAGCCGATGCTTGTGACGCTATCGGGGATTGTTATACTTGTAAGCCCGGTGCAACCCCTAAATGCATAATCGCCGATGCTTGTGACACTGTTACCAATTGTTATACTTGTAAGCCCGGCGCAACCGTAAAATGCCCATATGCCGATGCTTGTGACACTGTCGGGGATTGTTATGTTTGTAAGCCCGGTGCAACCGTAAAATGCAGAATCACCGATGCTTGTGACACTGCCATCCGTCGGGATAACACTGTTATTACATCCTTTTTTAAGTGTTTTGGATGTTATGTCAATTAAACAATTGCCGGATGACTGATAAACCGCATTATTGGAATTAACTTCAATTTTTTCAAGTCCGGCACAACGGAAAAATGCATCATAGCCGATGCTTGTAACACTGTCGGGGATTGTTATGCTTGTAAGCCCGGTGCAACCGGAAAATGCAGAATCGCCGATGCTTGTGACACCTGTTGAGATGATAACACTTTTAACGGTCTTATATTTCCAAG
>CAZTWO010000154.1:0-4892 GCA_964617965.1 uncultured Ruminococcus sp. | reverse complement strand
TCTTATTTTCTGTAAAATTTAGTGCAATATGCTTGATTTAGGCGAAAATTTATGTTAATATGATACTAAATTCTCGCGAAAAACAACAGGAGGCAGACGGATGGCACATAAATTAAGACCGATTTCTGTTTTGTGCCTGCTTATGGCACTTATTTTGTGTATGACATCCTGCGTCTCCGATACCGATTCGGTGAAGTCTCTTGTCATAAAAAGCTCCGATATAAACACGGGCACAGGCAATTCATCGTTTCATATGACCGACAACAGTGAAAAAGAGATTATCGACACATACGGCAATATAACTCTCGCTTTCGACTCCGCCAACGGTGCCCCCATTGTTACCGACAGCGAAAACGGCAATATATGGTGCTGTCTGCCGTCATTTGACAACGGCTCGGCTTCTGTTTTCGATATAGTTCTGCGTAAGTCCGACGGCATATACTATCTCAATTCTCAGGATAACTGTGTGCAGTACGGCACATATGAATACGAAAAGACAGATGATGGTGTAAAGGTTAAATATCTGGTCGCGGATACACGTGAAAACGCGGTTGACCCCGTGTCGTCCGTTACAGGCGGTGTTGCCGCAAAGCTTACAGTTGAATTTTCTTTGACCGACGGCGATTTGAGTGTTGCCGTTGACTGTGCATCTGTTGAGCTGTCCCCCGATACTGTAATGGAAAGCATTACAATTATGCCGTATTTCGGAGCTTATCAAAAGACCGAAAACAACGAGAGTTCCGATTTTATTCTTGTTCCCGACGGGTGCGGAGCTATTATGTATACCGATACGGTCGATTCCTCAACCGGCGATCTGTCATTTGATATTTACGGCTCAGACGAAAACCGTGCGGTTATTCCGGCGTTCGGCATGAAGCACAACAAGGGTGCTTTTGTTGCGGTGATTGAAGACGGTGCGTCACTTTGCACTGTGAGAGCAAAAAGACCCGAGACCGATTCTTACTCTGCGGCTGTTGTCTGCCCGACATTCACCGTAACCGAGAACAAGACCGACGGCTCAAAATATTACTATTCATCGGTTTATAACGGAAAAATAAGCGTGTGTTACAGATTTCTGACTGGCAGTGACGTTACATATACCGACATGGCTCTGTCGTGCCGTGAAAGGCTCATAAGAAACGGCACGCTGTCGTCAGAGTCCGTTAAAGACGATTATTATCCGCTTGTTATAAATACCGTGGCGAGCGTTGACGGCTCGTCAAAAAATACGATGTCGGACTTTGAACAGATCGAGGATTTATTAAGCCTCTTAAAAGCCAAAAATGTTAATGACATAGAAATTACCGTTAACGGTGCATTTTCGGGCGGTCTTCCGGGAGGCAAAAGCGGTTCGCTTAATACGGCACACGGTGTCGGAAGTTCCAAGGCTCTTTATAATCTTTGTGATTACGCCAAAACGCAGAATTTCAATATCTATATGGGCTTAAATCTGTTCGGCATAAAGAACGCCTCGTCAAAAAGCACAGCCGTGGATGTGACCGGCAAAAAACAGACCGGGACGATCACAAATTCTCTCATGGGGCAGGCAGGCGCTCAGACCTATACCGTAAATTCTCTGTCTGCGGACGCAATCGAAAAACGCCTTATAAAGCTTATGAATGCCGCCGAAAAGACTAACATACCGGGCTTTGCCGTTACGGATGCCGGACTTGCCGATGCTTATGATATTTCAGTCGGAACATCAAAAGCGGATATGCACAAGGCGAAAAGCAATGCGATTTCGTCATTTGCCACACGCAAGAATATTGCCCTTTGTTCGCCCGATATCGGTGAAATAAAGTCCGCTTCGCTTATAACGGATATTCCGCTTTATACATCCGTTGAAGAGACGGACGCTTATGTCGGTGTGCCGTTTGTGCAGGCTGTCATTCATTCGAGCGTGAT
The DNA here is from genome assembly GCA_964617965.1 of uncultured Ruminococcus sp. Lineage (GTDB taxonomy): Bacteria > Bacillota > Clostridia > Oscillospirales > Acutalibacteraceae > RUG806. The sequence goes on along the minus strand of CAZTWO010000154.1, from coordinate 2,987 downwards.
ATATACGGGGAATGCTGCAAACTCGGCGTCCATTCAGAAGCTTGAGCTTCTTAAAGCGGTGGAGTACGGCGCTCAGCCTTATTATCTTTGGGTGTTTGATGAAAATATAAGCTATTGCTATACGAACACATACAGCGATGCAGTTGACTTTGTGACCGAGGCAGCGGAAAATCTGTCCGATCTCACATCGAGCCGAATTATAAGCCACTCGAAAATCGAAAGCGGCGTATATTGTACGGGTTACGACAACGGCGCATATGTATATGTAAATTATAATAACTATTCTGTAAATATCGGCGATATATCCGTATTGCCGTATAACTATATTCGTGTAAACTAATTTTTTCAATCGGAGAGCAAAGACCAAAATGCAGCAGGAATACGATGCTTTTACCCAGGGTGTAAGCCTTGGGGGACTCAGAACCAGATACGATATAAAGGTTCTGTTATGTTATGTTTTATCGGGACTTGACCGACCCATTTCAAAGAGCGGTCTTAATGCGGCACTTCAGATAACGGAGCTTGCTAACTTTTTCGAGGTGAATGCCGCTCTCGGTGAGATAACCGAAAACGGACTCGCAAAATGCGAAAAGCGTGACGATGATGAATATTATTCGCTTCTCCCAAAAGGACGGGATGCCGCAAGACATCTTGAAACCGACATTCCGCACCGTGTGCGTGATATGGCTCTTAAGGCGGCAATGGAGGTCGCGGCGAAAGAGAGAAAACGCTGCGGAGTTGAGGCGATTACCGAGAAGCGTGACGACGGCTATTATGCCGTTCTGACAATAAAAGACGGCGACTGCCTGATGCTTAAAACATCGCTCTATTGTTCCGATTCTCTGCAGGCGGATGTCGTATGCAGAACATTTTTAGACGAGCCCGAAAAGCTCTATTCGGCGGTAATCGATTCCATAACACACTGAGGAAGTAAATAAATGTACGAATACACTCTTAACTTTGACCGTATGGAGCAGGCAATAAGCCTATTCGGGAATTTTGACGAAAACATAAAGCTTATCGAAAACGAGTACGGCGTAAATGTCGTCTGTCGGGGCGACTCCATGAAAATATGCGGCGACCCCGAAAAGGTTTCACTTGCCGCAAAGGCCGCCGAAGGGCTTATAATGCTCTTAAATAAGGGCGAGGCGCTCACCGAGCAGAATGTCAGATACTGCATTTCTCTCGTAAACGAAGGTGCGGACGATAAAATTCAGTCCATAGCCTCCGACTGCATATGCATAACAATGTCAGGCAAGCCCGTAAAGCCCAAAACGCTCGGTCAGAAAAAATATATAGACATGATAAACTCCAACACCATTGTTTTCGGTGTCGGGCCTGCGGGTACAGGCAAAACGTATCTCGCCGTGGCAATGGCGGTAAAGGCATTCAGAGCAAAGGAAGTGTCAAGAATTATTTTGACACGCCCGGCGGTTGAAGCGGGCGAAAAGCTCGGATTTCTCCCCGGGGACCTTCAGCAGAAGGTTGACCCGTATCTGCGTCCCCTTTATGACGCTTTGTTTGATATGCTCGGTGCGGATAATTTCCAGAAATGCCACGAAAAGGGCAGTATAGAAGTAGCGCCCTTAGCGTATATGCGAGGCAGAACGCTCGACGACAGCTTTATAATTCTCGATGAAGCACAGAACACAACGCCCGAACAGATGAAAATGTTCTTAACCCGTCTCGGATTTAATTCAAAAATAGTGGTAACAGGTGACGTAACGCAGATTGACCTGCCCGACGGCAAAAAATCGGGACTTAAAGAAGCGGTAAAAATTCTCAAGGATATTCCCGATATAGCGACGGTTCGTTTTACCGAAAAAGATGTTGTTCGTCACCGTCTTGTACAGGATATTATAAAAGCGTACGAAAAATATAACGAGAAATCAAACGATAAAAAAAGACAAAGCCAAAATTGACGGAAAGAGGTAATTTACAATGGCTGACAAAGTAAAGGTAATAATCACAAACGACCAGAATACGGTTAAAGTGCCGTCCGGGACAAGACTGCTCATCAGAAGATGCTGTCATGCCGTACTTCAGCTCGAAAAATTTGAGGGCTCGGCTGAAATAAGCGTCCGCTTTGTCGACAATGAGGGCATAAAACAGCTCAATGCCGAATACCGCAACATAGACAAAGAGACGGATGTTCTCTCATTCCCGCTCGGCGAAAACGGTGTGTACGACAAAAACCCCGACACGGGCGCATATGTTCTCGGTGACATTGTAATTTCCGTTCAGAAGGCAATGGAGCAGGCGGAGGAATACGGTCATTCACTTGAACGTGAAATTGCGTTTCTTACCGTTCACTCTATGCTTCATCTTCTTGGGTATGACCATGTAAACGGCGGACTTGAAGCCGTAAGAATGAGAGAAAAAGAAGAGACCGTACTTACTCAGCTGGGGCTTAAGAGAAACGGAAGCTATTATATGGATGAAGAATAAGGCAATTAGCAATTAGCAATTAGCAATTAGCAGTTGGCCTGTGTTTTGAGTTGATTTATAAATCATGGTTACAGGTTTAAATTGTAAATTTTAATTGAAAATTTTAAGGTGTGAGCCCGAGCAAGGCGAGGGCGAAGACGCGAGCAAGGCGAGCGTAATGCGGCGAGCAAGGCGAGCCGCACGCCCGAGGAGGCGGCGACAGCCGACGACGAGGGCGTGTCGCGAGGACGACGCTATGCGGAGGACGAGCGACATGCCGAGCGAGCAGCGACAGCTGTGAGCGAGGCACGTGCCCCGAGCGAGTCGAATTTGTTAAGCCGCAGCCTTATGCGGCTTAACAAATGAAGGCGAGGGAGGGGCAGCCGCTCAAAGTGGCACCTGTCGTCCGGTCTTTAGCTTGGAATGCCGAAAAAATTAACCTGCCGGGCAGACAGGTGCACTGCAGAGCGGCTCAGCCCCGCCGGTACGGCAAAACCCGGCAATTCTCCAAAATCTTACCTCCTGCGAAGCTTATATAATCCAAGACACGCAGTGTCTTC
>CAZTWO010000153.1:0-4937 GCA_964617965.1 uncultured Ruminococcus sp. | reverse complement strand
TTATTTATAGAGCGTCTTAATCAGATTCTCCGTACTGTCAAGCTTAACCGCAATTCTCAGAATGTACCTTGCGTCATCAACATTGACTTTTTTATCGAAGTTTACATCGGCGGCGGCTGTCTGCCTGTCGGTGAAAGTGTCAAGCTTGACGGCGACTCTCAGTGCCAGACGTGCATCTGCTACGTCAATTTTGCCCGACTCGTCAATATCACCGTATTTTGCCGTCACTGTTGTGGTTTTGCCGCATGTCGTGCATTTATTGGTTATTGTGACAATCTCAGTGTCGGTTGAAACTTTTACGGTTTCTTTCATTTTATGCCCTGTGGGTGATGCCGTTACCTTTGCCGAAACTGTCTTTTTGCATGTCTGACATATAACGGAAGATGTGCCGTATTCCGTGCAGGTTGCCGTCTTTGTCTCGGTGGTCGTTTTCTCGTGCTTGCATTTGTTGCCGTATGAATATTCGGCTGTGAGCACCACATTTGTATCGGTGCGGTATGTCAGCTTTATTCCGCCTGTCGATTCATATATTGATGTTACTATATCGGTAGGGGACTGCAGTACGAGCTTCTGAGCCGCAGTCAGGGTGTCGCCGACATTTATTGTGTCACGCCCTAAAAGTGATATCATTTCATCGGATACCGTATATGTTATCGCTTCGGATACGTTTGTCGTGAGTATTCCCTTTGCGATAAGCGACGGAAAGTCAACATAGCATTTGCTTACGTCAATTTCACCGCTGTATCCCGTGACGTTGCCGCTGTCGGTGTATTGCCACAGGTGATATTCACCCATATAGCCGCATTCGTCCGCCCAGTGAGCTATCCATACAGCTCTGTCCTCAAATACCGAGGCGCTGAGAACATTTCGTGCATAGTCAAGATTACAATAAATGCCGGGGAAGTAACCTGCCGCCTTTACGGTGTCGCAGAATGTGTTTACGACCGTGTTGCAAGCGGATGTGCCTGCCTTGCGGTGCTGCGTATCGGTGTCATAGTCCTCAATATCTATAAAAACGGGTAATGTCAATTTGCAATTATTTTTCTTGAGAATATTAATCGTAAACTGCGCTTCCTCAAGTGCCTTTTCTTTTGTTAATGCATAACTGAAAAAGTACACACCAACCTCGAGCCCTGCCGCCTTGGCGTTTTTGTAATGTGTTAAAAATTCGGTATCGGCATATACTTCTTTTGAATATACCAAAGTCCCGCCTATACGAATTATAACACCGTCGACACCGGACGCTTTAAGTTTGTTCCAGTTAAATGACGATGTGGCATTAAATTTTGAAATGTCTATAACCGTCTGATTAACTTTGTATTCATCCGGAATATTGTCATATTTCGGTGCCGAATTTGTTTTGACTGTAGTGGCTTCTTTTACGCAGTAATAAAGGCAGACCCATCCTTCTTTGCCGTTATAGATGATGCGTCCCCAGTTCATATTATTGACCGATTTTGTTTCAAGTACCGTAATTTTCGTACCGGAAGTGAGCTTACCCAACTGATCATAACTCGTTCCCGCACCGGCTCTTACATATAGAACTTTTCCGTCGGTGGTGTTTACGACATAGTTTTCCGATGTACCCGCAAATGCCGTTATCTGCACTGCCGAAAAAAGCAGTAGCACGGCAATAAGTACCGCTGTTAGTTTTTTCATTCCATTCCCCTTGATAAGTTGCCTGTTAAAGCAAATTTATTTCTTTCATCAGTTCGTCAAAAAGCGCATCCTCGGGTACTTTTCTGAGTATGACACCCTTCTTGAAGATGAGTCCTTCACCGTCGCCGCCCGCAACGCCTATGTCGGCTTCTTTGGCTTCGCCCGGTCCGTTGACGGCACATCCCATAACCGCAACGGTTATCTGCTTGTCGCAGGTTCTTAATGCGTCCTCGACCTTTTCGGCAAGTCCGATTAAGTCAATTCTTGTTCTGCCGCATGTGGGGCACGAAACCATGTTCGGTCCGTGGGAGCGAACACCCACAGCCTTAAGTATATCATATCCGGCATAAACCTCGTTCACGGGAGGAGCGGTAAGAGATACTCTTATGGTGTCGCCTATGCCGTCCGCAAGCAGAGAGCCGATGCCCGCCGCAGATTTTATAAGTCCCATTCTCAGCGTCCCGGCTTCGGTAACGCCTACATGAAGCGGATAATCGCATTTCCGGGACATGAGCCTGTATGCTTCTATCGTGCGTCTGACATCCGAGGATTTGAGAGAAATCACAATATCGTCAAAATCGAATTTTTCCAACAGTGAAGCATGATACAGTGCACTTTCCGTCAGTGCCTCGGGAGTGGGTGAGCCGTATTTTGCCAGAATATGCTTTTCAACCGAACCGGAGTTTACGCCTATTCTTATCGGGATACCGTGAGCCCTGCATGCATCCGCAACGGCTTTTACCTTATCGTCACTGCCGATATTGCCGGGGTTAATTCTTATTTTGTCGACACCTGCCGCCACAGCTTCAAGTGCCATTTTGTAATCAAAATGAATATCCGCTACAATCGGAACATCGCAGTTTTCTTTTAGTGCCGCTATTGTTCTGACTGCGTCCATGTTAGGCACGGTTGCTCTTATTATCTCGCATCCCGCCGCTTCAAGCTCTTTTGCCTGTCTGACAGCCGCACAGACATCGCCTGCGGGAGTGTTGAGCATACTCTGAACTCGTACGGGTTCGCCGCCGCCTATTGTAAATTTACCTATTTTTACTTTTTTCTTACTGCCCATTTTTCTCTTACTTTCTTACAAGATTTACTATATCGTTAAATGAGATAAGCGCCATTAGTCCCAATAAAAGCACAAGCCCCGCCGCATGAACGACAGCCTCAAACTTTTTGGGAACGGGCTTTCTGAAAATCCACTCGATAACGATAAAAAACAGTCGTCCGCCGTCAAGCGCAGGCAGAGGCAAAAGATTGACAATGCCTATGTTTACCGTGATAAACGCCAGAATAAACAGCATGTTTGAGTAATCCGCACTGCTTACGGCTTCGCTTGTGGTTTCTGCCACTATGTTTATTGTACCGATAGGGCCCGACAGATCCTTTAATCCGTATTGCCCCTTTATCATGTCGGCAAGGCTTAAGAATACAAGCTTTGCCATACCGGTTGTTTCTTTTATAGCACCCGGAAAAATATTGAGCGCCGTTATTTTGTCATAGCCTACGACAAAATCACAGAAGCCCTGTGTCGTGTCATATCTGATTGAAATGTTTTCGAATGTTATCTTTTCGCCGTCTCTTCTGACGGTAATATTGAATACGCCGTCGGAATCCCTGTACAGCTGATAATATAAATCCCTTGCGGAAAATACCTTCGAGCCGTTTATGCTTATCACTCTGTCGCCCGGCTGAATGCCGTTCTCGCTTTCGGACAGTGTCGTTGAGACATCAGACACAACCGTGGTTGAAACCTCACCCGAAATGCCGAGCACAACGGCCATAAGAATAAGACCTAAAATAACATTGAGTGTAGCACCTGCCGCAATGACAATAAAACGCTTCCATGCCTTCTGATTGCCGAATGCGTGCGGGTCGTCGGAGGCTTCATCCTCGCCCTCAAGTGCCACAAAGCCGCCTATGGGCAGAAGTCTTATCGAATACTGCGTGTTGCCCCCGGTCTTTTTAAGAAGTGTCGGGCCCATGCCTATCGAAAATTCATTTACACGTACGCCGAATATTTTCGCTGTAACAAAATGACCGAATTCGTGAAGTGCGACTATTATGCCGAAAAACAGTATGGCGAACAGTATGGGCCATACCTTGCCCCACACCGTGCCGATATCCACCGAAAGAGTGTTTAACACCATTGCTGCCACCCTCCTTTATTTTATCGCGGATAAAACCGCCTGTCTTGCCGCCTTGTCGACTTCATATATATCATCTACGGTGAAGGAGTCCGTTTTCGGTGTAATGTCAAACGCCGTTCTTATCAGTCTGCCTAAATCGAGGAATGATATTTTATCTTCTCTGAAAAGTCTGTTTGCTTCTTCGTTTGCGGAGTTTACGGCCGCCGGGTACAGTCCGCCGAGCTTTATTGCGTCCTTGCACACCGACAGACAGTCAAATGTCTCATAGTCGGGCTTAAAGAATGTAAGTGTGCCGACCGCCGCCAGGTCAAGTTCCTTAACGGGGGAGGGGAAACGCTCGGGGTATGTCAGGGCGTACTGAATGGGTATTCTCATATCCGATACGCCCAGCTGCGCTATAACCGAGTTGTCGTTATATTCTATCAAAGAATGAACAATGCTTTCTCTGTGTACGACAATGTCTATGTCATCGGGTGCGACACCGAAAAGATAGTGCGCCTCGATAAGCTCAAGACCTTTGTTGAACATGGATGCACTGTCGATTGTTATCTTCGCGCCCATTTTCCATGTCGGGTGCTTAAGTGCGTCCGCCGCCTTTACATTCTTCAGTTCGTCACGCGTCTTGCCGAAGAACGGACCGCCCGATGCCGTAAGAATAAGCTTTTTAAGAGCCTTGTTTGTGGGTCTGCCCTCAAGACACTGAAAAATAGCCGAGTGCTCCGAGTCAACAGGCAGAATGCGAACACCGCTGTCCTTGGCCGCTTTCAGAACAAGCCTTCCGCCGGCGACAAGTGCTTCTTTGTTTGCAAGTGCGAGTGTCTTTTTTGCATTGAGAGCCGCCAGAGCAGGGCGAAGCCCCGCAAGCCCCACAACGGCATCTATAACCGTGTCGCAGTCATCGTCGGACGCACATTCGCACACGCCTTCAATGCCCGACAATACCTTTATGTCGGTGTCTGCGAGAGCGATTTTAAGCTGTTTTGCGGCGTTCTCATCTGCGAGAGCGACCTTTTTCGGATGGAACTTTCTTGCCTGTTCTTCAACGGTTTTATAGTCTGTATTTGCTGTAAGAGAAATAACCTCATATCCGGCTTTTTCTATAACATCAAGCGACTGCACGCCTATTGA
>CAZTWO010000152.1:0-4965 GCA_964617965.1 uncultured Ruminococcus sp. | reverse complement strand
GCCAAAAAACTCGGCATTTCAGCGTCAACTCTCCGCTATTACGACAAAGAGGGTCTTCTGCCCTTTGTTGATCGTTCAAACGGCGGCATTCGTATGTTCAAGGAGTCTGATATTGAATGGCTTAAAATTATCGGCTGTATGAAAAAAGCCGGAATGTCAATTAAGGATATAAAAAAGTATATCGACCTGTCTTTGCAGGGTGACGATACAATTTCAGAACGCCTTGAGCTGTTCCGCACTCAGCGTGACAAGCTCCAAAAACAGATGGAGGAATTACAGCATACCCTTCTTACGGTCGAATACAAATGCTGGTACTACGAAAAAGCCGAAACCTACGGCACAACCGGCATAATGCAGACAATGCACGCAGATGAAATCCCCGAAAAATTCCGTGCCATCCGTGAAGAACTGAAAAACAACGGCTAAAATACATAAAAATCCCGCCCGATTTTACACTGTCGGACGGGTAAATTTTTAATTTTTGTAGGAATAGGAGAATAATTTAACAATCAGCGTAGCTTACAATCCAAGACACGCAGTGTCTTCCTTAGTTTCCCCGGCCCCTGACTCCCGGTCCCCGGCCCCTTTCATTGCTAATTGCTAATTGCTAATTATTTCCCTGCCCATAGTACGCCTTCTCCCCGTGCTTCCTCAGATAATGTTTATCAAGAAGCTCCTGCTGCATTCTTGTCTGCTCGGGGTTTAACCGGAGTGAGTGAAAATTCATAAACGCCACTTCCTCAAGCACAACGGCGTTGTGTACGGCTTCTTTGGCGTCTTTGCCCCACGCAAACGGCCCGTGGCTCTGAACAAGAACTGCGGGGACGGCGGCAGGGTCAATGTTTCTGAATGTCTCAACAATAACATTGCCTGTCTCTTTTTCGTATTCACCGGCAATTTCTTCGGGTGTCATTTTGCGTGTGCAGGGAATTTCTCCGTAAAAATAGTCGCCGTGTGTCGTGCCGAGCGGCATTATTCCAACGCCCGCCTGGGCAAAGCTTGTCGCCCAGCGTGAGTGGGTATGTACTATTCCTCCGCATTTCGGGAACGCCTTATAAAGCACCAGATGAGTGGGCGTATCGCTTGACGGCTTATATCTGCCGTCTTTTATATTGCCGTCTAAATCCACAACAACCATGTCATCTGCTGTCATGGTTTCGTAGGGCACACCCGACGGCTTTATCACAACAAGCCCCGTCTGTCTGTCTATCGCCGAAACGTTGCCCCATGTGAATGTCACAAGTCCGTATTTCGGCAGAAGCATATTAGCTTCGTACACCTGCTTTTTAAGCTGTTCGAGCATTACAGCACCTCCGTTGCCATTCTTTCGAGCGGCAGAGCTTTTTTGTAAGCGGCGAGAAATCTGTCAAAGCCCTCGCAGTCGTCCTTGTCGGCTGTCAGTGTAACGGACTTTGCACCTGCGAAAACATCGTTGTCCAGAAAATCGGGGAGAGTTTTGCCGTTGGAGTTAAGTCTGAACGAAGCTAAGAGCGCCATGCCGTAAGGTCCGCCTTCACCCGCAGTCTCCATTACCGATACCGGTGCGCCGACAGCGGCTGACAGCAGTCTCTGACCGACCTCGGGAGTTTTGAAAAATCCGCCGTGGCCGTAGAGCTTGTCTATTTCAACATGCTCTTCGTTTGTCAGAATGTCAAGCCCTAATTTGAGTGTTGCGAGGGTTGACAGAAGCAGAGTTCTTGTAAAATTGGCAAGTGTCATCCTGGCGTTCTGAGTTCTCATGAACATCGGCCTGCCCGAATCGAGATCCGTTATGCCTTCGCCCGACAGATAGTTGAAATTCATAAGACCGCCGCAGTCCTTATCGCCCTCAAGAGCCTTGAAATAGAGCAGGTCATAGAGCTTGCCCTTGTTTATTTCAATCCCGGCGGCTGAGGCAAACTCCGCAAAAAGCTTTACCCATGCGTCAATGTCACCTGTGCAGTTGTTGCAGTGAACCATGGCAACCGGAGCGCCGTCGGGAGTGGTAACCATATCTATTTCACGGTGAACGCCGAGCGGCCTGTCAACGACAACCATTGCAAAATCGGATGTGCCTGCCGAGACGTTGCCCGTCTTTACACGGACGGAATTTGTGGCGACCATGCCTGTGCCTGCATCGCCTTCGGGCGGACACATTGGAATGCCGTACTCAAATTCACCTGTGGGGTCAAGAAGCAATGCACCCTCTTTTGTAAGGCTTCCCGCGTCGTCACCTGCCGCCATAACTTTGGGCAGAATATCGGTAAGCCTGATGCCTGTGAGCTTATAGAACTTTTCGAGCATCTCGGCGTTATAGTCGATTTTCTCGCTGTCAATCGGGAACATACCGGACGCTTCACCGACACCCATAACGTGTTTGCCGGTCAGACGCATATGAAAATATCCCGCAAGTGTTGTAAGATATTTTATGTCCTTAACATGCTCTTCACCGTTTAGTATAGTCTGATAGAGATGAGCAATTGACCATCTCTGCGGAATGTTAAAGCCGAATAAATCGGAGAGCTTTTCGGCGGCTTCACCTGTCATGGTGTTTCTCCATGTGCGAAAACGTGCGAGCTGCTTAAAGTCCTTGTCAAAGGGCAGATAGCCGTGCATCATTCCCGAAATGCCGATAACGCCGACTGCGGTCAGCTTCTGCGAAAACTTCTCTTCAAAGTCTTTTTTCAGCTCCGCAAAGCACGTCTGAAGCCCTTTTTCGGCATCCGACAGCTCATATGTCCAAACGCCGTCAACAAGACTGTTCTCCCATGTAAAGCTGCCCGATGCAATGGGCGTGTATTTTTCGTCAAGAAGCACCGCCTTAATTCGAGTTGACCCGAATTCAATTCCGAGTGCCGTTTTCCTTAAATCCATTTTCCTTCTCCTTTTAAGTAGTATGATTTTGTAAAAGTTCCAATGTTTTAGTAAACTGACATTTTGCGAAGCATAAATAATCCAAGTCCGTAGGACTTCCGACATTCTGCATTCTGCATTCTGCATTATGCATTATTTGGTCACTGCTCCTTGCTCCTTGCTCACTTTACCTAAGCTTCCACGCCAGCTCATTCAGGAACAATTCCTTCTCCAGTTCTTCCACCGTCGTATCCTTTGTAATATGAACAAATTCAATATCCATAATTTTAGCAAAGTCGTGAAGCATCTCAGGCGTTACGTCATATGACAGCACCGTGTGATGTGCGCCGCCCGCCGTAATCCAGCATTCAACACCTGTCGTAAGGTCGGGCATTGCCTTCCACATGACACGTGCGACGGGGAGGTTCGGCATCGGCAGAATGGGCTTTACAGCTTCAATGTCCTGCACTATAAGGCGAAGTCTGCCGCCCATATCAACAAGACTTGCGACAACCGCCTTGCCCGCTTTTCCTTCAAAAACAAGGCGTGCGGGGTCTTTCTCGTTCATGCCTATGCCTAACGGATGTACTTCGATTCTCGGTCTGTCAGCCGCAAGAGAGGGGCAGACCTCAAGCATATGCGCACCGAGGCTGTACTCCTTACCCTCGGCAAGATTGTATGTATAGTCCTCCATAAAAGCGGACGAGCCGTTGCCGTTTTCGCCCATCGCCTTCATTATGGCGGTCATTGCGGCAACCTTCCAGTCGCCTTCACCCCCGAAGCCATAGCCGAGCGACATAAGGTGCTGTGAAGCAAGCCCCGGGAGCTGCTCCATGCCGTAAAGATCCTGGAATGTATTCGAAAACGCCGTGCAGCCCTCTCTGTCGAGCATTTTCTTTATTGCGATTTCCTCTTTTGCCTGATAGCGGACGGAGTCAATATTGTCTGTGGCGAAATCGTAGCTGTCTTTGTATACGGCCATAAGAGCGTCGATTTCTTCGTCCGTAACGGCGTTCATTTCTTTTACGAGATCACCGACAGCCCATGTGTTGACTTCCCAGCCGAGCTTTTTCTGAACTTCAACCTTGTCGCCTTCGGTGACAGCCACGTCACGCATGTTGTCGCCGAAACGCATAACCTTCATTTGGCGTGATACAGCTACGCCGACGGCTGTTTTCATCCAGTCGCCTATACGCTTCTGGACTTTTTCGTCCTGCCAGTAGCCCGCAATTATTTTTCTGGGCTTTCTGAGTCTTGCACCGATGAAGCCGTGCTCTCTGTCACCGTGTGCCGCCTGATTCAGGTTCATGAAGTCCATGTCTATTTCTTCGTTCGGTATCTCTTTGTTGTACTGCGTAGCGAAGTGAAGCCACGGCTTTTGCAGTGCGTCAATGCCGTTTATCCACATTTTTGACGGACTGAATGTGTGACACCATGTAATGACGCCGGCACAGCTGTCGTCAAAATTCGCTTCCTTTACGGTTTTGTTTATCTCGGCTGAGGACTTTGCCGTAACTTTGTATATGACAGGGTAGGGGAGCACGGCAGTGAGTTTCTGCGCCATCTCCTCCGCTCGTGCGGCAACCGTCTTCAGAACGTCGTCACCGTAAAGCGTCTGTGAACCTACAATAAACCAAAAGCTGTATTTCTTATTCATGAAAATTCTCCTTATAACCAAGTCGGGAATATAAGTCCCGACTGTTTTTGAATAATGCATAATGTAGAATGTAGAATGCAGAATGTAGAATGCATAATGTAGAATGCATAATGCATAATAAAGGAAAACGCTAATGCGTTTTAGATTGTATAAGCTACGCAAAAGATTAAATTAAAGAATGTAGGACTAAAAGTCTGCGAAGCTATATAATCCAAGTCCGAAGGACGAAATAATGTAGAATGCATAATGTAGAATGCATAATGCATAATAAAGGAAAACGCTAAAGCGTTTTGGATTATAGAAGCTACGCTGAAGATTAGGTTATCAAAAAATATAGTGCTAAAAGTTAGCGAAGCTTTAAAATTCAAGTCCAAAGGACTTCTGACATTCTTAATTCTTAATTCTTAATTCTTAATTGTCGAAAATCCTTCCGTCAACCCCGATTATATCATCAATTTTTATATCTGCGTTATCCG
>CAZTWO010000151.1:0-5004 GCA_964617965.1 uncultured Ruminococcus sp. | reverse complement strand
GCACTGCTTATCAGCCTCGGCTACACTGTCGGTGTCATGATTTACAGAGGCGTAACAATAGAAAAGCCGACAAGACGCATTCTCGATGCCACCGAGCGTATAGGCAAGGGCGACTTCAGAATGCGGATAATAAACGAGCATCACCGCAGAAAAAACGAATACGATGTTATTATAGATGATATAAATAAAATGGCCGAGGAGCTGGGGACAATCGAAACGCTCCGCACGGACTTTGTTGCGAATGTATCACACGAGATAAAAACACCGCTCGCCGTCATAAGAAATTATTCCACACTTCTTGAAGAGGATAATATTTCCGATACGGAACGAAAGGAATACGCCAAGGCCATAACAGACGCGTCAAAAAATCTGTCGGAGCTTATAAGCAACATACTAAAGCTCCACAAGCTCGAAAATCAGCAGATTTTTCCGGAATTTACACGGATTAACATAGGGCAGAGCCTCACCGAGAGCATAATTTTCTATGAAAATATGTGGGATGAGCACAACATTGACCTGCAGACGGATATCCCCGATGACATTTTCATTCCCGCCGACCGTGAGCTTCTGTCAATTGTGTGGCATAATCTTATTTCGAACACACTGAAATTCACACCGAACGGCGGCACTGTCGCAATCACGACAAAAGACTCGAAGGATTATATTTCCGTCACCTTCACAGACAGCGGATGCGGCATCTCAAAGGACGCACTGCCGCACATTTTCGAAAAATTCTATCAGGGCGACCGCAGTCACTCCACACAGGGCAACGGCTTAGGTCTTGCACTTGTCAAAAGAATTGTCGACATTCACGGCGGCTCTGTTTCTGCCGAAAGCGAAACAGGCAAGGGAAGTAAGTTTACCGTCACACTGCCGAAAAACAGGGAGCAGTGAGCAATTAGACTCAGTATCCGGTGATCTGTAACCGAAAAGGGGCCGGGGACCGGGGGTCGGGGGCCGGGGTCACAGATATAGTAGCCGAATTTTAATTGATGATATTATATTTTGCGCAGCTTTATAATCCAAGGAACACAGTGCCTTCCAAAATTATGCATTATGCATTATGCATTATGCATTCTACATTAATTTGCACTCCAATCTTTATCAAAAAACCACCCCTGTATCCCACTCGATACAAGGGTGTCTTTATTTTTTATTCGCTTTATGAAAGCAGCATTCTGTCGTTGTCAAGCTCTTCGCCGGCGGCGGTTTTGAAGCGGTCAAGGAGATCTTTTACCGTCAGATGTGAGCGTTCCTCGCCCGTGGTGTCGAATATGATTTTGCCGTGGTTCATCATAATCGTGCGGTTGCCGAGATCGAGTGCCGACTGCATATTGTGCGTTATCATAAGACAGGTAAGGTTCTTTTCGGCGATTGTGCTTTTTGTTACATCAAGCACCTTTTCGGCTGTCGCGGGATCAAGAGCGGCTGTATGTTCATCAAGCAGCAGAAGCTGAGGGGCGTTTATCGTCGCCATCATAAGCGTAAGCGCCTGACGCTGACCGCCCGAGAGCATTCCGACGGGCTGTTTCATTCTGTCCTCAAGTCCCATGCCCAGAAGCGAGAGCTTTTCACGGAACATTTCTTTATCCGCGCGTGAAACATGGCTGAGCCATCCGCCGTGACCTGCCGCAAGAGCAAGATTTTCTTCTATGCTCATTCCGGGCGCGCTCCCCTTCATGGGGTCCTGGAAAAGCCTGCCGATTACACGTGCACGCTTATATTCGGGCAGTGTGGTTATATCTTTTCCGGCAAGGGTAATTGTGCCGGCATCCGTAAGATAAGTACCGCATATTGCATTGAAAAGAGTGGATTTGCCCGCGCCGTTCGCACCGATTACGGAAATAAAATCGCCGTCTTTTACGGACAATGTAATATTATCAAGAGCCTTGTGTTCGTCGGGTGTGCCCTTATTAAAGGTAAGAGTAATATTTTTAAGTTCAAGCATTTTTATTACCCTCCCTCATTTTGCGTGAAGCCGTAAGATGTCTTTTTATCGTAGGTGCCTGCTGTTTTAAATACGGTCCGGAAATTGCGATTATGACAATTACTGACGACACAAGTTTAAGCATGGATGCCTGAATGTTAAATCTGAGGGCAATTGTATACACAAGACGGAAGACAATAGCACCTATAACCGCGCCGACAGCTCTTAATGTGATATTCTTGTTTTTGAGGAAAACCGTGCCGATAAGCAGAGATGCAAGCGCAACTGTAACCATACCCGAGCCTATATCGATATTGACAGACTTCTGACTCTGTGCCAGCAGACAGCCCGAAAGAGCCGTAAATGCGTTTGCAACGCACAGCCCCACTGTTGTCGTGAACACGGGGTTTATTGAAGACGAACGAACCATATCGGGGTTGTCGCCTGTCGCACGAATAGCAAGACCCAGCTTTGTTTTAAGAAACAGCGATAAAAATACAAGAACAAGAATAACGGCAATCACCGCCACAATGACAGTGTATTTATCGGCAAGCACCGTTTCTTTGAGTGCGTCACGAAGCTTTGTAAACACCGTGTCAGTTTTGTTCATGTTGAGTATCGCCGAGTTGCCCATTATGGCGATGTTGATTGAATACAGTCCGGTATTTACTATGATACCGGCTAAAAGACTGTTTATGCCCATGCGTGTCTGAAGTACGGCGGTTATGAAGCCCGACAGCATGCCGGCAAGCATGGCGGCGGGGATACTGAGAAACGGATGACCGTTTATGGCGACAACCGCACCGACGGCAGCCCCGAGAGTGAAGCAGCCGTCGGTAGACAGATCACAGACATTAAGCATGGAATAGCTCAGATACAATGCCAGTACGGTGAGCGAGCTTATAAGCCCTAATTCAAGCGCCGTCTGCACAAGAGTTGCGATTAAAGATAATTCCATTGTTGTACCGTCCGAAATAGTTTAGTTTAAGTATAAAGCCGGGCTTGTGGCGAGAGTGGAGTGTGGAGTCTTTCAGAATGTAGAATGTAGAATGCAGAATGCAGAATGAAGGAAAACGCTGAAGCGTTTTGGATTATAAAGCTTCGCAAGAGATAATTCTTTTATTGAAAATTTGCTTCCATGTCTGCGTTAGCTTATAAATCAAGTCCGTAGGACTTCCGACATTCTTAATTATGCATTATGCATTATGCATTCTACATTTGAAAAGCCTTGCTCCTTGCTAACTTTTAATCAGCCCTCAAACTCCTCTGCAGTTATAATAGCCTGAACCTTTGTGCAGTAGGGGGAGAATGTTTCAACAAGCTTGTCATAATCAAGGCCGAGCTCTTTGCAGATATCGGTATTGATTGTGGCTGTGCCGTTATCGAATGTCTTTACGGCAACGTCGCCGGGGTTCTTGCCGTTAAGAAGAATGTCGGCAATCATATCGGCTGTTTCAACACCGAGGTTCGCGTAGTCAACGCCGTAGCCGAGGAAAGCACCGTTAAGAGCGAATGAATCTGCACCTGTGTACTGGGGGATTTTTGCCTGTGCGAATGTTTCATAGATTGAAAGCTCCGACTTCATGATTGTGTTGTCAGTGGGAGTGAATATAGCGTCAACCTTATCGGAAACAGCGGTCTCGGCGGCAAGTCTTACTTCGTCAACTGTTGTGCCGGTGTACTCTTTATAGGCGACACCCTTCTTGTCGAGGTAATCCTTGGCGTTCTTTATGGGAGTTGTGGATGAATCCTGACCCATATCATAGAGAAGACCGACAGTCTTTATATCGGGGTTCTGTGCGAACATAAGATCAAGAACAGCGTTAGTGTCGAGATAATCGGATGTGCCTGTAATATTGGCACCGGGCTTTTCGTTGGACTCAACAAGACCTGCACCCTCGGGATCTGAAACAGCTGCAAAGACTACGGGAGTCTTGCTTGTCTCGGTTGCGGACTGCATGGCGACAGCAACGGGAGTGGCGACACCGACCATAAGGTCAACCTTGTCGGCTTCAAAGTTCGAGATAATCTGATTAAGAACGTTTGTGTCGGCGTTGCAGTTGTCGTACTCAACTTCAAAGCTTACATTTTTCTCTGTGCCGATTTCTTTGAGGCGGGACTGAATGTTTGATACGATCTGGTTGAGAGAGGCGTCATCGACATAGTTGCATATGCCGATTTTGTATGTGGTTGAAGAAGTGTTGAGATTTGCGGCGTCGGTTGTTTCGTCTGTGGATGTTGTGCCGCAGGATGCGAGAGCCATGACCATAAGAGCGGCGATAAGAAGAGCAATTACCTTTTTCATGATGTTTGTTTCCTTTCAGTTGAAAAAATTATTTTTTGATTTTGATGATGTTTTCATTGGGCTTAGTATCTGATGTCGCCATCGTTTCGATAAGATTTTCATACTGTGTACTGCATCCTTTCTGCCGTGGAAAATATAAAAAATCCCGTCCCGGCGTTATAATCTGCCGGGACAGGAACTTGTTTCCTGCGGTGCCACCCTGCTTGACGCTCTGTGCGTCCTCTCTGTGCATACCGTCATATGCCGATCTTTGTTTTCGGAGGATCATACTCCGTCTCACATACTCGGGAACTGTTCCCTTTCCGCTCGCCCTCGGAAGTCCATTCGGTACTGCTTCTTCTGCCGCGTTTCCATCATCGGCGGCTCTCTTTGAGAAGACACTCAATACTTACTTACTCTTCCTCATCGGTTGTTGATTTGTTCACATGATAAACCAAAAAACACACTTTGTCAAGAGATTTTTTTGATTTTTTCAATCGAGAAATTTAATGTGCAGAATGAAAATTATTTATGATAAGTCAAAAGATATCAAAGATATCACTGTGTGAGAATGTGGTCTGATATTTAATCGCCGGCATTCAGGTCTGACCATATTAACAATATCTTTGATTTTTGTCTTATTTTTTCAAAAAAGTTTTTGACATTTTTTTAGAGATATGTTAAAGTATTCTTGAGAAGAAATTTATGGGTTCTTCACGGATTTCGCCCGGCGAAGCTTTACAATCCAAGACACGCAGTGTCTTCCGACATTATGCATTATGCATTCTACATT
>CAZTWO010000150.1:0-5041 GCA_964617965.1 uncultured Ruminococcus sp. | reverse complement strand
TGCTCGCCCGTGTGGGCTCGCCTTGCTCGCCCGTGTGGGCTCGCCTTGCTCGCCCATACGCTCGTCGCTGTCGCTCCTCGCAAATGAAGCCGCCTTTGGCTATGAAGTCGCTGTGCTATGAAGCCGCACCTGCGGTGCTATGAAGTCGCCTTCGGCTATTACTACCCCCCCCATTCTACCACCCTCAAAAAATTTTGTAAATCCCTACACATTTCATTTTAGCTGTGCTAAAATGACAATTAGCAATTAGCAGTTAGCAATTAGCAATTAAGCTTCGCTGACGGTGAACTGTACACAAAACAGACAGCTTAAATTCTGCGAAGCTGTATAAATCCAAGTCCGCAGGACTTCCTTAGTTGCCCCGGTCCCCGGCCCCTGACACCCGGCCCCTTATGTCATTGCTCATTGCTCATTGCTCATTGCTAATTGCTAATTCCCAATCCCCCGTCAAAGGAGACCCTGCCATGTTAATTCCCGCCCCCTGCAAAATAAACCTCACCCTCGACCTTGTCTGCACTCTGCCCGACGGCTACCACGCTATCAACACGGTCATGCAGACGGTGTCGTTGTGCGATTTTGTCACGGTTAAAAAAAACGACACGCCCGGCATTGTCCTGACCTGTTCGGACCCGACTGTGCCGACCGATGCCAAAAACACGGCATATAAGGCGGCGGAGCTGTTTCTCCGGCACGCAAATATTGCCGACGGCATTAAAATTCATATAGAAAAGCACATTCCGCACGAGGCGGGGCTTGGCGGCGGCAGTGCCGATGCGGCGGCTGTTTTCAAGGCACTTGACAGCATGTACCCCGGTGTGCTTTCAGACGCCGATATACTGTCACTCTGCCTTAAGGTCGGTGCGGACGTTCCGTTCTGCTTTGTCGGCGGCACGGCGTTGTGCCAAAATAAAGGCGAGGTCATTGCACCGCTGACCCCGTTTTCGTCATATGTCGTTATAGCGAAGCCGGATGAAGGCGTGTCCACGGCGGCGGCGTTCAGGCGGTTTGACTCGGCCGAAAATCTCTCGCACCCCGATGTTACATCATTTGTCTTTTACGCACAGAAGGGCGACTACAAAAACGCTTTTTTGTCGGCATCGAATATTTTCGAACAGCTGACCGATGTAAAGGCAGGCTCGGCGATAAAAGACACGCTTATAAAAAACGGAGCTTACTACGCCTCAATGTCCGGCAGCGGGTCGGCGTATTTCGGGCTTTTTGACACGCAGGAACAGGCGGAAAATGCGAAAAAAGAACTTAAAACGCTTGTTTCTTTTGCCGAAATTGCCGAATGCGAATAAAACAAATTCACAACAAAATTATTTTCTCTTATTCACAACTTTTTAATATTTAAACATCAATTTTGCGGCATTTATCTGTCTTTTGTCTAATGTTACAAAAAAAACCTTTAAAATTCGTCTTATTTTGCCCTTTACGAGTAGCTTTTTCTTTGATAAAATTATACTGTATCAATCTGATTGAAAGGATGATGACTATGAATAACAAACGAGGTTACTTCAAAAGAACCTTGAGCCTCATGCTGAGCCTCCTGCTGGTGCTCGGCACATTCTGCTTCTTCAATCCGTTTAAGGAGAGTGTGGAAGTTGCTGAGGCGGCAACGGCAGGATTGTATTATGTTACCGTTGAAATCACGGTGGAAAATGACAAGGATGATAGCGGCAACTGGTTCAAAATTTATTATACGGATCAGAATGGAAAAGAATATGTATGGGAAGAAACTAATGTCGCAAAAGAAACCACAGCCAGCAACACAACAAAAAAATACAGAAAAGCTCTTGTCGGAGCCCCCACTAAATTAGTTGTTTCAATTCAGGGAAACCCCTTAGATGTAGGTGAATGGCATGCCAAAAAAGTTACGGTTTCTCCAAATAGCAACTATACAACAAATGCAACTGTGGTTTGGTCGGGAAACTTTGGATGTAATATTGCACGTGTAGGTGGTAAAACCACAGCATGTACATTAACTTTCCCGAATACATTCTCCAAATGGTCGAATAGCTATGGCTCAGACAAAGTACGAACAACCGACTCCTGTATGTCTTCCCCTATTGTTCCTACGGCTTCAAGCTTAGGCATTGCCTCGGGCGGCTCTGTAACTGTGCCGTTATCCGGGACTGCAACAGGTTCAACCGGTTCCGCTACGGTTTATGATCAGTACGGAGTGGAAATGTATCATGAACCTTATAACTTCTACTACAATACATCCAAAACCACAAGAGCTGACGAAAATCTTTCTTCCAATGGTATAACCTATAACAAGAACACATATATAGACAAAGGTCAGGTTTTTGTTACAAATGCTGCCAAAGACTGGGTGTCAAACAACGGTACAGGATATCAGCGTAACATATATGTACAGGCAGAATATAGTTACAAGTACTCAGGATGGGTAGCGGTAACTATTACAAACTGCCAATATAATGCGAATTTCTATAATTGCAGTACAGCCGGTAACTGGAATAAGTTGTTTGAAACTATTCCGGCATACTACAACTATTATACGACATTTACTCCGGGTACACCGACATTATCCGGCTGGGTGTTCAAGGGCTGGAGTACTAATAAAAACGCCTCGTCAGGCACAACGGGTGGAATTTATGCCAAAATTACAGCGGACAAACCATGGTATGCGATCTATAACAAAACCGTAAATGCGTATTTTAACTATCTTGACGAAAACGGTAATGCGGTAAAGTCAGACAATGTCGGCACCACATTTAAGACAACCGACACAGCCTATACCATAGCGGATAGCAAAATCCCCACGCCCGCTTCTAAAATCACAAAAGACGGTTACACATGGAGTTTTGTCGGTTGGAGAGCGGATACCCAGGCCGCGACAAAACAGGATGATTCCATCTTTAAAATTAAGACAACTGATTACAACAACGGCGGTACTAAGAACTACTATGCCGTATATCAGAGACAGTTAGAGCTTACTTTTGACGGTAACGGAAGCGGCAATAAGAAGGTCAATGCCGACAAAACGCAGTATCTTAATGCTTACGGTACAAAATCATCTGTAACATATACTGCTGCTGAGATTAATAAGTACAGCGACACTGTTGCGAATGCGACTTTTGTAGGCTGGGCAGATAAGTCTACTGATGAGTACACAAATGTTATAACATCCGATCGTACTTATAACGATGACGCAACCGTATATGCTACCTATAAAGTAGATGTCCGTTTCTTTAATGAAGGCACTCAGTACGGTTCGACACAGACCATAACCAGAGGCAAAAACGCGACAAATCCCGCACCGAATTACACAGGTGATCCCGGTTTTGCAAGACCCACAAAAGACTGTGACAAAGAATATGAGTACTACTATAACGGTTGGAATAAGAGCCTCAACAACATTACCGAAAACACCGATATCAATGCGACATATGAAAGTGTTCTGCATACATATGTAACAACCGAAACATATGCCACCCCCACATGTACCGAAAACGGCAGCAAGGCTGTCAAGTGCGGCAACATAAGAAAAGACACCGGAGAATATTGCTATCACGTTATTGATCCCCTTAACGAGAATCTTAACAATATTACCGATGTTGGTGCATACGGTCACTCATGGGTAATAACTCCCGCAAAGGAGCCCACCTGCACAACAGACGGTTACACAATGCAGAAGCAGTGCTCACGCTGCACTGTATACGCTGTTGACGACGAAGGCAATGAGATTAAGCAGACAGTCGTACCGGCACTCGGTCACGATATCGATTTCGAACACGACACACCCATTGAAGTATTCGAGCATAACTGCGTTTCCGACGGCTATAAGATCTATAAATGTAAGCGTGACGGCTGCACATATACCGAAAAGGTTATCACAGACAAAGCCGATTCAACACTTCACAATGAGGTTGAAATTCCCGCTGTTGAAGTAACATGCACAACCAACGGTTCAACCGCAGGCATTATATGCTCCGTTTGCGGTGCTATAATCGAACAGCCCAGAACAATCATCTGCGAAGGTCACAAGTGGGATGTAGTTAAGGCAAAGGCCGCTACATGCACAGAGGACGGCTGCACAGAGGGCAAGAAGTGCTCTGTATGCGGACTTGTAATCTCCACTTCAGAGGTTATCCCCGCAACAGGCCACACTCTTGTAACAATCGAAGCAAAAGACGCAACATGCACAGAAGCGGGCAACACCG
This sequence comes from uncultured Ruminococcus sp., assembly GCA_964617965.1. Taxonomy (GTDB): domain Bacteria; phylum Bacillota; class Clostridia; order Oscillospirales; family Acutalibacteraceae; genus RUG806. The sequence goes on along the minus strand of CAZTWO010000150.1, from coordinate 854 downwards.
CAGGTGAAGTCTGCTCCGTATGCGGCGAAATCCCCGAAGGCTCAACATACAGCGTAATTCCGGCACTCGGTCACGAATATCTCACCGAGCCCGTAATAGTAAAGGAAGCTACATGCTCCGAAACAGGACTTCAGAGAATTTCATGTAAACGCTGCGGCGGCGGTGAAGTCAAAGAAGAAGTTATACCAAAGCTTCCTCACACCGAAGAAGAAATTGCGGCGGTTGAAGCTACATGCTCCTCCTACGGCTACACTTCCGGCACAAAGTGCTCTGTCTGCGGCGAGATAATAGTTGCTCCCGAAAAGATTGCGAAGCTTGAACATGATTGGGTTGTAACAGATGAGGGTAAAGACCCCACAGCCGATGAAGAAGGCAGAACGATTGCGTATGAGTGCTCTGTTTGCCATAAAACAAAGGGCGGCAATCCAATTCCCGCTAAGGGACACTCCTATGGCACAGTCAGTGAAAATCCTGCAACATGCGAATCTGTCGGTACCAGATATCTTCGCTGCGGCGACTGCGGCGATACGAAAACCGAGATAATCGAAGCTCTCGGTCATAACCCCGCTGCCGTAGAGGCAGTTGCGCCGACATGTGTTAAAAACGGTAATACCGCAGGCACAAAGTGCTCACGCTGCGGTGAAATCTTAAGCGGCTGCGCAACAATTCCTGCGACAGGCAATCACACTTACGGTGAGGATATTACCGAAGACGCAACATGCACAACCGAAGGCGGAGTATATCATGTCTGCACAGAGTGCGGTACAGTTGAAGAAATCTCCGTAATTCCCGCAAAGGGTCACACCGAAGAAGAAATTGCGGCGGTTGAAGCTACATGCTCCTCCTACGGCTAC
>CAZTWO010000149.1:0-5130 GCA_964617965.1 uncultured Ruminococcus sp. | reverse complement strand
TTGAGCATGTGTCGTATGCATCCCAGCCGATTTCGGTGCAGGTCGGAGCTTTCGCTTCGTGACTTACAAGGTCATGTCCGAGCGCCGCAACTTCTTCTGTGTAAGAATCGGTACAGCCTGTTCTTGTGCAGGTGAATGTCTTAACGCCCTTTTCGGTGCATGTCGGCTCTGTTGTTACAACGCCGTTGTCATATGCATGACCGAGTGCCTTTACGGTATCCGTCTTTATTTCTGCTCCACAATCGTCGCAGGTATATGTTGTGTAGCCATCCGCCGTGCAGGTAGGAGCTGTAACAATACCGTCTTTTGTTATTTTGTGAACAAGCACATTCACAGCATTAGAGTTAAGTTCTACGTCATCAAAATTCGTATTAGTTATTGGCTTTCCTTGACCGGCTTTTCTTAAATGGAATAACTCACTCGACGCATCACTGCAGCCGGCTTTTGCGGTAAATGTAATTTCGCAAAGCTCGCCCGTATAATAAGTATCGACACTGGTTGTGTAAATATAGAGCTTTACGCCATTATTATCAATATTCGAGCCAAAAACAAAGCTGTCATCGAGTCCTGCAGGTTTAATATCGGATTTTTCAACGCCGAATAAAGAACTGTCATATTCAAGATACATTGAAGCAATGCTTATGCCGTCGTTTTTCTTTATATTGAGTTTAACACTGACTTTATCTCCCTTATTTATGAGAACGGGTGATAAAGAAATGGGAGTGGCGGTCGCAGCCTCCACTCCCACCTCGAAGACCGGGCCTGCCGCCGGTTCGGCAGCGGCAAGCACGATCGACTGTGACAGTGTCAAAACAGCAATAAGAATAATCGCAAGGAATTTCTTAATTCGCATGTTTTACACCTCTTATTTGATTTTACGCCTTATTGCCTACAATAGCGTTTCTCATGAGGATGAAGTCAACACCGTCAACAACACCGTCATTATTGTAGTCAAAGATTGAATCGTAAGCACCCTCTTCACGGGCAAGATCCCACTCGTTGAAGAGACGGACATCGTTAACGTTAACTGTGCCGTTAGCATCCGCATCACCGAGGAGCTTAACATCAATCTCAGCACCTGTGCCAAAATCGGCAACAAGGGAGTTATTAATGTCATCCTGTCTTGTGGTAAGAGTATTGTTTTCGTTTACCGTTACGCCTGTTGTGCCGACAAAGTCGTCTTCAACATCGAATACAATCTGTGCGAACAGAACGTTTTCACCGCTGAACTCAACATTGCGTTCGTTGCCCGCTGTAATCAGAAGAACAGTCTTGCCGTTCTTGTTAACTGTTTCAACGGCAGTATAGGTATAGGTGTTAAATCCGTCAACACTTACTTTAGCATAGCCGTTTGCAACAAGACCGTCACCGATTTCAAGCTCGATCTGTGTGCCATAGAGGCATGCATGCTCACTTGTAGCGTAAACACTGAGGATTGCCGTACCGCCGTTAGCGGTCTTGTCATCATCATTGCGTCCGGTGAAAGTATAGGTAAATGTTATAGTCTCATCCTTGCAGGGGATAATCTCAGCGGGAACAAGAACCTTGCCGCAGCCTTCTCTGTCACAAACGATTTCGTCTGTAAGACCGGTTGTGTGATAGTCGGCGGCGTAGCCTTCGATTGTCTTTTCACTGTGACCGAGAGCTTCGATTTCAACATATGTTGTGTAGTCGCAGCGTGTGCATGTGTCATATGCGTCCCAGCCGATTTCTTCGCATGTAGCGGCCTGTGACTCATGGTTTACAAGGTCGTGACCGAGGGCGGGAATTTCTTCCTGTGCTACAAGTACAGCTTCGCAAACCGAGCAGTGCTTGCCTTCGGTAAGACCTGATTCTGTGCAGGTAGCTTCAACAGCGGCATCTGTAACCTCTGTGTGCCCCTTAGCGGGAATAACTTCCTGTGCAACAAAAACCTTGCCGCAACGGTCGCAGTGAGAGCCTTCTGTAAGACCCGTCTCGGTGCATGTAGCTTCTTTAGCCTCGTCAACAACTACGTCGTGACCGAGAGCCTCGCCGTACTCAAATGTGTCCTCACCGATTGCATCGCAGCGAGAGCAGTCATATTTGTATACAGCCGCATTTTCGCAGTCTGCGGGAGTTACAAGGTGTGCATCATCAATAATCTGTTCTGTGAAGTCGTGGCCGAGAGCCTCGATTTCACCTTCAACCTGCTCAAAGCCGCAGTTTTCTCTCTGACACTTTGAGAGCTTTGCATAGCCGTTTTCTGTGCATGTAGCAGCCTTATCGGTGTCGATAACAACATAGTCGTGACCGAGGTGGCTGACAACATCTTTTGTTCTGGCATTGCAAAGAGCGCAGTCATAATATATAAAGCCGTGCTCAAGGCATGTGGGATCGCTTGAAAGATCTTCGTTCTTTACCCACTCATGCTCGAGTGCTGTGCCTTCGACTTCTTCAGTCCAGACATTGCCGCACTTGTCGCAGGTGTAGGTATAGTAAGCATTCTTTTCGCATACAGCTTCTGTATAAACGGGCTCGGCGTCATAGCAGTCTTCAAGAGTGAAGGAGTTGCAGCCGAATTCGCAAAGGCAATAGCCCATATGCCTGTTTTCATCGGCAACCTTGGTCCAGTCGCCGTAGTTGTGACCGGGAGCAGAACCCTCGTCAACAACAGTCCATTCATATCCGCAGTCCTTGCAGGTATAAACGGTATATCCGTCCTTGTCGCAATGTGCGTCAAACACTTCTATTTCAGCGTTGTCTTCGGTGCAGTCGGCTGTTTCAACGTGAGCTGTGTTGTTCTTGCAAAGACGGGTATGAGTGCCGTCTCCGTTTGAAGTCCACTCGCCCCAGTTGTGACCGAGAGCTTCAATCTCCTGTGCTGCCTGCTTCGCACCGCAAAGGTCGCAAGCCATGGGAGCAGTGGAGCCCTTCTCTGTGCATGTGGGAGTTACGGCTTCATCTGTTGCAAGCCAGTAATTTTCGGCACCGAGATTTTCATCGGCAAGAACATATTTGCCTGTGTCTCTGTCAAGAACAACAGAGGGAGCATATGTCTTGTGATTGTCGGGATCAAGGGATTTGTCTTCGTCATCGATATCCCATGTCGCGCCGCAGTCCTCGCACCAGTTAAAGAGATAAGCACCCTTTACGCATGTGGCGGGAACTTCAGCAGTTCTGATTGAAAGCTCGGGATGGTTGTCCGCAACTGTAGAATTTTCATCTACAACAACCCATGTATTGCCGCAGCCCGTATTCTTATTCTCTGCACCTGTCCAGCCCTTGTCACAGGTGTAGGTCCAATAACCGTTTTCTGTGCAGGTGCCTTCTGTGTAAACGCCCTCTGCGGAAGCAACATGATCATAGGCAACTTCTCTGCCGCAGACTGTGCAGGTCTTCTTGTGCTGATAATGAACAACGCCGTCAATATCGGTTACGACATTCTCAAAATCGCCCCATGTGTGACCGAGTGCGGGAATTTCTTCCTGCTCCTTAAGAATCTTGCCGCAGACGGAGCACTTTTCACCGTCTGTAAGACCTTTACCTGTGCAGGTAGCCGCCTTGCCGGGGATTACTTCGGGAGTATGATCCGCAGTACCGCGGACCTCACGTCTTTCGGTAGCTTCGCAGTTCTTGCACTTGTATGTAACATATTTAAGGCAATCAGACAATTCCTCGATTAAAACAGGATTTTCCACATCATAATCGTGCTTTACCATTTCGAGAACGGCATCATCTGTCGACTCAAGATAGGTAATTTTTCCATCCTCGTCATACGTAAAGAGTTTTCCGCAATCATTGCAGATATAATACTCTATGTTACCCACTGAAGTGCAGGTAGGTTCAACAGCGTCAACCTTAGTTGTGTTGACATGGTTGTCGGCATCAAGACCGACATCGATAGGATCAAGTTCAAAAGAACACTTTTCGCAGACAACATCGGTATAGATACCGGTTTCCTTGCAGGTCGCTTCTCTTGATTTCTTCTGCTTTGCCATGTCATAGACATGCTGATGATCCTCTGTTGCGGAACAGTAGGTCTGTGTGCTCTTAACGACAGGCTCGCCTGCATATGACAGAACAGAACCCGATGAAAGAACCATGCATGCCGACAAAGCAAATGAAAGAATTTTTTTGCCGAGATTCATTTTTCGGTTTACCTCCGTATTTTTTTTGTGGCACTGCGTTCGGTACATCTCCGAATTTCATTAATCCGAATGCAAGCCGCTTCGAGAAAACGCAAAGCAAAAAAATCACCGAAAAAACGCTTTCTCTTATGTCTTACATTCGGTTCAATGAACAGTCAAAAAATGCAATTCAAACGCATACGCCTTATAAAATTTTCCTCTTTCAGACGCATAAAGAGAAAAGTTTTATACATACGCATACTTTACACTCGCATTTTACTGCAATTTGCAGTAAAAGTCAATACCTCAATTTGCAGTTTTTACAATTAACAGGAAACAAATATTCAAAAAAGGAGTGCATATTATGTACAAACACATCAGAGAGCTTCGTGAGGACCACGATTTATCACAGAGAGAGGTATCCGCAAAGCTCAACTGCTCACAGCAGGTTTACAGCAACTATGAACTTGGTCAGCGTGACGTGCCGACGGATATTCTTATCAAGCTGTCGTATTTCTATGACGTGTCGACGGACTATCTGCTGGACCTGACAAATAATCCGAAGAGGAACTGAGGGCGGGGCGAGCGACCGCAGGGAGCGAGCGTTATGCCGAGCGAAGCGAGGCAAATGCCCGAGCCGACGGCGAGGGCATGGCGCGACGAAGTGCGTCAGCACGTAGGAGCGGCGTGCCGAGCGAACAGCGTAAGCTGTGAGCGAGGCAAATGCCGACGACGAACGACCTGCCGATAGGCAGGGAGTGAGGAGGAGGCACGAAGTCGCCGAGTGAGTCAAATTTGTTCAGCCGCAGCCTCATGCGGCTTAACAAATGAAGACGAACGAGGCGACGCCGCCCGGAGGCGGTACCCGGATGGACGGTATAGAAGTCTGCATATTTCCGAAAGCTTACCGAACGGACATCCGGGTACCCCGACGGGCGGCTCAGCCCCGCCGGCACGGCAAAGCCCGGCAATGCCCCAAAATTCCACCCGAGAGTGTAAAATAAAGTGTGTAAGTTAAAAATAAAGCCGGCACACTTTATAC
>CAZTWO010000148.1:0-5132 GCA_964617965.1 uncultured Ruminococcus sp. | reverse complement strand
GGGGCGCAAAATTTTATCTTTTTTCCCGCCTGATATTTACAATACCCCACAAATGTGTTAACCTATTACCGCCTCGGCGTTTTGCCGAAAATAATTTAGAGAGGTCAAAAATATGGCAAAAAATCATCTTCTGAAAAAGACCGTCGCAGTAATTCTGACTATGGTCACAGTGCTTCTCGCCGCTCCTGTTTTCGCAGTCGGAGCGTTTGCAGAGGACACCGACAACACAATGTATTTCGGCTCTTATCCGCAGTCAAAAGTTACGGATGAAGCGACACTCGAAAAGCTCAATGCTCTTGAGCCTGACTGGATCTATTACGCCTATTATCTTGGCACCGGTTCACCCTCAAGCAGTGTTGTAATGACACAGACCGATTATATGAAATATGCCGATGTCGAGCTTGACGGCGTAAAATACCGTGCGGTTTACATTGAAAATTACAGACCGTATTCGACATACAGCACCTATACCGGCTGGGGCACAACCTATCAGCAGTCAAACGGATACAGCAAAGACACCGTTTACTGGTTTAAATATGAACCCTTAAAGTGGCAGATTCTTGATGCCGATACGGGTCTTATGGTTACCGAAAAAATAATCGACTCTCAGGCGTTCAGCAATATTATGACAAAAAAAGCCGGTGAATACCACGGCACAACAATTCAGTATTATGCCAATGACTATGTAAATGTCGGCACAATAAGCTCATGGCTTAACGAAGATTTCTACAACACCGCTTTTACCGACACCGAGAAAAAGTCAATATCCGTAACTTCACTTTCTCACAATGCCGTTCCCGCATATGACGGACTTTACGGCAGTACTTCAAAAACAAACGAAAATGTTTTTCTTCTTTCCTATTATGACCTTCTGAATGCCGATTACGGTTTCAGCACCTATCCTCTTAAGGACGGCGACAACAGAAAGGCCTCCGGCACGGACTACGCCTTCTCACAGGGTCTTTATAAAGACAGAAGCTACGATTATTCTTCATGGAGACTTCGCACAGCCGGTGCGTATTCCAACAATGCCTGCACCGTTAACGAATCCGGTCAGGTTGTCGACAACGACAAGGGTGTATGTGACACCACAACCGGTATCCGTGCGGCAATCTGCTACAAAGAGTGTGTAAACGGTCACACCGAGGTTGTCGACGAGGCAGTCGCCGCAACCTGCTCAGCCACAGGTCTCACCGAAGGCAAGCACTGCTCCGTCTGCGGCACGGTTATTACGGCTCAGACCGAAACCGAAAAAGCTCCGCACACTGAGGTTATCGACAAGGCGGTCGCCGCAACATGCACTTCTACCGGTCTCACCGAAGGCAAGCATTGTTCAGTATGCGGTGAAACTATTGTAGCTCAGACGGTTGTTCCGGCAGCAGGTCACGCCGACAATGACGGCGACGGCATATGCGACGCGTGCGGCACCGATCTCGGCGGCGGCAAGCAGTCCGGCTGTTCCCATATGTGCCACAATTCCAATAAGTTTGTTCGGTTCTTCTGGAAAATCTTCAACTTCTTCAACAAGCTTTTTAAGATTAAACAGACCTGTTCGTGCGGAGCAAAGCACTGGTAATAAATAATAAAAATTCCCTCTTTGACTGTCTCTAAGGCTTTCGGAGAGGGATTTTTTATATATTGCGAATATTACGTATTTATGGTATACTCTGTTCAGAAAGGGGGATGTACATGAACTTTGAACTGCGGCATTTTGATACGCCGCTTCTGCGGTTTTCATGCACCGAAGAAACAAATACACCGCAAATTAAAATTCTTTGGCAGAATAAAGACAAAAACGATTTTTTGCCGCTCGATTTAACCCCGACCGAGGATGGCATTTCAAAGTGGCTCAGGCACCGTGCCGTGCCGTCAAACCGTGCCTATGTTCATAACCTGCTCAGCAAATGCGGACTTAATGCGAACCGTCCTATTGACATTATAAAAATATCAAAGGGATTGTCCCTTAACGATTGTTTTTGGATTGTCCCCGAAGGCTTTGAAGGCGGCTTCGATGAATATAATCTTTATGACAACCGCTTCAGCAGAATTCTGGCTCTTGTCGCATTTACGGGTTACGGCAGCAGTATCCGCACATCACTTGTTTCAAGCCCCGAGTTTACCACAAACGGAATGCTTCCCAAATGCTGGCGGCGAGAAAACGGCAAAATCAGTCTTTATAAGGGCGGCACTTTCGGTGCGTCGAACACCGGAAATGAACCGTATTCCGAGTTCTACGCTTATCAAATTGCCCAAATGATGGGTTTTGACGCAGTGCCTTACACGCTTTCAAAATGGAAAGGAGAAATGTGCAGTGTCTGCGGCCTTTTTACGGATAAAGAAAAATCGTTTATCCCCGTCGGTCGAATAGTCAAATCCGGTGATTTTGACGAAGTGCGTGATTATTACAGAACTCTCGGCACTGATTTTCTGAATGCCCTTGACGATATGATTGTTTTTGACGCACTTATTTACAATACCGACCGCCATTACGGGAATTTCGGCTTTATTGTGGATAATGCGACTAATAAAATTGTGTCGCCCGCACCGCTTTTTGACCACGGGAATTCTCTGTTTAACTTTGCGGGACGTGATGATCTGCAGTCTGCCGATACGCTTAAACGATATGCAGGGACACTCCTGCCGTGTGTTTACGATGATTTTATGAAAAAGGCACGTTTGGTTTTAGCTTCACGCCACCGTGAGGGGCTTCGCAGACTTGTCGATTTCAGATTCAAACGCCACTCAAGATATAACCTGCCCCCGGAACGGCTGAAGCTTATTGAAAAAATCGTTTCCGACAGGGCAAAGGAGCTTTTGCAAAACGGATAAAACAACAAATTATACAAAAATATTGACTATTGATTTTTTATATTTTGTAAACTATAATAAAACAAAAATGATTATCAATTCGCAATCGGCAATGCTCCAAAGGGGAGCGCTTGAACTTCGCAAATGGCAAAACCTTTGTTGAAATTCAGTTTGAAGGTATGCGGAGCTTATGAATCAAGACACTCGGTGTCTTCCATAGCTCCCGGTCCCCGGTCCTTTCTTTCATTGCTCACTGCTCATTGCTAATTGCTAATTGAATTAAAGGGAGAGTTGAGTATGCACTTTGATATACCTTTCTGCGACAAAAACAACGAACGCAAAATGCTTGCGTCACGTGTAAAGCAGATTATCGACCACATCGGCGACCGCATTTTTACCGACTGCGAGGATGCCGGCGATTTCATGTTCCGTGAGGGGCAGTATTCACCCGATAAAATAGATGAGGGCGAGTGGGTCCCATTCGGCAAGGATGATATGTGGGGCTATCGTGAAGAGTACTGCTGGTTTAAGCAGACTGTAAAAATTCCCGAACGCTTTGCCGGCAAGAGCGTGATTTATGAGGTTACCCCCTTCCCGGACGGCTCATGGCACACACCTCAGCAGCAGTTTATTTTCTTTGTAAACGGCAAAATGGTTCAGGGCGGCGACAGTCACCATACATATATCTATCTTGCCGAGCATGCAAAAGGCGGCGAGACATTTGATATTGCCCTCAATGCCTATTGCGACGACTGGGAGTTCAGAGGTAAGTCCGCTCTCCGTGCCTATCTTAAGGTTAAGGACATGGAGACAAACGCTCTTTATTACGATCTTCTCACACCCTGGAATGTGGCGCACTGCTATACCCATGAGGACGAAGCGAGAATTGACATTATAAAGACACTTAACACCGCCGTAAATATGCTTGAGCTTAACACAGCGGATGATGATGTTTACCGTGAGAGCGTCAGAAACGTAAGAAATTATCTTAAAGAAAATATCTACGGCAGAAGCTCGGATGTTCTGACTTCCGCCATCGGTCACACGCACATTGACACCGCATGGCTGTGGCGTCTTCGTCAGACGCGTGAAAAGGCCGCAAGAAGCTTTATGACCGTCGTAAATCTTATGAAGGAATATCCCGAATATAAATTTATGTCGTCACAGGCTCAGCTTTATGATTTTGTAAAGCAGGATTATCCCGAGCTTTATGAACAGATAAAGCAGATGGTCAAAGAAAAACGCTGGGAGCCCGAAGGCAGCATGTGGGTCGAGAGTGACACAAACGTTGTATCCGGTGAAAGCCTTGTCCGTCAGTTCCTTGTCGGCAAACGCTTCTTCCGTGACGAGTTCGGCGTTGACAATAAAATCATGTGGCTTCCCGATGTTTTCGGCTATTCGGGAGCACTTCCGCAGATTATCAAAAAAGCGGATATCGATTACTTTATGACCACAAAAATTTCGTGGAATGAATTTAACAAATTCCCGTTTGACACATTTATGTGGCGCGGTATCGACGGCACAGAGGTTCTCTCGCACTTTATCCCGACCGAGAATGCCGACGACACGGAGTTTATGACAACATATAACGGCAAGCTTACACCCACTCAGGTTATAGGCGGCTGGAAGCGTTATTCCAATAAGGACCTTAACAAGAATGTTCTGTTCTCATTCGGTCATGGCGACGGCGGCGGCGGAGTTGACAGAGATATGCTTGAAGAGGGCAAGCGTATGTCAAGAGGCATTGACGGCTGTCCTATGGTAAGACAGGAGTTTGCTCGTGATTTCTTTGACCGTCTTAAAAAAGAGGTTGAGGGCAGTGACCGTCTTCCTGTATGGTCAGGTGAGCTGTATCTTGAGTTCCACCGCGGCACGCTTACCGCACAGGCACGCAACAAGAAATATAACCGCAAGAGTGAATATCTGTATCAGGATGCCGAAACTCTCGGCGTTCTCGCAAAGACTCTGGCAGGCAAGGAATACGAGAGCCAAAAGATTCTCGACGGCTGGAAGATTATACTTCTCAATCAGTTCCACGATATAATCCCCGGTTCCTCAATCGCTCAGGTATACGAAGACTCAAAAGAGCAGTATGAACAGATTGGCGCCGCCGGCAGAGAGATGGTATCCGACAGCGAAAAGGCAATTGCCGAATGCATTGCGACAGACGGCGACTCGATTGTCGTTTTCAACACTCTCGGCTTTGACCGCAACTCCGTTGTAATTACCGATATGCCCGAAAAGACGGATTTCCATCTTATCGACAGCGATGAAAATTCCGTACCGTGGCAGAAAACATATGACGGCAAGCTGTGCTTTGTTGC
>CAZTWO010000147.1:0-5169 GCA_964617965.1 uncultured Ruminococcus sp. | reverse complement strand
AATTATAAAAACTCCGTCCGGCAGTACCTACACTGCCGGACGGAGTTTTTATATAGTTATAATCAGTTAAGACCGATATACGCAATCTCAAAGAAATCTCTGTATTCTTTGAATGTTATTTTTATTGCATCGGTTTTTTGCGGTTTAAGACAGCAGATGTGCTTATAGCCTATCGCCGTGCCGGAATAAATTTCTTTCCACTTCCCCTTCTGATTTTTAACGGAAACGGAAAATTCCTCCACATGCTGACCGTTTGTTATGTTCTCTTTGATAATCAGCTTATCAAAAAGCTCCTCTTTTTCGAGAGTAAACACAACGGACGGTTCTCTGTCTTTTTCGCTCGGACGCCAGAAACCGGGCTTATCCTCGGTTTTTGTGTTGTCGATACCGTAAAGCGGTCCTAACTCGCTTGTAGCCTCGGCATTGGATTTAGCGAGCAGATTATACGAAAACAGAATTTTAAGCTCACTGCCGAGAGCGGTTAAAATCTGACTGTCCATATCATCAAACTCACCGCGTTTATTGGGAGCAAGACCGAGCATCAGACAGCAGTTGTTGCCGACCGTGCTGCAATAAAGCGTCAGAAGCTTGTCTTTTGTCTTTGAGGAATATTTATCCTCTTCGTCAAAATAATAGTTCTTACGCATGGGGACTGAGACTTCACACGGATACCATATAAATTCACTTTCGTGCTTTATGGCTTTTCGACTGCCGATATCAAGTTCAAACACGGCTGAGCTTTTGCCCTTAGGCGACGGAACACAGGTGCCGTCATCATAGACGCCGTGCCACGCAGGGACAGAGCTCCACTCTTCTTTTCGAAGCACTCCCCTGTCGTTGCCGTACCAGCGGACATCGGGACCTCTGAACGCTATAACGGCATCGGGCATTTTTTCACGTATGACGCTGTAATATCTCGCCCAGTCGTAATTCTGCGTTTTGCCGTCGGAAGAACCCGTGACACCGTCAAGACGAACATAAAAAATGTCACCGTAACGGGTAAGAAGCTCATCTAACAGTCCACAGAAAAAATCGTCATACGCATTACCCGTGCCGAAAGACTTTTCGTGTCTGTCCCACGGGGCAAGGCTTATACCGAACTTAAGACCGTGTTTTCTGCAGGCATCGGAAATAAGACGAACCATATCCCCCTCGCCGTTTAACCAATTGGAGTTTTTTATGCTGTAATCGGTCATATCGGTCTGCCAGAGGCAAAATCCGTCATAGTCCTTGCAATTATATACAACGCCTTTCATTCCGGCGTTTTTGGCCGTTTCGCACCAGCTGTCGACATTTATGTCTTCAGGGCAAAAAACGGCAGGCGGTGCAAAACCGTCGCCGTATTGCTTTCCTGTGAAAACCGGCATACCATAGCTTATAAGTGCGTAAAACTCGGTCTGCTGCCATTCAAGCTGACGGGCGGAGGGTTTTGCGGCACAAGCAAGCTCATAGGGCTTTAACATGCCGATGTTTCCTTTCAGTCGTTATTTGTTGCTACGATGTCCGCACCTGTGCCGAGGATATCCTTAATGATAACCTGACCGAGAGTCACGGGAGCATCAACGGAAGTGGCATTTATAACCTTCATGCAGTCAAAAAGCATTGTCTTGGGAACAGCGCAGTTTGACTTTACGGGTACAACGGGATGAATGCCGCCGTTTACCTTAACCGTTGTGGCAAGTGAACGTGTGGGGTTTACAACCTCTGTACGGGCATAGGCGTCGCCGCGTTTGCAGGTATTGCCTGTAACGGACGTAACCTCTGTGCCTTCATATTCAACGGTAATTGAGCAGCCGAGAGGGCATGCAACACAAGTAAGTTCTCTTTTCATTGCTTATTCCTCCACTCTGACAACAATTGTGCTGTCGGCATTCATCTTGGCAAGCGTTGCGGCGGGGATGACAACATTTTCCATCTCGCCGGGGGCAAGCTTAACTTTTTTCTTTGAAGAAATTATTTCGCCGTCGCACTCAAGAACAACCTTGGCATTCTTGAATATTCTGCCGACACGGAAATAAAGCTTTACATCATTTTCGTTTTTAATGTTGACTCTCTGAGGAACAAGATATCTTACGCCGTTGCCGGTTGTGGTCTTGACATAGACAGTCTCTTTGGCACCCTTGCCGAGAATGTAATTTGCCGCACCTTCGCCTGCTATCTGGCTTTCAAGGGTAACATAGTCAACAAGGTCATGAACATGCAGAACGTTGCCGCAGGCAAAAACGCCCTTGTGGTCAGTCTGACGCATTTCGTCAACAACCGCACCGTTTGTGATTCTGTCTATACCGATACCGACATTCTTTGTAAGCTCATTTTCGGGAATAAGACCGACTGAGAGCATAAGTGTATCGCACTCGATATATTCTTTAGTTGATTCAATGGGCTGAAGATGCTCGTCAACCTGTGCGATTGTGACACCCTCAAGTCTGTCTTTGCCGTGAGTTTCAACAACAGTTGTTGACAGGCGAAGCGGAATATTGAAGTCATTAAGGCACTGAACAATATTTCTTGTAAGACCGCCCGAGTACGGCATAAGCTCGCAGACAACCTTAACCTCTGCGCCTTCAAGTGTCATACGTCTTGCCATGATAAGACCGATATCGCCGGAGCCTAAGATAACAACCTTTTTGCCGGGCATATAGCCGTCAATGTTAACGTACTTCTGAGCTGTGCCGGCGGTCATGATGCCGGATGCACGTGTGCCTGCGATTTCAAGAGCTCCTCTGGGACGCTCACGGCAGCCCATGGCGAGAACAATAGCCTTAGACTGAATTTTAAGCAGACCGTCTTTTTTGTTGACGGCTGTAACGAGATTATTCTCGTCAATGTCAAGAACCATTGTATCGGTTTTGACTGTAATATCGGTATCTTCTACCTGCTTTATAAACTTTGCGGCATACTCGGGACCGGAGAGCTCCTCACCGAAATAGTGAAGACCGAAGCCCGTGTGAATGCACTGTTCAAGAATACCGCCGAGTGTTTCGGCTCTTTCGAGAATTATGATTTTCTCTACGCCGCATTCTTTTGCTTTAAGGGCAGCCGCCATGCCTGCGGGACCGCCGCCTACAACAACAAGATCATAATTAAACATAGCTTTATACCCCCTTATTTCGTTTTTTCGAAAAGTATATTCGAACCGCCGCCGAACTTTGTGATTGTGTTAACGTCTGTGCCGAGCTCACGTGCGAGAATTTCAACAACCTTTGAACCGCAGAAACCGCCCTGGCAGCGACCCATGCCGGCTCTTGTGCGTCTCTTTACGCCGTCAACATCTCTTGCGCCTGCGGGAGCTTTGATAGCGTCGATAATTTCACCCTCTGTGATTGTCTCACAACGGCAGATAATGCGGCCGTATGCGGGGTTCTTTGCAATTGCGGCTTCCTTTTCGGCATCGGTAGCGTGACGAAAGCGGAATACATCCTCTCTTGTGCCGTCAAACTTTTCGTTTGCCTTTACATCGCCGATTGCCTTTGTGATGATATCGGCAAGATATTCGGCAATTGCGGGAGCGGATGAAAGTCCGGGAGACTCAATGCCCGAAGCATGAATAAACTGTGCGTTTACCTTGCTGGGTCCGAGAATGAAGTCATCATTAACGGGATGAGCACGAAGGCCTGAGAAGGATGTAATAGCATTTCTTGTGGAAACAGCCGGGCAGCTCTTTACGGAGAATGTCTTTACCGTCTTGAGACCTTCGGCGGTTGTTGCGGTGTCGTCCTTGTCGTCTATATCCTCGGCTGTGGGTCCTATAAGAAGGTTGCCGTCAACCGTCGGAGAAACAAGTATGCCCTTGCCCATCTTGGTGGGGCACTGGAAAATTGTATGCGATACCATATTGCCGACAGCTTTGTCGAGAATAAAGTATTCACCGCGTCTGATTATGAGTTCAACACTCTCGTCGCCTATCATTTTGGCGATTTCGTCGGAGTGCGCACCAGCGGCATCAACAATATATTTTGCCTTTACTTCGCCCGCTGTTGTGGTAAGAGTAAATACACCGTCGGCAAAATCAATAGCGGTAACCTTGGCGTTTCTCTTAAACTCAACACCGTTCGTAACGGCGTTTTCGGTAGCGGCTATTGTAAGCTCATAGGGGCATACGATACCTGCACTCTGTGCATCAAGAGCACCGCAGACATCGTCGGCAAGATTGGGTTCAAGAGCCTTAAGCTCCTCTTTATTGAGGATTTTCATCTGAGGTACGCCGTTTGCGATACCGCGGTCATAAAGCTCCTTAACGGTAGCCATTTCTTCTTCAGAAAAAGCGACAACCAAAGAACCGTTGTTTTTGTAGGGAACGCTAAGCTTCTTGCAAAGCTCGGGCATCATGGCACAGCCCTTAACGTTGAGCTGAGCCTTAAGTGTGCCGGGTTTTGCGTCAAAGCCCGCATGAACAATACCGCTGTTTGCTTTGCTTGCACCCATGGCGACATCGTTTGTCGCTTCAAGCAGTGCAACGTTCAGGCAGTACTTTGAAAGCTCTCTTGCAGTTAAAGCACCGACAACGCCGGCACCGATAATTGCAACATCGTAACACATAAGATTTACATCTCCTTATTTTTGTAGGGGGTTATTCAAACAATAGTATTATAGGATGAAGATTACAATAAATCAACCGAAAATTTGCAAAATATGCATAAATTTGCCGAAAGAACAGAACAAGAGACCGCCGTAAAAATACGACAGTCCCATTTGGTGTTCCGTTTGATTATGCTTCGGGAACAGCTGCATCGGTGGATTCTTCTTCATCGCTGCTGCCCTTAAGCATTTCTTCGATCTGCTGAATAATAGCCATAAAGACGCCGAGCTTTGCGAAGGGCTTAAGAATCTTGAGGAACATTTTAAGGAACCAACTTGCCATTACAGTAACCTCCCTTGAGTTTTATTTCAATTGTACTATACCATATTTCAAAAATAAAATCAATAATTTTGAGACAAGTTTTAAAAATTTAGGAACAAAACGGCAAACAGCTTCCGAGGGAAGTCTGTATAAGCGTAATTTACATGAAATTATCATTGACAACGCCCCGAAAATCTGTTATATTATCAAGGCAGTCAAAAAGCGGTGCGGTGTTTCGTTGTTTTTTTGATTGTGCAATTAAATATCCGGAAGTGTATCGAAGTGGTCATAACGGGCCTGACTCGAAATCAGGTAGTCCTCACGGGCTC
>CAZTWO010000146.1:0-5199 GCA_964617965.1 uncultured Ruminococcus sp. | reverse complement strand
ATTAGTCGCTACGCCAAAAATCATTCACCGGATGATTTTTGTCTGTTGACTTAGGTTTGTCGGACCGCTGCCGCCGGTCCTCATTAGTCGCTACGCCAAAAATCATTCACCGGATGATTTTTGTCTGCGACATTCTGCATTCTACATTCTACATTCGAAATAATGCTTCCGCATTATTTGGGGTATTTCTCCCCATTAACCATCAGCCCGTCAAGGTCCGAACCGTTATCGGTCGGGTACCACTTTTTGCCGGCGTTTTCGAGACTCTGCTCATTTTCGACGGTAATTTTGAGCATTGATGTGCAGTTATAGAATGCGTATTCGCCTATCTCGGTAACACCGGCGGGAATTGTAACCTCGGGTACTTTTTCAAGCCCTGTAAAAGCGTCCTTGCCGATATATTCAAGATTCTTGGGAAGTGTAAGACTCTCGAGAGCGGATACCTTAAAGAATGATTTTTCTTCAATTCTTGTTACGGAATCGGGGATTTTTATCTCGGTAATGTTGGAGCATTTATAGAAAGCCTTGCTTCTTATGACCTCGACACCATCCGGGATTTCATATGTTGTGCTGTTGAGGCTCTCACCGGTAAGAGAGTTAAACTCAATGTTTCTCGCCGGGGGATACGCCACAAGGGTTTTCATATCCTTTGAAAAGAGTATGCCGTCAACCGCAGTGAAATATTCGTTGCCGTCAACCACCGCGAACTCTTTAAGTCTCTGATTGTTTGTAAGAGCCCATGTGCCTATTGTTTCGACATTCTTGCCGATTGTGATTTTCTGCAGCGAATCGGCGTTGAACAGACTGTAATCCGCAATTTCGGTTACGGGTATGCCGTCTATTTCGTCGGGAACGGTAATTTCGGTACGTGTTGAAACATCGGTGTAGCCGGTGATTTTTATTGTGTTGTTCTCGGTTATTTCATATTCGAGCTTTTCGTCCGTTTTTGACGCACATGATGAAAACAGCAGTGCGGCTGTAAGAACGGCAAGAACAACGGATATTATTTTTGTGCTTAATTTTTTCATTGTGTTACGCCTCCTGTGCCGCCTCGGGTGCTTCGCCTTTTTCAGCCGCTTCACGCTCGGCTATTTCGGCGACATATTTTTTGTGCTTTTCTCTTGTAAGGTCATAGAAGAAGAACGGCACGGTTGAAACAACAAGGCTTATAATTGTCAGAACGATATGAACTATCATAACGTTGTTGAATATTGACGAGTCATACAGAACGTCCCAGTCGGATGTAAAGCCGTACATGGCGAACAGTGCCGGGGAGACAAGTCCCAGAAGTGTTGACACGGGAGTCGTGAACCACTGGAAAATATTCTGCATATTGTCGGCTCTTTCGCCTGTTTTCCACTGATGATAGTCAAGAACATCGGCAGCCATGTTGCCGGAAATATTGTTGCAGGACGCTGTGATTGCGGACAGAACAAATCTTATTATCAGGAATATGACAACACTGCTGTGCTTTAAGGCTATGAAATAGAAGCATGTAACACCGAGCCACAGCGCACGCATTATGAGAATGCATGTACGCTTTTCGTACTTCTTTATAAGCCACGGTGTTATGACGTTGCCTATAACGGATGTGACGCCGAAAATTGTAAGGATACCGGTTATTCTCTCAAAACGCATCTGATAGAGAATAATGTAGTTTATGACGCTGTCGCCGAGACCTTTCCATAATTCAAGCGTGGAGCTTATATTGACAATCCAGAAATATTTGTTCTTGAGAAGTGATTTCGCACTCTTCTTGAATTCGACCTTGTGGTTTTCGTCCTCGTTTGACGCAACTCTCTCTTTGACGTTGGCGAACGCAAAGCCGCAGAGCATTGACGCGACCGCAAGAATCGGTATAAACACACGGTAGCTCTTTATGCTGAAATAGCCGCCCGTTGATACTATCATAAGCGGGAATACTATTCTGAATATCGAACGCATGAAGCCTAAGAAAATGCCGCCGATTGAATAGTATTTCTGTCTTTCGACCATGTTGGGGGAGATAAGAGCGACTATTGCAGTAGGCTTGTCGGAATACAGAGCCTGGAAACGTGCTCTTAAAGTGAACATGAAGTGAAGGATAACTATCTTCCATGAATACTCAAGTGTTGTGGGAATAAACGTGATGAGTATTGTTATTATGGTAATCGGCACGCCGTATGCCATCATGAAGGGCTTGTATCTGCCGTATTTGCGGCAGAGCTTTGCACGGAGATACCAGTTTACAAGACCGCCGAAGCCGGTGCAGACAAGAATGTTGGCAACAATACCGGGCAGGCCCTTGATTATCTCTTCAAAAGGCTCGGACGGAACGAAATAGCAGGCAATACCCACAAGTGCGCAGACTATATATGCAATAGCCGTCTTCTTTACTTTTTCTTTCGGCAGATGACCCATATTTTCGAATATGGTCATTGACAGGCCCTCAATGTAGAGTGTCGCATAACGGACAATAAGTGCGATTATCGTTACTATTGTGAAGTCGATAAGCTTTATGCCCATTATGGAGCCGCAGAAATAACCCGAAGCGAACGATATTGTTTCGCCGCAGATAAACGTAAATCCGCATATGCCCATTGTGCCGAAGCAATACGAGATAAATTCTTTAAGGTTAGTGGTTTCACCCTCGGCGGGAGTGTTCCATCTTGTTTTGACGTAGGAAATGCCGTCATTGACTTTTTGTTTGAGATTTGCCACTTTGATAATTCCTTCCCTCTTTAATAAGATAAAAAACCCGCAAAAAGTGCGGAATAACAGAAAGAATTATAGCACTGTTGTACAACAAGTTCAAGAAATTGAGAACATCGAAAATTTTTTCGTGCATATATTACAATGTTTTAAATATAAGAATGTGCATTTTTCACAAACGAAAAAATATTTCACAGAAAATTTATATATAAAAAGCTTGAATTATACGGGCATATCTCTTATAATGCACTTGATGTGTGTCCGAAAACACAGAAATAATTTAACCTTTTTGGGAGGAAAAAATATGGACAAGAAACTTCGCATCGGCATTATCGGCTGCGGCGGCATCGCCAACGGCAAGCATATGCCCTCACTCAAGAAATTAAAGAACGTTGAAATGGTTGCATTCTGCGACATTATCGAAGAGAGAGCACAGAAGGCCGCCAAGGACTACGGCACAGAGGACGCTTTTGTATGCACAGACTACAAGGAGCTGCTCAAGGACGAGTCAATCGACATCGTACACGTCTGCACACCCAACCGTGAGCATTCATTCATCACAATCGACGCTCTGCACGCAGGCAAGCACGTTATGTGCGAAAAGCCCATGGCAAAGACATATGCCGAGGCCAAGGCAATGCTCGAAGCCGCAAAAGAGACCGGCAAGAAGCTTTCAATCGGCTATCAGAACCGTCAGTGCGGCGCTAACCGTTTCGCTAAAGAAGCATGCATGAACGGCGAGCTCGGCGATATCTATTACGCAAAGGCACTCGCGCTTCGTCGCCGCGGCGTTCCCACATGGGGCGTATTCCTTAATGAAGAAGAGCAGGGCGGCGGTCCCCTTATCGATATCGGTACTCACGCTCTTGACCTTACCCTCTGGATGATGAACAACTACGAGCCCAAGATGGTAGTTGGCAACACATTCAGAAAGCTTGCGGATCAGACAGGCACAGGCAACCCCTGGGCAGACTGGGATCCCGCAGAGTTCACAGTTGAGGATGCGGCATTCGGCTACATCGTAATGAAGAACGGCGCCGTTATCAACCTTGAGTCAAGCTGGGCTCTTAACATTGCAGAGTCACCCGAAGCTACGTTCATGCTCTGCGGCACAAAGGCCGGCATCGACACTCTGGGCGGTCAGGTAAGAATAAACACCGTAAAGCACGGTCAGCAGACAATAGAGGTTTCCCCCTGCAAGGCGGGCGGCGTTGCTTTCTATGACGGCAACTCAACAGATCCTTCCGTTCTTGATATGGCACAGTGGATTGACGCTGTCGCAAACGATCACGATCCCTGCGTACTTCCCGAGCAGGCTCTGTGCGTAACACGCATACTTGAGGCTATTTATACATCGGCGAAGACAGGCAAGCCGGTTTACTTTGACGACTGATAAAAAGTGAGCAAGGAGCAAGGAGCAAGGAGCAGTGTAAGACAAATGCATAATGTAGAATGCATAATGCAGAATGTCGGAAGACACTGCGTGTCTTGAATTATATGCTTCGCCTCTTGATAAACTCCACACTATGCTAAGGGGTCAGCGGCGATGCCGGTTAACGGAAAAACTGCCCCTTGGCACTTTTCGAAAGGATTAAAACAATGAAATTTGCAGTACAGCTTTATTCGCTTCGTCACCATATGGAGCAGGGCGAGGATCTGCTCGATATACTTAAGAAGGTAAAAGAAATAGGCTTTGACGGCGTTGAATTTGCGGGATTCTGGGGCTATGATGCGGATACCCTCAAAAAGACGCTTGACGACCTGGGTCTTGTATGCGTGGGTGCTCATCTCGGCATGGACGACCTCAAGGCCGACAAAGTCGAAGATACAATCAAGTTCATGCAGACACTCGGTGCAAAGACCATGGGCATCGGCGGCGGTCCGACACAGACAGAGGCCGACCTGAGCAATATGCTTGAAATCATGGGCGGCGCACAGAAGGCGGCGGACAAATACGGCATGAAGGTATATTTCCATACCCATACCGATGAGTTTCACGCTCCCGCGGATTCCGACAATCCCGCAACAATTTTTGAAAGACTTAAAGAAGTCTGCTATGTACAGGTTGACACATACTGGAGCTTTGTTGCCGGTATTGACAACTATCCGTTCATAACGGCAAACCGTGACAGAATACCTCATCTTCACATAAAAGACGGTATTGACGGTCATCCTCTTGCTCTCGGCGAGGGCAACAATGACCTTGCCGCAGTCATAAAGGTTGCAAAGGACACCGATATTGAATGGCTCATACTCGAAAATGACGATCCGGAGCCGGATGGCATTTCGGATATTACGAGGAGTATGGGGTGGCTTAAGGCTAACGCCAAATAATTAGCAATTAGCAGTTAGCAATTAGCAATGGAATTTTAAATAATGTAGAATGTAGAATGCAGAATGCAGAATGCAGAATGCAGAATGTCGGAAGGCACAAGTGCCTTGGATTATATAGCTTCGCTGACATTAAATTACTGTTTTTCTGTTAGCTTATGTTTTGCGAAGCTTTAT
>CAZTWO010000145.1:0-5237 GCA_964617965.1 uncultured Ruminococcus sp. | reverse complement strand
ACTCAAGCAGCCACTTGAGCCAATAGAACATTCTGACGCCGCCGGAGGAAGAGTCGTCTGAGTCGGTTGTTATGACTGTGCTTTCTCCGACTGAGGACGGAGCGTAGGTATCGGTCTCACCATAGCGAATTGCGACAGTGTATTCGGTGTCGGGGTCAAGGTCTGTGAATACATTGTCTTCCTGCCAAGTTTTGCCGCCGTCAATGCTGTACTCGGGCTTTGCACCGTTTTCGTTTTCTTCAACGGGCTTAATAGTTATCGAATCATCCGTAAGGCTTTCGATTTCGGGAACAACGCTCGGTGCGGACTGGCTGAGCTTCCAATTTGCAACAAGGGTAATATCATCGTGCTGTGTTGCGGAAACAGCAGTCACTGCTTCGCCGTCAAGTGTCCATCCCATGAATGTATAATTTTCTCTTGTGGGTGTGAGCAGCTCGGCGACGCCTGTGCCATAAGTGTAATTTTCGGGGTTGCCGTCGGCGTTTGTGCCTCCGTTTAATTCATATTTTACAGCGTAGGTGTTGCCCTTCCATTTTGCGGTGTAGGTTGCGTTTTCCGCCGGAACCGAAGTCGGCACCGATTTGTCCCATCCGTCAAATGTGCAGTAGTCCTTTGTCGGTACGGGTGCACTTAAGGCTGTGCCGTAGTCTTCTGTAATGACAACATCGTCTTCACCGTTGCCGAGAACAAATCTGAGTGTGTACTTGTTAATGCTCCAATTTGCAACGAAGCTCTCACTATATGCCGGCATTGTTGCGGGTACGGTATTGTTCCAACCTGTGAATGTGTAACCCTCTTTTGTCGGGGTTGGGGCTGTTACAGCTGTGCCGTAATCCTGAGTTAACTCAACATCATCTTCACCGTTATCAAGACCGAATGTCAGCGTATATTGCTTCACCTGCCACTGTGCGGTATAAGTCACGTCTTCGGCAGGCATATAGAACGGTACTTTTTTATCCCAACCGACAAATCTGTATCCTTCCTTTGTCGGGACAGGCGTTGTAATCTCATAATCGTATTCTTTCTTGACTTCAATATCATCTTCGCCGTTGTCGAGAACGAATTTGAGTGTATACTCATTGAGTGTCCAGTGGGCGATAAAATAGAGGTCTTCGTCGGGCATTGTTTCGGGTACAGTCTCATCCCATAACCATCCGTCAAATGTATAACCCTCTCTTTTAAGTTCGGGAACTGTAATGGTCGAGCCGTAATCCAGCTCTTCGGTAATTTTATTGTTCCCGTAGTCGTAATCATAAGTAATCGTATGATGATTGATTTCCCACTTTGCGGTTATGGTTATATCATGTGCAGGCATGGTTTCGGGAAGACCCTCCCAGCCGACAAATGTATAACCGTCTCGGCACGGTTCCCATGAATATTCCAGCTTATCTCCATATTGCTTCCGTCCGGATTCGGTATAATCATCATAATTATAGTCGAAATAAACAGTGTAATATGTCCTCTCCCATTTCGCTTTGTAGGTCTGAGTTGTTTCGGTGTTTACCGTGAGCTCCCAACCCTTAAAATCATATCCGAATCTTTTAACGTTATCTGCGGTAGGCTGAGAAAGCTCCTTGTTTGACATATAGCTTGTGGGGGCTTCGTAGTCGGTTGCCCAGTCGCCGCCGTTAAGCTCATATGTTACAGTGATTTCCTTGGGATTATTCGGATAGAATTTAAGTGCCGGAACAACTCCCTCTATTTTGTCTACATATCCAAATCTTAATGAGCCGTCATAGCTTCCGCTTTCAGAACTCAGGCAGTTCCATGCAGTGCGTGTCCACCAACTCGAATTACCATTGTAAGCAACCGTCATTCCCTGAATCTTTGCGTATGCAGTGCCTGTTTTCTGTCTTGCAGTATCCTCTGTGTCGCTGCTGCCCGAGTCAAACCCGTACTTTTTGGTTTTTGCATCAAAGTAAGAAATCGGGAAAATATTATCTTCGGTATCAACCGCTCCTGTATAAAGTACAGATTCATTGGTGTTGTATGTTTTGCCTATCTTTGATTTTTCCTCACTCGTAAAAGCCGTGTTGTAAAAATCATTGTTAAGCCACTGCCTGAGAGAGCTTGTTTTCCAATCCGTAGCAAAAGTATCACAGGCTTCACTGTTGTAATAATCATCGCCGCTTTTCAGAATATAATTGTTATACGCCTGTGCGTCGATTATATCCTTGCACATTATGTATCCTTCATCGGGGTCGATTACCTGCCATTTAATCGGTTCAAACTTAAAGTAATACACTTTGTCTGATTCATATCCGTTTTCATCCTGATTGGAATTATCTGCCGAGGATGTCATATATGTTGTCCATGGACGATATTGCGAGAATTTCACAGCACGGTATTTTGCATTATTGTACTCAATATCCGCATACCACATAAAATCGGATGCTGCCATTTTGCCGTCAACATCAGAACCCGAGCCTGTATAATATTTATATGAATTCCACTGTTTATCCGCCTGTTCAAGAGCAGCCAGAAGCTCGGTTTCGGTTTCTGCCACCTGCGACTGCGGATAAGAGCCGAATTCTATAATCGTACCGTATGCATAGTCCGCCGTCCACTGTGCCGTAATTGTAATATCCTCGGCAGGCATAGTTGCGGGAACGGTTATATCCCACCCTGTGAAGGTATGACCCGTGCGTGTCGGCGTGGGTGCTGTGATGGGAGTGCCGTACTGTGCAGTTATCTTTTCGTATTTGCCGTTGCCAAAATCAAATGTTATTGTAGGCTCGTTGATTTTCCACTGTGCCGTGTAGGTAATGTCTTCTTCTATATAGCTTGAAACTTTTTTATCCCATCCGATAAATGTGTATCCCTCTTTTTCGGGTGTGGGAACAGCTATTTCCGTATAATAATCATCGGTATAGACTATATCAGCTTCACCGTTATCAAGCACAAATCTTACGGTATATTGATTTTTCTCCCACACAGCCCAGAATTGCTGAGACTTTGACGGCATTGTTGCGGGCACTGTCTTGTCCCACCCTTTAAATGTATATCCTTTTTTGGTGGGGACGGGTGCTTCAACCGCGGTACCGTAATCACCCGTAATTTCTATGCACCATACACCGTTTTGCGGGTAAAAATACAGCGTGGGTGTCTTAGCTACCCACTGTGCGGTAAAGGTAGTCTCGCCTTCGGGCATTTTTTCGGGGAAGGCACTGTCCCATCCGTCAAAGTAATAGCCTTCTTTTCTGGGAATAGGATAGTCAATCGATGTGCCGACGGGAGCAACAATTGTTTTATCGTCTTCGCCGTTATCGAATTTA
The DNA here is from genome assembly GCA_964617965.1 of uncultured Ruminococcus sp. Classification (GTDB taxonomy): domain Bacteria; phylum Bacillota; class Clostridia; order Oscillospirales; family Acutalibacteraceae; genus RUG806. The sequence continues at coordinate 1,962 of CAZTWO010000145.1, read as the reverse complement.
AATATAATTGTCCCGAGCTGAGTCCAATTTGCAACGTAAATAAGATGGCTGTCTGTTGAATCGGCATTTAATGACCAGCCGCCGAGATAAGCACCGTTTATTACAGCTTCATCCATCTCCGGAAGTTCAAATGAAGCTAATTCATATGACATTAATTTTGTTGTCGGAGTAAAGCCCTGTGCCCACGCTCCGCCGTCAAGCTTATATTCAATTGTAATCTCATACGGCTTTTCGGGATTAAACTTAAACGCCGGAACAACGCCCACATCCGTATATGTAATATATTCGTCCGACAGACTGCCGTAACTGTCTGAGCAGAAAACATACTCATATTCGCAGGGCGTGCATAGCCACCAATATGAATTCCCTATAATTTCGTTGTCTTCATTGTCTTCATCGTCTTCAACAAACATCCCCTGGCATTTGGCATACTGTGTGCCTTTCAGCTGTCTTGCGGAATCCGATTCATAAGATTCGGAATTAAAGCCATAATCGGGATTTGTGTAATCATCAACAGTCAGCAGAAAAATCTTATCACCGTCATAGCTATCTGTGTAAGAATATCCGTATTTATCCGACACATAAGTTGTGCCTATCTGTGATTTTTCGTTTTCACTGAATGCCGTATTGTAAAAATCCTCATTAAGCCATTTTCTGAGAGAACTTGATTCTCTTGTTGACGCGGGAATATCACATGCTTCGTTATTATAATAGTAATAATCATTTTCATCTTCGTCATAGACAGAACATACAAAATTCTGATACGCCTGAGAGTCGATTATCTGAGTGCAGACAACATAACCTTCCTCGGGGTCAAGCATCTTCCATGTGAGAGGCTTATATTCGAAATAACAGACAGTATCTATCGGATATCCATTGTCAATCTGGTGTGAATTTTCAGCCGTTGAAAGACTTTCTGTATAGCACGGACGATACTGCGAGAATGTAACCGCACGGTATTTTGTGCCGTTATACTCTATATCGGCATATTTCATATAGTCGGACGGTGTCATTTTGCCATCTCCCCAACTGCCTGTGCCGGTATAATAGTTATATGAAACCCAGGTTTTATCTGAACCGTCAAGAGCGGCTTTGACTGTGTCATCCTCGACAAGATCCTGCGGATAAGAGCCGAAAGTTATAATATCTCCGGTTTTGTACTGTGTGCCGTCGTATGCGAATGATGTCACGGGAATGAGCGTTAACATCATCACAAGACAGAGAATAATCGCTGTGAATTTTTTCATTGGTCTGACCTCGCTTTCTGTTTTGATTTTTTGAGGAAGTGAGGATATCTCCTCTCTTTATTCATTAATTATCTTCGCTGTGGGGCTGTAACGGATATATGCAGATAAAAGAATTTTTTTACCTGCAGCCGATTAAATCATGATGACACTCTCCTCCTTCTGTAAAAACAAAAAAGCCGGAAACAAGACGCAAAATGCCCTGCTTCCGGTTATGGTATTTGTTTTTGTTAATAAATACGACTTGGCATACTCAAAAGACGCAACCTTACCCCTTGGTAATCGAGAGTCAAGTGATAATAAATATACTCCACATACGGTCGCCATGATAACTCCTCCAACTGAAACTTACTTAAATAGTATCTGTGCGGGGGGGGTAATAAATAGTCATAGGTGCCAAGTTCTGTTTAGAGTATAGCACAGCCAAATATGAATTGCAAGTACTTTTTTAATTTTTTTGCACAATTTTGCCGTGCCTTATATTTATTTGTATTTATTAGAAATTAACCCATTCGATTTTTCCAAAAAAAACAAAAGAAAGATGTAAAGCAAAGAAAAAATCCGGAATAGAATCTTAAAAGTCAAGTCATATTTTTATTGCTAATTGCTAACTGCTAATTGCTAATTACATCGGCTTCACAATCAATAAAAAGTTCACGATAATTTAATGCCGATGTACCTGTCGCTTCCCAGCTCAACACTTCTCGCCGTCGGCAGA
>CAZTWO010000144.1:0-5242 GCA_964617965.1 uncultured Ruminococcus sp. | reverse complement strand
TAGCTTTAAAATCCAAAACGCACAGCGTTTTCCTCAATTCTGCATTATGCATTCTGTATTATGCATTCTGTATCATGCATTCTGTATTATGCATTTTTTTCAAGGCTTCGCCTATAATGTGTTTTCGGTTAATTATTTTTCGTATGCCGATTTCTCGGGGAGGGCCTGAGAGAGGAGGGAAATTAAGAATGATTGCTCCTTCTCGAAATCGTAGTTTACGTCATCGTCGCTCAGACAGATATTTTTATATCTGTGATTCAGAATTGCATCCTTAATGGCTTCATCATCATTACCTATCGAGAAGAACATTCCTCTCGGCTTCTCACTCTGAACCATGTTGCCCGTTACCATCTGCCAGTAACGGAACAGCCACTGACTTACATCCTCATTTGTTCTGAAACGGTGCGAACAGGTTTCGTCAAGAAGTGCCCCCTCCGCATTCCAGACATCTGTAAGTGTGGATTTGACAAACGACTGCATTGTATGCGGATTATAAAACGCCGAAAATCCCCTTATGGGCGACATATATAAGTTTTTCAATGTTGCTTTGGGTGCTTTCAACGAAAACCAGATATTTCTGTTCTGCTTTTCAACCTTTTTTTTGTCGAAATGCCTATTTATAACAAACATACAGTTACCGGCTATATGGTCAATACTGCCGCACAGAAAACGCATGGCAATCTCTTCGGCAATATCAATCGGCTTGCCGTCAATAAAGAAATCCTCGGGTGAGCAGTAATCGGTAAATATTAAATCATCGTTCGCATAAATAAAATGCTCCGACAAATCATCTATACGATGCATATTCAGCTCAATGGGATGAGAGGAAAACACCGGAAGATATTTTTCGGGAATATAATCGGAGTGTTTTACAATATGAAGCTTTTCATTTTCGGTATTGAGCCATGACGGAATGTGCCCCCACGTCACAAAATGAATTTTTCGAATCCACGGGGCATATTTTTCGACAGATCTGAACCAATACGGCAGAAGTCCCCAGTCACGGTAGCGGTTTATATTGTCGTCACTGCCGAGAGACGGTTTGTATTTTTTCTTTTCGGCGAACCAGACGGGGTCACTGCCGTCAACCCAAGGTACAACTATGTCTATATCATAATTCACGCTTTGGTTCCTCCTGTGCGTTGAAGTAAGCAATCATTTGTCCAAGCAAAATCCAGAATATTATGGAATTCGGCGAGAATGAATAGAACATTATCGCACTAAACATTGCGGAAACCGACAACTCCAATATAATTGCAAGCTGGACTCCTGCATAGTATTTTTCTTCTTTAGAAATCTTAAAAAAGTTTTTGAAAACAAGAATTAAAGCGTACACAACAAATGCCATTGTGCAGAGAATACCGAAAACTCCGTTTGATACCAGAATATTCAGCAGGTCATTTTCAAATGTTCGCATTACGGAATATCCGTTGTTAATAATGTATGTCTGCGGCATATTTTCCTTTGCATAATCAACAATACCGCGAAAAGACACCCCGAAAATCATATTCTTACCTGAGTGTGCAAAAATCTCAAGCCCACTCTTCCATATATCAAATCTGCGGTTGCTAACATCCTCGGAAAGGTCATAGCCGCGGTCGATTATATTTTTTTCTTCCTCTTTTCCGATATCGGAATTGCCGTTATTATCAATACAGTTATCCATTGCCGTTATTACAAGGTTTACGGGTTTCCTGAGCTGACGCACGCCGACAAAGCATGCCGCCGCAACACACACGGCAAGAACGCCCGACAGCACCTGTTTGCCGATTTTTTTGTCATAATTTCTTACCATACCGGCAAAAACATAAGCCGCCACGGCAACACTCAATGCTACCGCACCGCTTCTGGAATCCGAGAAAACCATATATATTATATGTATAAATATGTTTACACACAGCAGAATTTTATAAGTAAGCTTTTTGCTTTTTCGAATCAGATATATAAATATCATTATCGATATTGCACACGAGATGGATCCCTGATTGGGATTTAAAAACACACCCCACAGACGTCCCCATACAAATCCGAGATAATAGGAAGAATCGGAATTTTCAACTATGTATGTTTCGCTGACGCCGGCAAAGTACATCACCAGACTTGCTATTACGGCTACGGTTGTATATACGGTGAACGTTGCGCCGGCAATACGCAGGGTCTTTTTGCAGCTCTCCCGCGATTTATTTTTATCGGTTGTAACGTATATAAGAAAATAAATTGCCCAATAGATACAAAAAACAGCGTTATCCTTAAAAGAATGGTTTCTGTTAAGAACAGTCGAAATGCCGACTGAGCATACCATTAACAACGACAATACCGTGAGCGGCATCGAAAAATATTTTTTGCAGTTAAGTACCCTTATGCCAATAAGCAGAACGGCAAGCAAAAATGACGCATACATAAACGGTGTTATTATCGATCGACCATATGTAAGACCGTTATTACTGAGAATAGCGTAAATCAGAAAAATTACCGTAAATATATTTTCAAGCATCTCGGTTTTTGAATAAAGAGCATTTATTATTTTTTTCATTTTCATTCCTCAATAAATTCATTAAGCTTTGCGTTTTAAGTCTGCACGTTTATAAAGCAGACGAGACAGTGCATCTATGCCTATCACACACTCCGTTTTATAAAGCAGACGTTTGTCTGCCTGCGGTGAATATTTTAGGCAGATGTCATATTTTTTTATCTCCGCCAGATATTTTTTGCTTTTTTCTTTTCCGTAAAGAGGGTTATCTGCAAGCAGTGCCATAAAGATAGGCGACAGATTACCCATAAGCTTATTTTTTAACTCCTCGGGGATATTATTCTTTTGACAGAAATCATAATTATACTTAATAACCTCGATTTTAGCACGGTATACCTCTTCCGTTGCAAGTTTTGTAAGTGACCCGTTCCTGCTTATCAAATAATTATAAACGGGCTTGTCAAGATATTCCGCTTTTTTTGTAAAATAAAGTACTCGCGGACTCCACTCGGCATCCTCACAGCACCTGACAGGCGTAAACCAAAGTGAATTTTTTTCAATAAATTCCCTGTTTAACACATACAGCCATGCATACCAATGATAAAGTCTGTCCGTAAGGATTTCGGCAATCAGCTGTTCCCCGCTGAGCGAAGAAATTTCAATACCGTCAAGAGAATAGTCGCACACGGTTTTTTCACCCGTATCGGACTGTATCATGTTATAGCGGCAAATGAGCACATCAGGCTCCGAGCTTAATTTTCCGATTATGTTTTCAAGAGCATCGTTTTCGAGTGTATCGTCGGAATCGAGCAACTGAATATATTTTCCTTTTGCGTTTTTTATCCCGGTGTTTCTGGCATTGCCGAGGCCGCCGTTTTGCTGATGAACCACTGTTATGTTATCATATTCACCGGATATTTTATCGCACAACATGCCGGACGAATCGGTTGAACCGTCATCCACCATGATTATTTCGACTGTTCCGTCCGCAAACGGTCTTTGGCACGTTACAGAGCGGACACATTTTTCAACATAATTTTCTACATTATATACGGGGATGATTACAGAAACCAAGGGAGAGGACATTACAATTCTTCTTTCTTTTTAAATGTAGAATGCATAATGCAGAATGCATAATGAAGGAAAACGCCGAAGCGTTTTGGATTATAAAGCTCCGCAAGAGATAAAAACCATCAAAAAAAACAAGCTTTTATGTTTGCGAAGCTTATAAATCAAGTCCGCAGGACTTCCGACATTCTGCATTATGCATTATGAATTATGCATTAAAAGCAGCGAATAAAATAATGATAAATGCTTTTTTCACTGCCTGCTTTTATCAGTTATTCGCCATGATATCCTTAAGGAACGCCACGGCCTTGGCTATGTCACCTGCGGGGTCTTCACCGCATTCCCTTTCGATTGTGAGGAAGCCTCTGTAACCGATGTCTTCAAGTGCCTTGAGGTACTGAACATAGGGTACGCCGCCTTCGCCTAAGGGAGTCTCCTGATAGCCGTTCGGGAGCTTGAGGCCGTCCTTTGCGTGAGTGTGAACAATATAATCCTTGAGGTTATATACGCCCTTAACGGGGTCATCGCCTGCGGTCATTACAAGGTTTGCGGGGTCAAGGTTGACCGCGACACCTGTGGAATGAAGGGAGTCGAGGAAGTCCTTGAGGATAATGCTCATCTCGGGGCCTGTCTCAACGCCGAAGTGTGCGTCAATGGAATCGGCATACTCGGCAAGCTCCGCACATGCCTCCTGCATAATCTTATATCTGGGATGAGCGGGATCTGCGGGTACAACACCGATATGGGTTGTTACAACGTTTGTCTCAAGCTCCTTGGCAAGGTCAAGAATACGCTTTGATTTTTCGATGATAGCGGGGTTTTTCTCGGGATCCCCGAAGCCGCCCATGCCGAGGTCACCGCACAGAGCGGAGATAACAAGGCCGTTTGACTTTACGAGGTTAAGGAACTCACGTCTTTTTTCGGGGGTAAGGTTTTCGGGTGCCATGTCACCGTATGTGGTGTACACCTGAATGCCCTGTGCGCCGAGTTCGGCGGCCTTTTTAACCGCTGTGGGAATGTCGGTGCGGAAGCTGTCTACGATAATACCGATGGGGAAATTGTACATAGTTATTGTCCTTTCTTTATTAAATCGGAGGTCCCGAAGGGTCCGATGATTTTGGGTGGGTGGGTGGGGCCGCGACGAGGCGGCGAACTGCCAAGGGCAGGAGTCGCTGAGGAGCGGAAGTCGCGAGCGACGACAGGAGCGAGCGACTGCCCCGACGAGGCGGCAAACGGTCGTAAAGCTCTCCGCTTTTTCCCGATTCGGCTCGTTTTGTCGTCGAGGAGGGGCACCGTCGGCTCGGATAGCGAGACGGCGGCACTTTTGCCGTCAGAAGCGTAAGCGGTATGACGGCAAGCCCGGCTTCACGAAAAAGGTTTGCCTCTGTGAGACCGGTTAAAATTATTTTATTGAGAGTTTATCGAATTTTCTGACAAACTCGGTAAAGAAGTTCTCAATAATTTGAACTCCGCCGACCGAATTGCTTTCAATGTTAAGCGGCAGAACGGGGTCGTGGACGGAGAGGCGAAGAAGAAGCCAGCCGTCGCCGTGATTCTTGTCGAAGCTTACTCTGAAGCCCTCACGGTTGTCGTCCGCCGGGGTGAGAAAATCGAAGCCGGAGCAGTATTTCTGTAATTCCGATAAAACTTTTTCGCCGTAGCTCTTAAAGTCGTCCGTGTTGATTTTGTAGCGGATTTCCTTCG
>CAZTWO010000143.1:4174-5275 GCA_964617965.1 uncultured Ruminococcus sp. | reverse complement strand
GGTGAATGATTTTTGGCGTAGCGACTAATGAGGACCGGCGGCAGCGGTCCGACAATCCGAAAAAAGACGGCACTGCGTGCCTTGGATTATAAAGCTAAAGTAAACGATTAGATTATCATTAGAAATCGGATTTTAAGTCAGCGAAGCTATATAAATCAAGTCCGCAGGACTTCCGACATTCTTAATTATGCATTCTTAATTATGCATTGAAAAAACTGCTCCTTGCTCCTTGCTCCTTGCTCACTTCTACAGTGTGTCCTTATGCGACTTGAACCCCTGCCCCAGCACGTCGGATGAGTCGGTGATTATAATAAAGGGCTTTTCGTCGTAGGCGGCAACGATTTTGCGAACGGTTGCGACTTCGTGGGAGCGGACAACGCACATTAGCATTTCTTTCTCCTGCCCTGTGTAGCCGCCCTTTGCGTGAAGAATTGACACGCCTCTGCCTAAGTGGTGTGTAATGTCGGAGCAGACCTTTTCGGGCTCGCTCGTCATTATATAAAGGAGCTTTGCGTGGCTTAATCCCGATATTACATAGTCGGTCGCCTGAGATGAAATGAATATTACGATAAGTGAATAAAGCACACTTAAAATGCTCTTTGAAACAATGCCGTTAAGAATGACAACGACAAAATCGCATACAAAAACAAGCTTGCCCATTGATATATGCTGAAACTTAAGCCGCATAAGGCGGGCAAGAATATCAAAGCCGCCTGTTGTGGCGCCGCTCAGGTACACTGTGCCGAGCCCTCCGCCGCACAGCACGCCGCCGAAAATGCAGGCGACAAGCTTTTCATCGCCCGAATACATAAGACTGTTCTGCTCGCCTATGTATGTCACAAGGTCGATGAACACGGACAGAAGCATTGTGGCGATTATCGTTTTTATGATGAACCGCCAGCCGAATTTTTTCCATGATACAAGAAACAGCGGAATGTTTGCGACAAATACAAATGCACCGACGGGTATGACGGGCAGAAGCTGATGCACGATAACCGCAAGTCCCGTAAGTCCTCCGGGAACAAAATTCATGGGTGTTGTAAAAAGAGCGCACCCCACAGCGTAAAGCATACAGCCGAAGCACCAGAGCAAAAACTCGGT
>CAZTWO010000143.1:0-4074 GCA_964617965.1 uncultured Ruminococcus sp. | reverse complement strand
TCCGTTTCCCCCTTAAGCCACAGGTATCCGAACAGGGATTCGAACCCGGTCGCAAGGTGATATTCGGCTTCGGTCTTGTTTTTCGGCGTGTGGGCGGAGGGAGCGTTTCTGCCGCGTTTATAGACGGACAGTTCTTCCTCTGTGAGTATGGGCATAAGTTTTTTTATGGCGTCTGCCTGAAATGAAGCATTAACATAGTCTATCGCTCTTTGGTGGAGCGTCTGCACACGTGCGTCGCCCTGCTCTAAAACAAGAGTGCGGACAAGCACCTCATATACGGCGTCGCCGATAAACGCGAGGGACAGTCCCGACATTCCGGCAGGGGACACGGGTGTGTTTATTTCGTCAAGTGAATTTTTAAGTTCATCAGGGGACATAGTCAAACTCCAGATCATAGATTATAACGGTGTCGCCCTCTTTTATGCCGCGTTCGACAAGTGCCGCAAGAATACCCGAGGACTCAAGCACCCTCTGAAAATACTGAAGGGACTCATAGTCGTCAATATCCGTCTTGTTGAGAATTTTAAGAAGCCACTCCGCTTCGACATAGTAGTCGTTGTCGATGACGGTGATTTTGAAGCCGGAGTCTTTTTTGCGTTCGAGAACCTCCATCGGTATCGGCTCGCTCTCGAAGTGCTTTACGGGAGGCAGTGTTGCGAGCATTGCCGCTACGGCGTTTATAAGCTCCGTTGTGCCCTCAAGAATGGGTGCGCATATTTCGTAGTAGGGAAGCCCCTGCTCTTCCGTTATGAACTTTCTGAAGCGTTCGAGCTGTTCGTCGGTCGCAAGGTCTATCTTGTTGCCGGCAACAATCTGCGGACATTTTGTAAGCTCGGGATTAAATACCGCAAGCTCCCTGTTTATCGTCTTGAAGTCCTCTATCGGGTCACGCCCCTCACTGCCGGCGACATCGACAATGTGAACGAGCATTCTGCACCGCTCGACATGACGCAGAAATCTGTGACCGAGACCGACACCCTCCCCGGCGCCTTCGATAAGTCCCGGAATATCAGCCATGACAAAAGAGCTTTCGGGGCCCATTCTGACAACGCCCAAAACGGGAGTAAGAGTTGTAAAGTGATAGTCGGCGATTATGGGCTTTGCTTCACTGACAACGGAAATGAGTGACGATTTGCCGACATTGGGGTAACCCAGAAGTCCGACATCCGCCAAGAGTTTTAATTCAAGCTGAACCTCCCACTCTTCACCGGGGTAGCCGTCACGGGAAAAACGGGGAGCCTGGCGTGTGGGTGTTGCGAAATGCTGATTGCCCCAGCCGCCCTTGCCGCCCTTTGCGGCGATAAACGGTGTGTCGTCGGACATATCCGCCAGCACCGCACCGGACTCGACTTCTTTTATTATCGTGCCGCGGGGAACACGGATGATTAAATCCTTGCCCTTTCTGCCGGTGCATTTGCTGCCGCCGCCGTTCTGACCGTTTTCGGCTGTGTATTTTCTTTTGTAACGAAAATCGGCGAGAGTCGCCAGGTGGTCGTCAACCTGAAAAATGACGTCACCGCCCTTGCCGCCGTCGCCGCCGTCCGGACCGCCGGACGCGATATATTTTTCTCTGTGGAATGCCACAGCGCCGTTGCCGCCGTTGCCGGCTTTGATCTTGATTTTTGCGATATCTACAAACATATGTTGAACCTCTGAATTATTTGTCGTGGGAAGTTAAATTAGTAATTAGTAAAGAGTGGCCAGTATCCAGTGACCAGTGGCCGGTGAATAAGGAAGGCACGGAGTGCCTTGGATTGTATAGGCTTCGCTGATTTGAAAGCTGATGAACTATTATTAAATTAGCAATTAGCAATTAGCAATGTCGGAAGACACTGCGTGTCTTGGATTGTATAAGCTCCGCCCCTTGCGAAGCTAACTGCTCCTTGCTCCTTGCTCCTTGCTAACTTTTGTTGCTCCTTGCTCCTTGTGCTTTAGCTAAAATAGTATAGCATATTATTTAATAAAAATAAACATCTTTTTTTATCATTTGATTCGGCTTTGGGTTTTGTGCAAGTCGCACGGAAATGGAGTGTGTTTTTTGGTCTTGATGACGAAAGGGAGATTGTTGCAAAATCGGCGGCGGTGTGGTATCATACAAAATAGATTATTATCGGAGGAACTTACGATGAAAAAAGTTATAGCATCCATTTTGTGCGTCGCAATGCTTCTGCCGACGGTTATGCTTCCGGCATCGGCAAAATCAAAATCGAACACACAGCAGGAGGATGACGATGTGCAGGTTTCAACGGCATCGTCACTTGAGAGCGCATTCGCAGAGGGTGAAAACAGCATAATTCTGTTTGTCACCGGTATCGGTCAGTCATTCTCGTATTATTTTGACAAGTCGTACACCGAAGAGGGCGCATTCGAAAACGGTACTCTTCAGGATTACGAAAATTATGCTCCCCTTATTGCCGAGGGCAAATATTCCGGCAGATGGAATCTGTTCTCGAATATGACATCCGACGCAATCAAACAGCCGTCAAGCATAAAGGCCATACTCAAGCTTGTGGGCGGACTGTTCCTTTCAATCTTCACACGCAAAAATATGGTAAAGAGCGAGACGGTTGAGACTCTTCTGTCAAATCTCTTCTCTTACAATATTATTGACGAAAACGGCAAGGGCAGCGATCAGGTTGTAACTCCCCGTTACGTTATGCCCGTGTCCGAATATCCGCAGGCTGTCGGCGAGGACGGCAAAATGAGAAGTGAAGCAAAGGAACGTTTCTACGGCTCCATCCCCTGTGCCGAAATCGCTCAGCAGAGACTCGGCAATAATTATGAAGATTATCTCTATTGCTACAACTACTGTGCGTTCTCTTATACTTCTCAGAATGTTGAGGGACTGCATGAGTATATCGAGACGGTTCTTGCGAATAACAAGGTCGGTGCAAAGCAGGTTGTGCTTGTTCCCATGTCAATGGGTGCATCCGTTGTAAGTGCGTATCTGGCACAGTATCCCGACAGAAATGACAACCATGTAAGACGTGTTGTGTCAATCGTCGGCTGCTGGGACGGCAGTGACGTTGTTGCCGATCTTGTCGAGAAGAAATACGCAGACGGCGCTGACGGCAAGAAAAACTCCGCTCAGCTGTTTTATAACGGACTTATCTCCGATATGATAGGCGAGCCTTGGGGCTATCTTGTAAATGTGCTTATCCGCATATTCCCCAAAGCGGCGCTGACCGATCTTGCAAATCTGATTGTTGACGCACTCTGTGATAAGATTCTGCTTAACACTCCGTCGCTTGTTGCACTTGTGCCTTCGGACAGATATGAGGCTATAAGACCGCTTATAAAGAGCGATAACGTAAGAGCGGAAACAGACAAATATTATGAGGCTCAGAAAAATCTTAAGAGCAGATTTGAAGCTCTTACAGCTCAGGGCATAACATTCTCGTTCATTGCGGGCTACGGTCTGCCCTACGGTGCGGTTACATCCGATTATCAGGTATTCGGCTTTATGTACAGTGCCGAAAAGACAAACTCGGATGAGATTATTAATATCGATTCGACAGCACCCGGCACGGAATATGTCGCATATGACAAGCAGTTTGTCAAGCAGACCGGCGATGAGCTGTCCCCCGACAAGACAATAAAGATTAACAATACATACTTTAAGGATTCGACCTGGTACTTCTACGGTCAGAAGCATGAGCTTGAGTATAACAATGTCGCAATTTCGTGTGCTATCGATCTGGCGCTCGGCACAATAAAAACCGTCAATGACGAAAACTGCATCTATCCGCAGTTTAATAACGCGAGAAACCTTAAGAGCCTTAAGAGAGACTGGCTTAACGACCTTGACACATATTGCAGACAGAACAATTATACTCTTACGGCGGAGCAGCAGGCACTTTATGACGAGGTTATCGCAATGACAAATACCGTTGTGATAAATACCGCGGAGGAAGAGGCACTGCTCGAGAAGTTCCATGACATGCTTGTTGAAATCGGTGTGTATGCCGCCGACGAAGAGCCGTCAAAGTTTGATGAATTCCTTAACAATCTGCTTAAGAAGAACAATGACGTGATTTATAAGCTTTACGGTGCGAAGGGATATCTGGACTTTGG
>CAZTWO010000142.1:1756-5315 GCA_964617965.1 uncultured Ruminococcus sp. | reverse complement strand
TGGTGGAGACGGAGAGGATCGAACTCTTGACCTCATGACTGCCAGTCATGCGCTCTCCCAGCTGAGCTACGCCCCCAAATAATTGACTTGTTTGCTACGGGTGACATTATATCAATAAATTTTCCTGTTGTCAATAGTTATAATTTTGTAAAATTGTTTATTTTCTGTACCTTTATTAAAGCTTTTTTTAGACTTGTATTGTAAAAATATCTATGCTGTGTTAAAATTACTCAAAAGGGGGCGTCAGGTATGTATTCTAAAATAAGGACAGTGGCAGTAATTCTGAGCATCTGTCTTTTTGTCTGTTCCGCATTTGCCGCTCCCGCAAAAAACTATGACGACATTATCCCCTGTGAATTGGTAAGCATTCCTATATTCGTTAACTCAGAAGACACACAGGTATCCGATAGCAATACCGATTATATTGAAGAGTCTTCCGAACAAGAAGAAGTCACCGACGAACAAAGCACAACCGAGGTTTTATCCGCATCCGAAGACCTGAATGATTCTGTTGAAGCCGTTTCGGTTGTACAGGAAAATTCCGCTCCCGAAAAATCATATTCCACAGCTTACGATGTCGAAAAGTCCGCACTGTTTGACGTGTCCTATAATGGTCTGCTGTACAGCGGCGATCAGACCGACTCCTACATTTTTACATCCAAAAGCAGGGGAGCGATAATCTTTACCTTTACCCATTCCAAACACGAGATAAATAACGGATATTACATTCGCACCTATGTCCGTTACAGCCCCGACGGTGACGGCAAAGAGTATGCGTGGCGGCTTGTTAATGAAGCGAAATCAACATACACCGCAACCGAGGAAAAAAGCGTGCCGATAGGTGTCATGGCAGGCACATATAAAATTGAAATTACATCAGTGTCCGAAAGCCCCGTTGTCGCGAGCTATTCGCTTGAAGCGACATTCGATTATGATTCCGATTACGAGATTGAATATAACGACACGATCACACGCTATACCGAGATTTTTGACGGGCAGGCGATAAGGGGAAGTGCTTCGTATTTCTTTGATAAAAAAGATGTCGACTGGTTTATGATTCGCACTTATTCCGATGAGCAGATAAGCCTCGATTTTGAGCATACCGTCAAAGAGAATGAAACGGTCGCATGGAAAATCACGGTTTATGACAGTAATTCGAATATTGTCTATTCCGGCAATTCGTATATGTCGACTTCAATGCTCTCGTCCGGTATTATCGGTGTACAGAAGGGGTGCTATTATATTAAGGTCGAGTCCCGTATCTATTGCGACAGCACATATACTCTGACAGTGACAAAGAGCTTTGACGAAAATACCGAATGCGAATATAACGACACAAAAGAAACGGCAAATGAAATTACTCCGGGCGGCACGATTACCGGCAATCTTACAAACAGAGCACCTGCGGGCGACACGGATTATTATCATTTTACACTGACCGATAACGGTTATTTTGCCGTAAGTCTTACACATGAGCCCGATGCGGATGAAGTCAAAAATGTGAAAAACGGCGACCCATCCAAAGACGGCTGGCGGATTACATTAACCGACGCAGACGGCAATATAATCTACGGCGATATGTCTTCATGGGATGACAGCGGTGTTTCATCGCCCATGATAGGTCTGTCGACAGGGGAATACTATATCTGTGTTGATAACGCCAACATATATTTCAATAATATGCGGTATGTGGTTACCACTGAATTTACGGCAGATGAAACATGGGAAAAAGAGCCGAATAATACCATAGATTCGGCAACAAAGCTGACTCTCGGCAAGAACACAAACGGCGGAATTGCACCGACCGTTGACGGCTATGATGTCGATTATTACAGCTTTACACTTACCGAAAAATCGGATATCGCAATAGAAATAAATCACGAATACATAAATTCCGAGAATGATATTTTCAATGCAATATGTCTTGACAATGCCGGAAATACACCTGCACTCTATGACATAAACGGCGAAAAAATATCTTCGCTTTCATCAATCGGAAAAGATGTGAGTTCGTCGGCGTATTGCTATTCTCTGTCCGCAGGTACATATTATATAAAGATAACGGCGGCTGCAAACTATGATTCCGTAAATTATGCAATAAGTGTAAAAAACATTTTAAGGAGTATACTTTTATGAAATTTTCAGTCAGTTCATACAGCTTTTCTCAGCTGACAAATTCAGGCAAAAAGAGCGAAATCGAGCTTATTTCACTTGCAAAAGAAATGGGCTTTGACGGCATCGAGTTCGCCGAAATTCACGCTCCCGACGGCAAAGACAAAATCGAATACGCCAAAGAGCTCAACGCCGAAGCACACAAGTGCGGCATAAATATTGTCGCCTACTGTATCGGTGCAAATCTGCTTAACGGCGAGAGTGAGACGGAGCGTCTTAAGGGTGAGACAGATGTCTGCGAGGCACTCGGCGCACCTTTGATGCGTCATGACGGTGCGTCCGGTTACGATAAAGAAATCCGCTCGAACAGAGGCTTTAACAATGCTCTGCCCGATATAATCAACGGATACAAGACCGTCACCGAGTACGCCAAAACGAAGGGTATTCAGACCGCTATCGAAAATCACGGCTTTTTCTGTCAGGACAGTGAAAGAGTGGAAGCGATTATAAACGGCGTTCATGATGACAATTTCGGCGCACTGGTTGATATAGGAAACTTTTTATGTGCGGATGAAGACCCGGCAAAGGCTGTGGGCAATGTCGCACCCTACGCAAAGCATGTTCACGCCAAGGATTTTCACGTTAAAAAGGGTAATGAATTTGTTCCGCCCGACGGATTTTTTATGACAAGAGGCGGCAATTTTCTCAGAGGCGCAATAATCGGCCACGGCGATGTCCCTGTTTTGCAGTGTCTGAGAATACTCAAAAAATCAGGCTATGACGGTTATGTTACGGTTGAATTTGAGGGAATGGAAGACTGCCTCAGCGGTATAAGATGTGGACTTAACACACTTAAAACAATTGATAAGCTCATATGACAGACGAAGAAAAGCAGAAGTATATGTCCGCCGCCCTGGCACTTGCGAAAGAAGCGTACGATGACGGCGAAGTTCCTGTCGGTGCTGTAATTGTTCGTGACGGTGAAATTATTGCGACAGGCAGAAACAGACGTGAAAAAGGCAAAAACGCCCTCTATCATGCCGAGACCGAAGCGATTGACAACGCCTGCAAAACCCTGGGCGGCTGGCGGCTGCCTCGCTGTGATCTCTTTGTAACGCTTGAGCCGTGCCCCATGTGTGCAGGTGCGATTATAAATTCACGGATTGAGCATGTTTATTTCGGTACGAGCGACAAAAAGGCGGGCTCTGTCGGCAGTCTTATAAATCTTTTTGAGATAGACTACAATCATAAACCGTATTTTGAAGGCGGCATAAAAGAAGCCGAATGTGCCGAAATTCTTTCCGACTTCTTCAGACAGCTCCGCCTGCGTAAATAATCGATATCAGTTAAGAATTACATGTAATTTTCGTCTGCCCGCCAAGTGTATAGTCTTGCGAAGTTTTATAAATCAAGTCCTCCGGACTTCCGAAATTGTTAATTCTTAATT
>CAZTWO010000142.1:0-1656 GCA_964617965.1 uncultured Ruminococcus sp. | reverse complement strand
TACATTAACACTCATCTTGTAAAATAATTACGAGGTGAGTTTTAATTATGTCAGAAAATACAAACAAATATCCCGCCCTTCCGAGAGTCAGCACTCCCGAGGAAGCCGGCGTATTATCAAAAGAAGTAAAAGGTTTTTTGCATGACTGCGACGCAAGAGGCTTAAATATGCATTCGTTTATGCTCGTCAGGGGCGGTAAGGTTGCCGCCGAGTGCTACTGGGCACCCTTCAAAGCAGAAATTCCGCATACAATGTTCTCTTTCTCAAAGGGCATCACCGGCACGGCGGTCGGATTTGCCGTAAGTGAGGGGCTTATAAATCTTGATGATAAAGTTTCAAAATATTTTCCTTATACAGGCAAAGACAAAAAGCTTAAAGAGCAGAATGACACCGTTACAATCCGTCATCTTATCACGCACCGCAGCGGCAAAAAGATAAGCATTGCCAACAACTGCGAAAAGAACGAGTGGCTCGAAAACTGGCTGTCCGCTCCGTTCAGTGATAAGCCCGGCGAAAAGTTCTATTATCTGAGCGAAAATATATATATGCTCTCCCGCATTATTTCAAAGGTCAGCGGCATGACTCTTACTGAGTACTTAACGCCCCGACTTTTTGAACCGCTCGGAATTGAGACACCTTATTGGGAGAAGGATCACAACGGCTACGATGCAGGCGGCTGGGGTGCTTACTTCAAGACCGAGGATATGGCAAAAATCGGTATCTGCTATCTTAACAGAGGCATGTATAACGGCAAGCAGGTTATCCCCGAAAAATGGATAGAGGCAGCGACAAAGCGTCACATACAGAATATTCCGTCCGTTTTCAATGATGACTCGGGCTACGGCTTCCAGGTTTTTATTCAGTCGGACGAAATGGGCACTTTCTCGTTTAACGGACTGTACAGCCAGTTCGTTGTTGTGTTCCCGAGACAGGATGCCGTGTTTGTCTGCACTGCGGGCGAGCCTCAGGAAGACGTATTTATGCGTATTCTGTGGAAGCATTTCCCGAAGGCTTTTACCGATAAAATCCCCGCCGAAAAGAACGATGCAGATTTTGCCGACATGACCGCATATATAAACAGATGCGAGAATAAAACTCCGCCTATGGCACTCAGAAAGCCCGATGCGGAAGCCAAAATTAACGGCAGACAGATTGTCATGCGCCGCAGAGGTACGGCAAGCATTCTGGGCACGGGCAACCTCTTCATGCTCTCGCACCGTGCAGGCAAGATAGATAACTTCATGTTCTTCTTTGAAGAAAATTCGCTTAAAGTACTGTTCAAAGAGAAAAACAGCCCCGTAAACGAAATAAAAGTTGGACTTGAAGGGGAGTATGAATACTCGGATATCAAGCTTTCCGACCTCGAAATTCCCGTTGCGTCTTACGGCACATGGGTGGCAGACAACAAGTTTAAGCTTACGATAATTCCGCTGTCAATGGCACAGTACCGTGAGTTTACATTCATTTTCGATCCGCTCGGAAACATAAGAGTTCACTCTGTCGCAAAACCCGGCTTTAAGGATCTGTTTGAATTCTATCTTATGTTCAACGGCACCCGCCCGGGGCAGTTCCTCAAAAAGGCGTGCACTGCCGTCGGCTCAATAGTCGGCGTTGCCCTCGACCCCAACTTCGGCGGCAGAATTAAGAAATAAGTCA
>CAZTWO010000141.1:0-5350 GCA_964617965.1 uncultured Ruminococcus sp. | reverse complement strand
TTTACCCGAAATATTGGCGCCTGCCGGCAGTGCAGAGAGCCTTTTGGCGGCTGTAAGAACCGGTGCGGATGCCGTATACTTCGGCGCTGCGGGCTTTAACGCCAGAAGAAATGCCGAGAATTTTTCGGACGATGATTTTATGAACGCGGTCGCGCTGTGTCATCTGCACGGCGTGAAAGCATATATCACACTCAATACAATAATAGAAGACAGCGAAAAAAATTCACTTCTGAACACACTGCGTCTGATAGCCGACAGCGGCGCCGATGCCGTTATAGTGCAGGATCTGTGTGTCGCTGAACTTGTAAAAAAATGCTGTCCCACACTCCCCCTTCACGCTTCAACCCAGATGGCTGTTCACAATGTGTCGGGGGCGAAAATGCTTGAAGAAATGGGCTTTGAGCGTGTTGTGCTTGCAAGAGAAAATTCTTATGAAGAAATAAAAAAAATCTGCGAGTCCACCAAAATGGAAACCGAGCTTTTTGTTCACGGCGCGCACTGCATGAGCGTTTCGGGAATGTGCTATCTGTCTGTATCTTTCGGCGGCAGAAGCGGCAACAGAGGACTTTGCGCACAGCCGTGCAGGCTCGATTTTAACGCAGACGGCAGGCATAACGCACTCTCTCTTAAAGATATGTCGCTTATCGAGCACCTGCCCGAAATCGCAAAAGCCGGGGTAAATTCACTTAAAATAGAAGGCAGAATGAAGCGTCCCGAATATGTCGCGGCGGCTGTAAACGCCGTAAAAACAAAGCTTAAGGGCGGCACACCCGATATTGACACGCTTAAAAGCGTATTTTCAAGAAGCGGCTTTACGGACGGATATTTCACCGAAAAAAGAACGCTTGACATGTTCGGTTCACGCACAAAGGACGACGTAACGGCGGCGTCAACGGTTCTGCCGACACTAAAGCAGCTCTACAAAGACGAGCGGTCGGATATCGGCGTAAATATGAATTTTGTCATGACCGAAGACAAAAGCCGCCTTACAATGACGGACGGCGAAAATACCGTTGCGGCTGTCGGCGACGCTCCGCAGAAAGCGATAAAAGCGAGCCTCAGTGAAGAAATTGCCGCAAGAAATCTGTTAAAGCTCGGCGGCACGGCTTTTAACTGCAAAGATCTGTCCTGCACGCTCCTTGACGGATACACCCTGCCTGCATCCGCTCTTAACGCCCTAAGGCGTGAGTGTGTCGAAAAGCTGACCGAAAAAAGAAAAGCACCGAAAAGCCACATTTTCACACTCCCGATCGAAAATACAATTACCGCCAAAAGCGCACCCGAGAGCATGAAAATCCGTATACGCCTCGAAAAAGCGGAGCAGCTCCCGAGCGACCTTGACAATATATCACGTGTTATTCTGCCCGTGACCGAGATTATAAAGCACCCCGATATTGTAACGGCCCTCCCGTGTGAGCTTGCCGCCGAGATTTCTCCTCTTGTATACCCAAAAGATGAAGAAAAATGCTTGGAGCTTCTTAAAAAATGCCGTGATTCAGGCGTTAAATATGCCCTTTGCGAAAACCTTGGCGGCATATATCTTACAAAACAGGCGGGACTTATTCCGACCGGCGGTCATATGCTTAACATCATAAATTCGGATGCGGCGAATGAATATAAAAAACTCGGCGTGAGTGATATTACACTGTCAACCGAGATGAGCTTTAACGATATGAACAATCTGAATTCTGACGGCAGAAAAGGCTTTGTCGCCTATGGGTTTATGCCGATTATGCGTTTTCGCTGCTGCCCGATGCAGTCGGTGACGGGGTGCGGAAAATGCCCCGGCAGACGAATACTCAAAGACAGAAAAAACACCGAATTTACGGTGCTTTGCCACAACAGA
This sequence comes from uncultured Ruminococcus sp., assembly GCA_964617965.1. Lineage (GTDB taxonomy): Bacteria > Bacillota > Clostridia > Oscillospirales > Acutalibacteraceae > RUG806. The sequence continues at coordinate 3,504 of CAZTWO010000141.1, read as the reverse complement.
AAATATTCGACGCTTCTTAACAGCGTGCCGCTTTATACCGGCAATATGAGACAGCCCAAAACGGACTTCGCAACGCTTTATTTTACGACAGAAGAAAAACCGGACATAGAAAATATTATAACAGCATTTTGCGAAAAGCAAAAATTTCCGGGGGCTAAAACGGCGGGGATGTATGATAAGAATCTTGAATAAAAATCGAGATTAGTTGGTCATCAGTCAGCAGATGCAGGACAAAATAATGCAGAATGTAGAATGCAGAATGCATAATTGAGGAAAACGCTAAAGCGTTTTAGATTATAATGCTCCGCGAAAAATGAGCTATTTCTTCTATACGGATTTGCAAATTAGCGAAGCCATATAAATCAAGTCCGCAGGACAAAATAATGCAGAATGTAGAATGCAGAATGCATAATTGAGGAAAACGCTAAAGCGTTTTGGATTATAAGCTGACGCTGTCGATTAGTTTTCCGCTCTGTATTAAACTTTAATTTCTGCGAAGCTTTATAAATCCAAGGCACACTGTGCCTTCCGACATTCTGCATTATGCATTCTACATTAATCGGTCACTGTCCACCGACCCCGGATACCGGATACTGACCACCTATTGCTAATTACTAACTGCTCCTTGCTCCTTGCTAACTGAAGAAAAGCCGCCCGATTTCTCGAACGGCTTTTCTTTATAGTTCATTTTTTTGGATTCGGATTATTTGTTGAACGTAAATTCCTTGGCTTCGGACTGCTTGCCGTACGCACTGCACGCTATGATCTTAACGGTGAACTGTTCGCCGTCGTCAAGCTTCAGGTCGCCCAAATTTACGGTCATTGTGTCGCCTGTGTCGTGCAGATAATAGTCTGACAGATACGTCTCACTCTTAAGAAGCAGACCGCATTTGTTTCTGACTTCTATCTTATAATTCTGCACAACAAGCTTTGCCGTCGCCTTGTCGAATGTAAGCGTATACTCGCCGTTTTCGTTGACGGCATATTCCGCCGCGGCGTTCTCGTCAAATACGGGTGCGGCATCGTACTTTTCCATATTCTTATATGTATAAGCGAATGTCTTGCTGTCGTTTACATTGTCGATATAATATGTAAGGAAGAATGTATCGGAATTAAGATCGTATGCACTCATTCTTACACTGCCGTCTCTGTCCGCTTCGACGACCCAGAACTCGGCGGCGTCATCATAACGCTCGGGGTGCTGACCCCAGATTATATCCTTCTCAAGCTCCCAGCGCTGCATTGCGCCTGCTCCGACTGCCGTGTATGAACCCTGCCAGATTGAACGCGGGTCGCTTATCGGGAAGTGCGAGTGACCTGAGAAATTCACAACTCTGCTGTGACCTTCCCATACTTTATTAAGGCTGTCACATCCCCATATGCCGCTGCCGTAAACAGTGCCTCTGTTATGCGGATGCTGGAATGTGAACACGGGAAGATTTTCGCTGTCTTCTTCCGCCGCCTTAAGCTCCTTTGCCGCCCATATAACGGTAGATTCGGGTATAATCTGAATAGCCGACTGCGTGTATGACGGAACGGCTATAAAATGGAAGCCCTTTATTGTTATGGACTGTTCGCCTGTCTCAAGTCCGTAGTTTTCTCTGAAAAATTCCTGAGCCTTATATGTGGTCTTGAGATCATGGTTGCCCAATATGCAGATGCTCTGTGCTCTGCCGTCAAGGGCGGTATTGTACGCTTCAAGATACTGTTCAACCTGCCCCGCCGTGCCGATTTCGGAGAAGTCGCCGCAGTTTACAAAGAGGTCAATGCCGTCGTCGCCGTAAATCTCAAACACAGTGTTAATCATATCGGCTACACGTCTGCCGTCACGCGGATCGTCGGTTCTGTCGCCGACATCAACAAGATGTGCGTCACTGAACACAACAAAACGGATCGCCGGCTCAAAATCGTCCGCTGTAACCGGAAGTGTCTCAGTATACGGCGTGCAGACAGTGCCCACCATTGAACAGAATACATATATCAGCGTATAAAGTCTGCTGAAAATGCTCCTTAAAATCGTCAGAACCATTTTTCTCCCCTGCTTTCATAACATCTTCTATAATTATGCTTTATATTTGGTCAAATGTCAATAGTTAATTATCAGATTCGCAAATTACATTTGTGCAAACTGACATAATTTTACCGCAATAAAAAAGGACAAAACCTAATTAAAAGTTCTGTCCTTTTGTTATTATAACCGAAATCGTGTGTTGACTGTTGTGTATTATGTCTCAGAAAATATACATTTTACACAACGTCGGCACGGGATTTTTATTTATTTGCGTCTGCGGCTCTTTCGAGAGCAAGCTTGTAATCATTCTGATATGTGAAAATCTCGTGCTTATAGGGATTTGTCTTTGTCTCTTTGGCACGCTTGATAATCATGCAGAGAATTACAACGTTGACGGCAAGTGCGAGCACTGCGAGTACGCCCTGAGCTCTGGGGTCTGCGCTTGTGGGAGCGGATGCGGCGTTCATAACGTAGCCTTCGGGATATACGGATGAATATACCGAGAACTCGTCACTGAGCATGAACTGCGGAACAACCTGAGCGAACATGCACCACAGAGCAAGAGTATTTGCACGGTTCTGAATCCAGCCGCCCTTGTTCCAGAACGCATTTGCGAATGTGGGAGCAAGAAGAAGAGCAAGACCGCAGTACCATGAGTGTGTGGGAAGGTTGTTGTATGTATACTCAAAGTTCCAGATGTCGTATGCGAGGATGTAGCACCATGTCATGTCGGGCCAGAGCATATCTCTCTTGTCCTTTGACTGATAGATGCCCCACCAGCCTGTCATGCAGAAGATGTTGATGATGCCGGCGATACCGTTGACCCAGTTCCACCAACCGCCGTAAAGCCAGATACCCTCGTTTGAATACCACCATGCGGAGCCTGTCTCTGCAAGAGCGGCGGCACCCTTTATAGCGGACTCGAAGTCGGATGCGACAGCGATAAGAATGTTGATTGCAACGATAACAAAGGGATATGCCTTGAACCACTGTGTCTTGCCGATGCCCCATTTATACTTGAGGAGCATGAAGCCGATACAGCCGATTGTTGCGGCATAGAGCTTTGCGTAATGGAACCAGCCGTTCATGTGAACGTATGTGGGGTTATTGAGTGCCCACTCGGCTCCCGTTTTCGCGCCGATTAAGATTGCGGCAAAATAAACCGTAAGAACAGCGGGAACGACAATAAAAAGAGCGATTCCGCCCGCCTTTGAACGACGTGCGATTTCATTGAGGATGATAAGTCCGGCAAACGCCATCAGCCAGCCTAAAAGCTGAGTAATGGAAAAGTCGCCGTAAATGTGGAAAAACATTGTTGACGCCTCCCTTTAGAGAATTGTTAAAATTTTGACACACTGTGTCTTTCCGATAGAAAATAATATCACCGAGGGAATGCTTTTTCAATGGGCAATATATGCGAATTTTGGTTTATTTTAAGGAAAAGCAACCGGCAGTTAGCAATTAGCAATAAGTGGTCAGTATCCGGTATCCGG
>CAZTWO010000140.1:0-5429 GCA_964617965.1 uncultured Ruminococcus sp. | reverse complement strand
TATTTTGCATAAAAAGCACAAAACAATGCAGAATGTAGAATGCAGAATGCAGAATGTAGAATGCAGAATGTAGAATGCAGAATGCATAATTAAGGAAAACGCAAATGCGTTTTGGATTGTAAAGCTCCGCAAACGATTAATTTCAAACAGAAAAACAATCTTTAATTCTGCGAAGCTATATAAATCAAGTCCGCAGGACTTCCGACATTATGCATTATGCACAAAACAATGCAGAATGTAGAATGCAGAATGCATAATTAAGGAAAACGCAAATGCGTTTTGGATTGTAAAGCTCCGCAAACGATTAATTTCAAACAGAAAAACAATCTTTAATTCTGCGAAGCTATATAAATCAAGTCCGCAGGACTTCCGACATTATGCATTATGCATTCTGCATTCTGCATTTTACATGAAACACATATCAGGCTTTCTCTCAGAACTGAGTTTTCGGATCTTCAAACTCCTTAACGTGCTGCCTATACGCATCCATCGCGGCATCACGAAAAGCGGCACTGCCGTTGTGGCCGGCAAGGTGCATTATGTATTCCGTAAAAAGAGGATTTAAGACAAGCAGAGGGCCGCACAGGTGTGTGCCGAAGAAATTATTTTTGCGGACACCTTCAAAACTGCTGTCTCTGTTTATGCCGACTCCGCGCACGCACTTTGAAAAATAAAATGACGAATTGTCACCGTACAGAAAACTGAACTGCGACTTGAAGCCGACTATTTTTATGTCGTCCGAAGATAGAGATTTTTCCGGTATACTCTGTGAATCGGAATCGGTACTTGACAGGCAAGTACCCGCGAAATTTGAAAGCTGTTTGCCGTTGTAGCGGTCAAACAGATCGCACTTCGCCTTAAGCGGAAAAATCCCCAATGCGTCCTTCTCTATCTTCTCGGTAACATATGAAATATGCTCACAGAAAACATCGAGGGCATTGCCGGTAATAACAAAAATTGTACCGCTGTCGATAAGCTCATTTAATCTCCGTTTTAAGTTCATGAGTTTATCTATAACAAATCTTTGCGTTTTCTCCGTCATGTGCCCCATCATGATAATATCGGGATTATGACGGACAAAATACGGTTCATCATCAAGCTTTGTATGAATAAATTCGGCGTCGGGCATGCTCATCTGAAGATATTCGCTGTTTCTGCCGTCGGCGTTGAGGTTGCAGACCTCGTCGAATAAGACTTCTACGGTCATGGTACTTTTATCTCCTTTTTTGAGGGAAGTTCAACTGTTGAATTAGCAATTAGCAATTAGCAGTTAGCAATTTCGGAAGTCCTTCGGACTTGATTTTATAGAGCTTCGCAGGACTAAAGACTGTTTTTCTGTTTGAAATTAATCGTTTGCGGAGCTTTACAATCCAAAACGCCCGGGCGTTTTCCTTAATTCTGCATTCTGCATTCTGCATTCTACATTATTCTGCTTTGTATTGCACACATATAGCTTCGCAGAATTAAAGACTGTTTTTCTGTTTGAAATTAATCGTTTGCGGAGCTTTACAATCCAAAACGCCCGGGCGTTTTCCTTAATTCTGCATTCTACATTCTGCATTCTACATTATTCTGCTTTGTATTGCACACTCCACCCATTGTGTAACCATTATATACAAAAGCTTCGCAAAATCAAGCGATTTAATAAAAGATTAAACTTCAGCTTTTCGGAGGCGATTATTTTGTCAACCTTTTTAACAATTCTACTTTGCAAAATTCTGATATTTTTTCTGAGACTTATCGGCAGGGGGTCTTCACTGCCCGGAAAAATCTGTCTTAAACTGAATCCGAATATATTAAAGCGTCTGACACTGCCGAAAAAGGTTATCTGCGTCACAGGCTCAAACGGCAAGACAAGCACTTCAGAAATGATTGCGACCGTGCTGTCAAAGAGCGGCAGAGAGGTCATTTCAAACCGCAAGGGCAGCAATCAGACAGAGGGCGTTGCCACACTGCTTTTGGGCAATTCGACACTAAAAGGCAGAGTCAGAGCCGATGCCGCCGTCATAGAAACAGACGAACGCTATGCCGAGGCGATTTTTGAAAATATCACTCCGAGTGCCCTTGTTATTACAAATATCTGCCGTGATCAGATGACACGAAACGGCGAACCGTTTTTTGTCCGTGACAAGCTCAAAACCGCTGTCGACAAGCTGCCGAATAAGACTAAAATCCTTGTTAACGGCGACGATCCCATAAGCATGTCCCTTGTTTTCGGCAGACCTGACACCGTATATTTCGGTGCGGATAAAACCGTGCTGTCAAGCGAAAAAAGCGACGCTTTATATGAAGATGTTGTCTTCTGCCCCATATGCTCCGCTCCCGTAAAATACAGTGCATATCACTATTCGCATATAGGTGAGTTTGTCTGCACAAAGTGCGATTTCAGGACAGCGGACAAAAAGTATAACATTGTTTTCGCGGACAAAGAAAAGAAGCAAATCATCATAAACGATACTCCACTCTCGGTCTCATTCACAGGCAAATATCAGGCATATAACCTGTGTGCCGCCTTTGCCGTGGGCAGAGAGCTTGGCATAGCAAAAAGCGTTTTGGCAGACACATTATCGAACTTTTCATCCGACAACGGCAGACGGATAAGCTTTGACGCAAACGGCAAAAACACAACTCTTTTAATATGCAAGCACGAAAATTCAACGGCATATAATCTGAATCTGGAATATGCAGCATCGCAAAAAAATGATATTTCCGTCATGATAGTAATCGACAGAATAAGTCGAAAATATTATACGGCAGAAACAAGCTGGCTGTGGGATATAAGCTTTGAACCGCTCTCTTCCGGCAACATAAAAAATGTATACCTGAGCGGGAAATACGCCTATGATATAGCAGTCAGACTTAAATCCACCGGTATAGACAAAGACAAAATTCACACCTTACCCGACATTAACGAAGCGGCGAACACGGCTAAAACGGACAGTTCCGAGGGGCTTATAATACTCACCTGCTTTGCCGACGCCGAAAACACATTAAAAACATTCGGAAAGAAGAGACGCATATGAAAAACACGAAACCCATTAAAATATTTCATCTGTTCCCGCGTTCAATGTCACTTTACGGCGACAGGGGCAATCTTGTGGCCCTTAAGGCGATACTCGAGATGAATGACTACTCAGTGGAAATTATCGATGATGAAACCGTGCCGTTTAAGAGCGGCGGCAACGATCTTGTTTATATGGGTTCGGGTCCCAGGCAGTGTGCGTCCTTAGGTGCGGACAGGCTGTTAAAACACATCAACGAATTTCATATGAGCGTAGAATGCGGCGAAAAATGGCTGTTAACGGGCAACGCCATGTCGATGCTCGGCAAAGAGACAACATCCCCCAACGGTGTTTTTCCGGCGGCGGGCATATTGCCCTTTACCACATTCTATAACCCCGACAAAAGATATCTGTCCGATGCTCTGACGGATGACAAAAATATTTTCGGCAGGGAATGCGTGGGATTTATAAATACATCATGCGTTTACAGCGGCATAGAAACACCGGCATTCAATCTCGTTTTGGGCAAGGAAGCGGGAAATGAAAAGCCCTCCTCGGCGGAAGGCATCATTTGTGACAATATTTTCGCAACCCAGCTGACAGGCCCGTTTCTCGTAAAAAATCCGCACGCCCTCGCCTATTTTGCATCCCTCATCACAGGGGAAGAAATCACTCTGCCGGAGGAGAGCGATACGGTTAAGGCTTATATTGTAGCAAAAAATGAGCTGAAGGCAAGAGCGTAAAAAAGGAGCAAGGAGCAAGGAGCAGTTAGCAGTTTCGGAAGTCCTGCGGACTCGATTTATAAACTACACAGACATTAAAGGTAATTTGTGAAAAAAAAAATAATTTTACCGTCTGCGAAGCCCACTGCTCCTTGCTCCTTGCTCCTTGCTAACTTTTCTTGTTCCTTGCAAACTGTCAGTTCGCCTTTAATCGTTCAACAAGCTCCTTCTTCGTCGCTGCGGCTTCTTCAAGGCGGTAGTTATCGAAAAATACGATAAAGCTCTTGCAGTTTTTGACATCGGCAAGTGATGCGCCGCCCGAAGCGTTTTCGGTCGTCTTTATCTTGTCGGGGCTGACTCCTGCCATAAGCGCACGAAGGTAGTTATCACGACAGCGAGGTCCCGCAAAAATAACCTCTTTTATGCTGTCGTCCTTAAAGAATGAATAATCGGTATCATAGAAAAAGCACGTGTTTTCGGAGTTGTGAGTGTTATCCTCACGGTCGTCATATGTAATTATTAAACACTTGTCTTTTTTCGGAATAGAAGCGCCGTACTCAAAACAGCGTGTGCATGCGACGGGGTTCTGACCCTTTGAGAGGATCATGGCAACTTCCGAATCGCCGACCTTGAATGTGTCAAGGCGTGTCTTTACAATCTCTAAGTTTTCAAAAGCCTCTTTTATTTTGTCCATAGGAAGTCCGAAGCGTGTCAGAAGAGCAACCGCGCCACAGCAGTTGAAAACATTGACTATGTTGTCGTTGACAAGACGCAGAACGGTATCCGTGCCGTTATATTTAAGGGTAAACGTGCCGTTTTCTCTGTCGATTGACGTTACGACAAAATCCCTTTCGGGCGTGCCGTAGCCGCATTTTTCACACTTACAGCGGCCTATGTGATTATAGCGGATATAGTCGTATTTAAGTTCGCCGCCGCACTTGGGGCAATAGACAATATCACGGACATAAGGCACTATTTCCTTTTCGGGGCGTTCCGCATCAAGTCCGAAATATGTTCTGTTTTCGCACTGTGGGACAAGCGAGGAGCAGATTATATCATCGGCGTTGAGTATGACCTTTGTCTCTTTCGGCACGGCTGTATTTATGATATAGGAAATAAATTCCGTGTGGGCGTTTCTCTTAATCGAGTCACGCATTATATTATTGATGATAAGGTAATCGGGTGTCAGATGCTTATAGACAAGAAGCGAGCTTCTCTCATCCACCTCAAGCACGGCGATTTTCTTTTTCGGCTTGCCCGTAAAGGTCGATGCACTCAGAAGAGCGTTGGCAATTCCGCCGTGAACATTAGAACCGAGCGAATTGTTAAGCACGTCATAACCGCAGTATTTAAGAACCGAATTTAAAAGGTTTGACGTTGTCGTCTTGCCGTTTGTACCCGTGACGCATATAACCGTCTCGGGCTTTTTAAGATAGCCGATAAAATCGGGGCATATGCGAACGGCAAGCTCACCCGGCATATACGAAGCGTTTCTGCCAAGTGCCTTAAGACCGTAATATGTTGCCTTCGCCACGAACATGGCGAGATAGAATCTTAATTTTGACATTTTGTATCTCCTTTCGGTGCCCCTCAAAGGGGTAACCTTAACCAACTTACAAAACACAATCAGTAATAAACAATTAAAGGAGCAAGGAGCAAGGAGCAGTGAAGGAAAACGCTGAAGCGTTTTGGATTATATAGCTTC
>CAZTWO010000139.1:0-5448 GCA_964617965.1 uncultured Ruminococcus sp. | reverse complement strand
CAGCCGTTATGACAGCGGCGGATTTTATTATAATGTTTGCGATATCGGACAGCATCTCCACCGTAATATCACCCATCTTATTCCTCCGTCGTGCTGTATTTACTGAAATATATAAGGGCTTTTGTTGCGGCAAAGAACGCACCGCAATCGGCAATCTGCTTTTCGACGCCGTTCGCATACAATCTCAGCTTATCAACCTTAAAATAAGCCCCCTCTTCGGCATACAGACAAATCGGCACTTTAAGGTATTGTGTGGAAGGAGTTTTTTTCAGTGTGTAATCAACATTATCCACAGAAAGCTTGCCGTCATCCGTCACAGTCTGAATCCATTTCATTCCGTAGCCACCTGCAACGGCAGAACCGAACACACCGTCATCGGCCTCGTATGTGCTTGACTCAAATATATTGCATTCCTCTGTATGCGACCCGGAAGAAATTTTATTTGCTTCAGAACCTTCAAAATTCCATGTGAATTTTGTACCGGTCTTTATGTCATCATCAACCTCTACGGTCATAGTTATATGAACAAGCCCCGTAGTACTGCCGTCAAGACACTTTGCAATATGGCAGTATAAGCCTTCGTAATCGTGGGTTATATTACTGCTTGTGTCCGAGCCTGTGTCGGAACCTGTATCTGTACCTGTATCAGTACTCGTGTCCGACCCCGTGTCCGAGCCTGTATCCGTACCTGTATCAGTACCCGTATCCGTACCCGTATCCGTATCGTCAACGGTTTCGTCACCCATATACATTGACACTATGAATTTGTAAACCGCCCTGCCGAGACGCTCGTTTGCCTTATCGTTAAGATGAACGCCGTCTGTTGTGTAAAGTTTTCGCTGTTCGGCGTTTTTGGGATAAATCCCGACAAGGGTATTTGCGTCATACACCGGAATCGCGTATTTGGCGCACACCTTTTTCATGGCTTCGGCAAAATCGGTCACTGTAAGCCCCGTGGTGCAGGATGAAGTGCAGCTCTCGTTGTCCTGTTCCGTCGGTGTTATGAAAATTATTGTCTTGCCGGGGTATTTTGATATAAGCCCGGAGCAGAGCTGTTCCATGCCGCCGTAAAATGTTGTGGCATCGGTGTCGCCGATTGTGCCCATAGCAGAGCTGAACCACACGTCATTTACACCGCCCATAACTATAATCAGATCGGCATCGGGCATATTTTTGTACCGTTCGGATATGGCCGCCGTGTCGGTCGCACTCTTTTTGGCGATTGTCGAGCCGCTGATACCGTAGTTATTGACTGCGGACAGCCCCAGAAGCTCCTTTAACCAGTCGTGATAGATTTTTGTCTTGTGCTCATTGGCCTCCGTCTGACTGTCGCCGAGAACATTGCATATTTTGCCCTTAAACGGAGTAGAATCCGTTTTCGTGTTGACATATTTCACTGTATCGAAATTCATATTTGCAACCGTTTTTTCTATATCGGCGAGCCTGTCGGCAATACCTTCGGCAAAAAGTCCGTCTGCGTCAGCCGAGAGCTCGTCCCATATATCAAGCGACTTGTCGACATAAAAACATACAATTTCACTCTTTGCGGCAAATTCGCCCTTTGTGTACGCTATGACCTGTGCGTAAAGTCTGCCCGCCCCGTCAAGAAGTGCCGAGGGAACGGCATATTGTGTCTTGCCGTTTTCGAGTGTCAGAGCTTCGCTTAAAAAGTGTCTGCCCTTGGGCGTTATAAAAGCGAGCCTTATTTCATGCTGTGTGAGTGTATCGTCGACACTTATATTGAGTGTGCGGTACATATGCTCACCCGAGTTAAATCCGATGTTTATTTTTGCGATTTCCATATAAAATCCTCTCCTTTTTGTCCATTGTACACCGCATCAATCGGCAAATCAACCCGCAATAGCCTTAAGTATCTGCTTTTTGCCGTTTTCGGTAATCTGCCCGTAATTTACCTGTCTGTCAAGAAAGCTTACGAGTGCGGTTTTGCCTCCGCTCTCGTATGCCGCCTCGGCTCCCTTTTGCACGGTGAAGTTAATCTTTTCTTTCGCAGCACTGATATTGGACGAAAAATCGCCTAAAAGAGAGTAGTCGCCGTATTTCGCGAGTGACAGTGCTAAATTAAGCTTATCCTTTTCACGAAGCCCCGTGACATCGACACCGAGTGATTCGAGCGCGGAATAATCGCTTTGCCCGGCAAGCGTCACGGCATCGTCAAGAAGGTCGCTGTACTCGAGATATGATGTGTCGACACCGAGTGCGTTAAGAAGCGAATAGTCACCTTTTTCTGCCGCCTTGAGAGCAAACGCACGGGAGTTTTCAAGCTCATCCTCGTTCGCCGTGCGATTTTTCTGTTCATCCGACACTGTGTCACGGTAACGGGAATAAAGCGTGTCGTCATTGTCAGCCGCAAGGTCATATGCGTCAAGAAGTGCCTGCCGCTCGTTTTTCTTAAGAGTCGAAGCACTCTCGGCAAGCTCCGGCAAATCCTCGGACAGCTGTGACATATATTTATCGTACGCCGCACCCGCCGCCGATAAAGCATATGAGGACGAATAGCCGCCTGTGTTTGCCGCCGCCAGACCGTAGGCGTTTTTTGACGCAAGGGACGCCTGCTTTTCATACGCCGAGCGGTACTCATTATAAAGCTTATCCGCCCCGGGGAGAGCATCTGACGACGTGTCGTTTATGATGCTGTCGAGCAGCTCTTTTTTTATAAGATAAGCATTATCGGCCTGCGTTTTTGCGGTTTCGGTGCTGTAATTTTCGTTATCGCTTTGCTTTTTCTTCAACTGATTTCACCTCGTTTAATTTTGACTGCACTGCTTTTAACTCGCTTCTTATTTCCGAGCTTTCGTGAAGGAGCTTCAGAAGCACTGCGTAGATTTTTTCGATTTTTGAATTGTTATCTGCCAATACGGTTCACCTCCCCTGTTTTTTCGGAAATTACGCCGACAGACTTTATTTTTATGTCGCCGCTCCCTTCAAGCTTAAGCCTGAATGAGGAACATCTCGGCGTGTTCACGGCAATGCCTACGGTGCTTTTAAGGGGCTTGTCCGTGTGAAAAATCTCCGAAAATCCGTCACTGCCGTCGCAGGATATTCCGATATTGAGATAAGTGCCGCCGGGCTTTTCGGCAAAGAGAATTATGCGGCGGACAATCCATGTGCCGTCCGACACCGTCTGTTCGTTTGTGACTGCGGAGAATAATACATCGCTTTCTTCTTCAAAATAGACGTCCTCCCCGTCGAAAAACGACACGTCGGCACAGACGGTATCATATGCGATAATATTGTAGGTATTTACACTTGCACTCGGCAGTGTCACCTCGGACACTCTGCATACGCCGTAAAGACAGCCGTCGGAACTTACGAAAAATTCGGCGTTTTCGTCATCGTCTTCAGTGTGCCATACGGACAGACGCGTATTATAGACATAAAGCCGCTTTCTGCCGCTATTATCGGTCAGCACAATTCTGTATTTGCCGTCAGCCTCCCCTGCCGCACCCGACACAAAATGTTCGGAGCTTAATTTGTCGGAGATTATCCTGACTGTCACGCCGTCAAATTCGGCTATGCCGACAAGCGTTTTGTAATAAAGCTTTTCACCGAGATTTACAATGCTGCGATATGCACCCTTCTGCACACCTCTTGCCGGAACGGAAGTAACGGTAAAGCTTTGCGGAACATCGCCGCCGACCGTGATAACGGTGTCGGACTTGAAGAACACGGGTCTGCCGTCAAGCACCGCCGCACCGGTAAACTCCCCGGGACAGCCGAGCGAACAGACATAAGAATCGGTTGACACGTTGTCAAAGGTGTTCCAGTCGAGCACATTGCCGAGCGAACAGGCATATATCTCGTTTACGGTTTCGCCGAGTCGGTTTTTGCCGCATCTGCATCCCCATATTCTGCCGGAGCATTCCACTGCAAAATCGAGGCAGGGAAAATAGCGTTCCACTGTGAAATTTTCGAGAGCGGACACACCCGAAAACGGAGCATCGATTATAAGGCTGTTTTCATCGGCTTTTATAATCTTATAGATTGTATTCTCGTCTGAGTAATTTTTGAGAATGACACTGTCACCGTCACAGAGTGATTTCCCCACACCGTCGGCGGCAAATCGTGAATATACTCTGTCGCCCATGCTCCATGAATCGGCAGAATAGGTGTAAAGATAAGACTTGCCGTCGGACGTGAGAATTACGGATGTGTTTTCGTCTGCGGTGTCGGGCAGGGCGGTCACCGTATCGGCCGATATTTCTTCACCGTAATAATAACACGGCGTGACACTGACCTTTTCGGCTGTATTCTTTGCACCACAGCGTGTGATTTTGTAGCCGTCGTCGGCAAATTCGGCGTAAATGCCGTCGGGGCTTACAAAGAAATTTCTGCCGAAGGGGATTATCTGCCGCACGGATACGGTGCTGTCAAGACAGTTTTCGGCAATAGGCTTTTTGTACCGATACAGCCCCGTTTTTGTGGCAATGATAAGTTTTCCGTTAACCGTTGCCGCCGCCGTTATGCTGTCATCGGTCAGAACAATCGAGCCGTAGGGTGATGATTTTGTTTTAAGCACCGCTCTTTTCTGTCTTGACGCAATTGACGGATACGAATCGGAAGATAAATTGAGCATATCGTGAAATGAACCGATACCGGCGGTCGAATATCTGTTAAGCCCCTCAAAAACGGCTGTGTTTTTTCTTGTGCGGGATATAATATTTTTCTTTGCCAGAATCATAAAATATCACCTGCACTGTTTATTCTGCCCGTGTGTTTTATTCGGTTGGTTCTGTTGAAGTACGCCGCGAACTCCGCATAGGCATTATTGAAAGCAGTTCGGGAGTTTGCATAGCGTGATGTGTCGCCGTTTATCTCGTCTGTCATTGCGGCAAGATATTTTGCGTAAATACCGTCATACGGATATTTCACAAGCAGAACGGTATTGCAGGGAGTGCCGGGAGCGTAGCCGTAAAATTCATCCGGGGAATCGGAATAGAGTGAAATAATCTCGGTGAAAATTCTGCCGTCAAGTTCTGAAAGCATGCGAAGCTTTTCGGAATATTCGAGCGAATTGGGGCAAAGGTCGTCAAAACGGCTTATGGCGTTGTCAACGGTCAATGTATCGCCCCCTTATCGGCCGCTTACGGAATTTATAAATTCGTCGGCGGACTGTCTTGACGAAAATGAATTTTCGACTACCTCGGCAAATTCGGCGGGCAAAGACACGGTTATGCCCTTTTTTATCATCATTCTTTTGCCGTTGACGGCGATATAGAGAGTGTCGTCGTGCTTGTTTTCTTTGGGGACGAAGACTGCCTTTACATCAGGCTTAAGATTTTTTGTGTACATGATATTTTCCTTTCCTATATAACTTTATAATGTAGAATGCATAATGTAGAATGCATAATGTCGGAAGGCACTGCGTGCCTTGGATTATATAGCTTCGCAAAACAATTAGCAATTAGCAGTGAGCAATTAGCAATTATC
>CAZTWO010000138.1:0-5473 GCA_964617965.1 uncultured Ruminococcus sp. | reverse complement strand
ATGCAGAATACGGCAAATTCCAGTTCTCTGCTGCCGAATCGACTGTTTTCGGATTTCATCTTGTATGCATGCCTCTCTTTGATAATTTTGCCGGGGCTTACCGAGTATGGGTCAACAGGGCAACGGTCTCGACATGAGCTGTTCTCGGGAACATGTCGAAGGGGGTGTATTCGATGAGCTTGTAGCCTGAGTTTTCGAGCACGGCGCAGTCACGTGCAAGTGTTGCGGGGTCGCAGGAAATATAGACTATTCGGTCGGGGTTCATAAGGGCAACGGTATTAAGAAGTGAAGCGTCACAGCCCTTTCTCGGCGGGTCTAAAAAGATAACATCCGGCTTTATATTTTCACAGGCAAGCTTTTTTGCGGCGTCTGAAGCGTCAGAGCAGATAAATTCGGCGTTTGTTATGCCGTTTAAGTCGGCGTTAACTTTGGCGTCCTTTACGGCATCCGGTACAATTTCAACACCGATAAGCTTTTTGACCTTGTCGGCGAATGTAAGTCCTATCGTGCCCGCACCGCAGTAAAGGTCAAGCACAACGTCGGTTTTGCCGCGGGAGGCGTATTCGTGCGCTTTGGTATAGAGTTTTTCAGCCTGTGCGCGGTTAACCTGATAAAACGACAAGGGAGAAATGCGGAACTTTTTACCCAGAAGCTCATCCGTAATATAACCGTCGCCGTACAGAATTTTATTTTTGCCGCCCAATATGACATTTGTGTTCGCGGGGTTGATATTTATAAGAACCGTTTTTATGCTCGGGTCGGCTTTTATAAGCTCGTTTACAAGCACATCGGTCTTGAACATTTTTTCGCCGTTTTCGACAAGGCAGACCATTGTTTCATCAGTCGCAAACGCCTTGCGGATATAAATGTGTCTGAGAAGCCCCTTGCCGGTACGCTCATCGTAAACGGACACCTTGTATTTTTCTGCCCATCTTGCAACGGTTCGCAGAATTGCCGCAAAGCTCTGCGGCTGAAGAAGACACGTCTTGCACTCTATGACTCTGTGCGAAAACGGAGCGTAAAAGCCCGTGAGAAGCCGTCCGCCCTCACTTGCAAGCGGATACTGCGCCTTGTTGCGATAGTGTCTGTCATCCGGTGACGGGACTATATTCTGCACTTCCAGATCAATGTGTCCTATTCTGTGCATGGCATCGGACACACGCTTCTGCTTCATTTTAAGCTCGGCATCATATGTTATGTGTCTGAACGCACAGCCGCCGCACCGCGGAAAAACCCGGCAGTCGGGTATCTGTCTGTCGGGTGAAGCTTTGATTATTTCTGTCATTTTGCCGATTGCGTAATTCGGCTTTGTCTTGATTATTATGCACTTGACGGTATCGCCGGGGGCAGTACCCGCGACAAACACCGTCTGTCCGTTTACGTGCCCCACACCGCTGCCTTCGGATGTGAAATCCTCAATTTCAAGTTCAATTATATCATTTCTGTTCAAACTCTGTTTTATCATATTAAAGTGTGCTTACCAGTTCCTTAAGATATTTTTTGAAGTCCTCGCCTATTTCTTTGTGCTTTAAGGCGACTTCGACATTTGCCATCATGATGCCGAGCTTATTGCCCATATCGTAACGCTTGCCGTCAAAATCCACAGCGAGCATTTTGCCCTGCTCGGAGAGTGCCGAGAGAGCGTCCGTAAGATATACTTCTCCCGTTTTGGGTGAGGGTTTGGTGTTTCTTATCAGATCGAAAATATCGGGTGTAACGACGTTTCTGCCGAGAATTGCGAAATGAGAAATAATTTCTTCCTTTGTCGGCTTTTCGATTATCTTGTGAACGTCGTAAATATTCTTTTCGAGCGGAGTTACATCAAGGGTGCAGTACTTCATAACCTGCTCCGTTGAGCATTCCTTTACGCCTGTGGTGCATTTGCCGTACTTTTCGTATGCCTCAATCAGCTGACCGATAACGGGCTTGTTTTCGGAAATTATGATATCATCGCCGTAGACAATGGCAAAAGGCTCGTTGCCGACAAATTTTTCAGCCGCAAGAATGGCGTGACCGAGTCCCTTAGTCTCTTTCTGACGGATAAAATAGACATTCGCAAGGTTTGCCACACTGTGAACCGCCTCGTACAGCTCGTGCTTTTCGGGGTTCTTAAGAAGGTTCTGCTCAAGCTCGAACGCATAGTCAAAA
Organism: uncultured Ruminococcus sp.; assembly: GCA_964617965.1. Classification (GTDB taxonomy): domain Bacteria; phylum Bacillota; class Clostridia; order Oscillospirales; family Acutalibacteraceae; genus RUG806. The sequence continues at coordinate 3,325 of CAZTWO010000138.1, read as the reverse complement.
TGATCCTCGATTATGCCCTTGCCCCTGTTTGTAATGATAAGAATATCGGTAATGCCTGCCGCCGCACACTCCTCAACAAGATACTGTATTGCGGGTTTGTCCACAATGTTAAGCATCTCTTTCGGCACAGCCTTTGACGCAGGCAAAACTCTTGTTCCGAGTCCCGCCGCGGGGATTATTGCTTTTGTAACTTTCATTTTATCTCTCTCGCTTTTCAATAATTTTATATTTTTTGTGCTTTAAATCAGTTAATTATTTTTCTGTGTTTGTCAACAATAGCTGAAAAATGCATAATGCATAATTCATAATGCATAATGTCGGAAGTCCTGCGGACTTGATTTATATGAGCTTCGCAGACATTAAACTTGATTTTCTGTAAAAGCATTATAATCTGCGAAGCTTTATAATCCAAAACGCATCGGCGTTTTCCTTCATTGTTAATTGTTAATTGTTAATTATTAATTATTAATTATTAATTGGCATTTCATTGCTAATTGCTAATTGCTAATTGCTAATTGATATAATCATCGGCAGATACGCATAAAGGAACATTGCCAGCAGCCACACGAGTACACCGAGGACGGTGAATCCCGCAGATGTGCCGCCTTTGAGTCTCAGTGTGTTCATATACTCGTCCATGGTGGTACACTCGCCGCGTATTTTCATTATGTCGGTGTTGATTTTCTTTCTGTATGCCGACATGCCGACAATAAACGAAGTCATGGGTACGCCGTAAATGAACAGATAGTACAGCACGTTCGCAATTCTGGTGCGTGTTATGTCTTCGGTTGTGTATTCGGCGTTTAAGTACGCTTCCTGAATGGAATAAATCGCACTCTGCAAATCGGATGACGACAATGTGCCCTGTGCCGCTTCACTCATAAGCTCGCCGGTGGCTTTTGCCATCTCTTTGTACGGTGTGGTCATTCCGACAATTCCGGCGGCAGTCGCAAGCAGGAGCATGACTGCGGAAATTATCGCACCGATTTTCGTCATTTTGTGTCTGAAGAACCATATAGGTCCAAGCACAGCTCCGATTGTGGGATATACGGACTTGTTGTATCTCTCCATTGTCGAGAAGCGTCTTATGAATTTGCCGGGAGCCTTGCCCCCGATGTACGCCGCCATTTCTCTGACCGGTACGCCGTCAACCTCGGTGTCGGGCTTGAGTCCGCCGTATTCGTTAAAGTTGTTGATTATGTCATCGACGTACTTTTTGTGTTCCTCGTCTGTCTGGGGTCTGTCGCTCGCAAAACCGTTGTCGGAGTTCTTGAGTGGAGCGTGACAGCGTGAACAGTACATATCATTCTCGTAGTTCGCAGTGCCGCAGTTGGGGCATATGACGATTTTTTCGCCGTTATCGAACTTTATGCTGCCGAAGGGGTTGTCGGGGTTGTTCGGCTGAGTTTCCGGCTGTTCCTCCCCTGCCGGTTCTCTGACGGGGAACTCCCAACGGTAACCCGAGTCATGCTCGCTTTCGTGTATGCAGTGACCGACGCTCTGCCAGCACTCCCTGTGGCACGGAGCACCGCAGACGGGACATACGACAACATCGCTGTTCTCGTCAAACTTTTTGCCGCAGACAGTGCATTCAATATCTTTGTATCTCATATTATTATTGTACCTCACAAAAAAATTTCTTATGGTTATACGCTACTATTCTATATAATATAACTTAAAATTGCAATAAACAAGAGGATTTATTTTAAAATTGTTTGACATGAGCCGTCTTCCCTTATATAATATACTTATATATTTGCTTCTCGGGCTTTTGTGCAATCAACGGCAAAAACAAAAAATGCATAATGCATAATTCATAATGCATAATTTCGGAAGTCCTGCGGACTTGAATTATAAAGCTTCGCAAAGTTTATTCCTTCAAAAAGTGAAGCTTAAAAAAATTCGCAGACAGTCACAACGTTTTTACAACACAAAATATATGTAAATCGGATTTTGCATTGTTCTGTTTGTCCCACAAAAATCTGTGAAGAGTTAAATATCAGTCGCCCCGCTTTTTGCGGCGTTTTTTGTGTTACGGCGACTTAAATTCATAGAGGTCGGAATTATGCTTCTGCGTTAATATGACTTGAATTATAATGTAATTCTATTTGAAAGGTTGAAATATATGCTTCAGTATGAAGAACTCAGATTAAAGCTTCTTGAAAGCGAAAAACCGCTTAATGACCTGGCGGACGCAATAGGTCTTTCGGAGCTTAAGAAAGAAATAACGGAGCTTGAAGAAAAGACAGCCTCCGAAGGCTTCTGGAACGATGTAGCCGAGGCCAACAAGGTGTCGCAGAAGCTTGCAAGCTTAAAAAACAAGGTTAAAAAGTACGAGGATCTGAAAACTCTTTACGATGATACCCTCACACTTATCGAGATGTGCAACGAGGAGGAGGATGAGTCATCTTTTGACGAATGCTCCGCAAGTGTAAAAGAGATTGAAGACACAATAGAACAGCAGACGCTTGATACACTGCTCTCGGGGCAGTATGACAGCAAGAACGCAATTCTCACATTCCATGCGGGTGCGGGCGGCACAGAGGCTCAGGACTGGGCGCTCATGCTTTTCAGAATGTATCACCGCTGGGGTGAGCGTCACGGCTTCAAGACCACCACGGTTGACTATCTTGACGGCGAAGAAGCGGGACTTAAATCCGCTGTTGTGCTTATCGAGGGCGAAAATGCTTTCGGCTACTTAAAGAGCGAAATGGGTATACACCGTCTTGTTCGTGTGTCGCCGTTTGACGCATCGGGCAGACGCCACACTTCATTTGCATCCCTTGAGGTTATGCCCGAAATTGACGACACAATCGAGGTTGACATTCGCCCCGAGGATATAAAGATGGATGTTTACCGTGCATCGGGCGCAGGCGGACAGAAGGTTAACAAGACATCGTCCGCAGTTCGTCTTACTCATATTCCCACCGGTATTGTCGTTTCGTGCCAGGTTGAACGCAGTCAGTATCAGAACAGAGATGTTGCCATGACAATGCTCAAGTCTAAGCTTATCGAAATTAAAGAGCGTGAGCACCTTGACACCATTCACGACATAAAGGGTGACCAGAAGGAAATCGGCTGGGGCAGTCAGATTCGTTCATATGTATTTATGCCCTATACGCTTGTAAAGGATCACCGCACAGGCTACGAAAACGGCAATATAAATGCGGTTATGGACGGCGACCTTGACGGGTTTATAAATGCGTATCTTAAGATGCAGTCGCTTCAAAAACTCGAAGAGAATAAATAATTGTCGTTTATCGACAATTATTTCAATTAGCAATTAGCAGTTAGCAATTAGCAATTTCGGAAGACACTGCGTGTC
>CAZTWO010000137.1:0-5479 GCA_964617965.1 uncultured Ruminococcus sp. | reverse complement strand
AGCTTGTCTTCTATATCATCTTCGCTTCGCACTGTGTTTCTTGTAAAAGCATATGCGAGAATTACAAAACACCATAGTGCAATGCCCCCGACAGCACCGACGGCGGTATCCCTCACAATTGTGCTTGTTGTGGTGGGTGTGGTGCTTTTCTCGGGCATTGTGACATATTCTATCTGCGTTTCACCGATAACATAGTCGGCGACCTTAGAATAGCTGTTCAGAATTGCGTTAAGAATATTATATGCATCGTCCGGAGAATTGCTTTTTACTGTTATGGTAAACAGATTTGTCGACGGTGTCGCTTCTGCCGTATATGTGCCGTTTATATAGTCAACGCCCAGTTCTTCTTTAAGAATATTTTTCATAACGGGACTGCTGATTATATACGGAAACGCTGTTTCCATTGAGCTTGAAACGGAGGAACTGTAATAATATGAATATGAACCGTTGCTTACAAGTGAAGACATTGAGAATGTAGCCGAGCTTGAGTACATTGCGATATAACCGCGCTGGCTGACAAACATGGTAACAAGCGCGCCGATAATTACAAATATCACACCTAAATACCAGAGCTTCTTTGCGCCCTTGAGGCAATCGACAAACAGCACACGAAGGTTAATCAGTGATATTTCGGAAGGCTCATCATTTTCATCATAATCATCATGTTTGTCACGATGAGTATTTTCTTTGCCGTGTTCCATCAGAATGCCTCCTTATCTGTAATATTTGCTGTAGCTGCCTGCTGAAATCGGGGCGTTTACTCCCGTTATAATTCCCGGAAGAGTTTTTACATCGTTGTAAATGCATCCTAAAATCGGTCCGGAGCGGCTTAATGCCGATATTGTATCGTTAATTGCGTCTATTGTAGAATTGTCCTGTCTTACAACGAGCAGTATTCCGTCAGCGGATTTTGCGATAATCTCGGAGTCGGATATAAGCGCATAGGGCGGAGTATCGATTATTATAAAATCAAACTGCTGTGAGAGCTTTTTTATAAGATTATCAAAACGATCCTTGCTTAAATATTCGGATGAGTGAACAACACTCTTTTTGCCTGCGAGCAGGAACAGACCTGAATCTTTGTCATAGGCTACATCAATTGACTTTACGGAATGCCCCTTTATAATATCGGCAATCTGCTGTCTGTTTTCGTCGGAATAATCAATTGAAGGGAAAAATCTCCATATTGACGGCTTGCGAAGGTCCAAATCAACAAGCAATACTCTGTTGCCGCTTTCGGCAAGTGTTATCGCAGTGTTTACCGCAATGGTTGTCTTGCCTTCGTTTTCGTTTGTACTCGCTATCATAAACACTTTTTTGTCTTTCTGTGAATGAAGATATTCGAGCTTTACGGCAATACGCTTGAATGATTCTATATAGGTTTTGTTTGTCAGCGGGTCGTTTATGAAAACACGCTTGTTTTTGTTCTTGATAAATGTCTTAAATGTCTTGTTCTTTCGCTCGTGATAGACAACACCGAAAACATCGAGAAGAAGATTTTCTTTTATGCCATCCTCACTCTTTACGGTGTCTCGCATAAATGACAGCAAAATTATTATCAGCAATACCAGACCGCACGATATCGGAGCCGCCTTAAAAAATGTGGAACGCAGTGAAATTGTATTATTTGCATACGACGGCACGGTTGCGCTTGAGAGTACATACATGACAGTGTCTTCAAATGCATAATCGGTAAGATATCTGTAATTTTCAAAAACAGCCGTTACACTCTCGTATGCGTCAATCGGATTTTCAGCCTCTGCGGTGAGTATTATAAGGTTTGTTTCGGATACCATTGTAGCCGTAATTGTGCCTGCGAGCGGCTTGCCCGTAACATCCTCGATTTTTGTACGAAGAATATCACTCTGAAAAATGGTCTGAAAAATATTTGCTGTTTCTTTTGTCTTTGTAAGTCTGTTTGTCATGAATGACGATGAGCTTTTGTCGCTGACGGCAAGTGTCATGCTCGACGTATATTTAAGCGTATTGAAGTTATAGACATAAATATACGAGCCCATATACGCCATTATTCCGACAAGAAAAATTATCCACGCATTAAAAACCACATCTCGAAAAATAGAGAAAAGACTTATATTTTTTAGTTTGGAATCCATATCAGCCCTCCTCGCAAATTACAACAAACGGTGTGGTTGCATACCCTTCGGCGGAATAATAGGCTTCATAAACGCCCGTGTGCGACAGATCAACCTTTGACGAGTCAACAGTCACATCTTCTATGCCGTCGGGAATATACGAATTAAAATCGACTTTATCACCCAGTTTGCAATAGACACTGTACGCCGTAAGCGGAATTGTATTAACTTCGGATGAAGTCAGAACGGTAATATTAACGGATATCTCCGATGAATCAAAACGGGAGTTTGTGACCTTGAGGGTTGCCGAGTAAGAGCCCGCGGTTATGACATTCAAGTCGGAGTATGTGACGATGCTGTTCGAAAGAGAATTTCCGTCAAAGCAGTCATCGACTTCTATATAGTCCGAGAAATCAAAATCCGTAGTTCTTATAGGAACAACAAGCGGCTTTTTTATAATAAATCTCGGTGCGTAATAATCGGTATATACAACAGGCACTGTAAGCCGCCCGACATTGTTGTCATAATCGGCAACGACAAATGTCATATCGCACTTGCCGTCGGTGACATACGGTGAGCTGTTTTCGATTATAATCTGAGAAGTAAGATCGCCGTCTTTTTCATCGTAGGCTGTAACATATTTAAGCAGATCGTTTTCGGTGTTCTTAACGGAAATATTAAGTGTTTCCTGTGAACATGTAATCACCGGGGGCGTTGTATCTTTTCGTGTGGTAATTTTTACGTATACGAAAAATACGGTCATTGCGGCAAATGCAATGCATATAAAAATTCTTAGGGCTTTCAAATTCCTGCTCCTTTAATCGAAATGTTGTTGAGTAATCTTATCGGGTTATTGTCAAATATGTCATCGGCATATTTTTTGCCGTAGTGTATATATACCCACTCATATGCTTCTGACATATCGGTTGTGCGTCTGAACGGACTGTGTGCATCGCTTGCGGCGGCAAACACAAAACGGTTATCTAAAAGCCAGCGGCAGAATGCACGTTCCTCTTCGCCGTACCGACCTAAAACAGAACCTTTGTTAATCTGAAGCAGGCAATTGTTTTCCAAAAACCAATAGGTTAATGACGGGTCTCTGTGAAGAAAAACATAACGTTCCGGGTGTGCGATTACGGGCACATATCCGCCGTTTTTAAGCTGCATAGTGCAGTACATAACACGATCGAAATTGTCGTTAAAGTCAAATTCTATAAGCACATATCTTGAATTGTTAAGGGAAATAATTTCGTTGTTTTTTATAAGCTCCGAAAGATTATTTACGGCAAAGGTTTCCGCTCCGAGATAAAGATTTATTTCAATATTATTTGCGGCAATATATTCCTTGAGTTTCTTATATTGCTCACATACCATGGCTTTGGATGAGCGGCGAGTACACTGAAAAGCGTTATAGTAATGCGGAGTTGCGACAATATTTTTTGTTCCGCTGTCGGCGGCAAGCCTTAACATAACGGCGGATTCGCTCAGAGAAGATGAACCGTCGTCTATATCGGGAATAATGTGACTGTGAATATCCGTCAAGGCTATCATCTCCGTGACAAAAAATATTTCATTTCATTATACAACTCCGCGATAAATATTGCAAGTTTTTTGCGGTGTTTTAAGGTTGAAATGAATAAATTTTCGGTTAATTTTTTGTGACTATTGACACTTTTATTTTATTGATTATAATCATAAAACGAAATCTGATTTTTAGGACAAAAGAAATGGCAGAGATAAACAAATCAAAAGGAAACGACTATTACGGCAGAAGCTCAATCGGCAGAATTTTGCTGAGCATTGCCCCGCCCGTAATGCTCGCACAGCTTATTCAGGCACTTTATAACGTTGTCGACAGTTTTTTTGTCGGCAAATACTCGAATGACGGCTTAACGGCACTGTCGGCAGTATATCCCGCTCAGCTTGTTATGATAGCTTTAGCCGTCGGCACGGGTGTCGGCGTAAACACATATATGGCACGAAAATACGCCTGCGGACAGGATAAAGATGCAGACAAAACGGCAGGCACAGGCACTGTGCTGTCACTTATTTCATGGGCACTGTTTGCACTGCTCTCATATTTTGTCATGGAGCCGTATATAAGAACAAGCGCAACTGCCGAAAACGCCATTGAATACGGCGTAACATACGGCAAAATCGTCTGCGTAGGCAGCATCGGCGTATTTTTGGAGGGCAACTGGTCAAAAATACATCAGGCACGTGGAAATATGCGCCGCCCGATGATTGCGCAGATTGCAGGTGCAGTTACGAACATCATTCTTGACCCGGTGCTTATTTTCGGTTACGGTCCGTTTCCCGAAATGGGTGTAGCAGGTGCGGCAATTGCGACCGTATTGGGGCAGATTCTGTCAGCATTGATTGTATCTTTCGGTGCAATTCATAAGCCGCCCGAAATAAAAGAAATATTCCACTTTATCAAGAAGATATATTATTACGGATACTCTTCGATTTTCATGCAGCTGCTGTATACAGTATATATTCTCGCTCTTAATATAATTCTTGCGGGATTTTCGGATGCCGGAGTAATAGTCTTAGGACTTTATTATAAACTGCAAAGCTTTTTCTTTATTCCGCTTTTCGGACTGCAGACGTGCATTGTGCCGGTGCTGAGCTATAACTACACCGCAAAAAAATATGACAGATGCAAAAAGACAATGACATATTCTTTCGGCATTTCCGCGCTGTTTATGACTGTCGGCATGATTTGTTTTATCTTTTTCCCCGAGCAGATGATACACATCTTTTCAAAAAGCGAGGAAGTTACCGAGATTGGAAAAACAGCGTTCCCGATAATCGGAGCGTGCTTCCTGCCTGCGGTTTTCAGTCTTATAATGCCAACATATTTTCAGGCAATCGGCAAGGGTATCACAAGTGCGTTTTTGTCACTCTTAAGACAGGTCATATGTCTGATACCAATCTTTAAGCTGTTTTCCCTTCTCGGACTTAACTACACATGGATTGCCTTCCCTGTATCCGAAACCATTGCCGGAACAGTCGGGCTGATACTTTACTTTCATGAAAACAAAAAAGTTAGCAAAGAACTATGATAATGCATAATGCAGAATGCATAATGCATAATTTCGGAAGTCCTTCGGACTTGATTTATAGTGCTTCGCAAAAGTCGTATTTGTCAATACTTGACGCACTCATAGGTAAGCGCAGCTTATATAAATCCAAGCCTCGCAGAGGCTTCCGACATTCTTAATTCTACATTCTGCATTCTACATTAAAAAAGGACGGCAAGTATTCGTTATGCTTGCCGTCCGATTTTATTTTATATTGAGCAGTAAGATAAAAAAATAGCAAAGAGCTATGATAATGCATAATGCAGAATGCATAATGCATAATTTCGGAAGTCCTTCGGA
>CAZTWO010000136.1:0-5512 GCA_964617965.1 uncultured Ruminococcus sp. | reverse complement strand
AGCCTATTTACATACCAACTTGGTAAGTTTTACAAAAACGCCCGTATAAAAAACCTGTTATTTGTCATAAATTTGTATTGACGACCGGTGTGCGGTGTGGTATCATGTCTTCAACAAATCCAGAGGAAAGGAAAACAAAGCCATGACAACACGCTTTACCGCAACCGGAATAATGTGCATGTGCATGATGACAGGCTCCCGCAGCTGCGCCGTCGTCCGTTTTCCTGTGTCCGAACGGATTTAACGGAATTTCAAAACGCAGCATGTGGGACTTGTTACATTAACAGGTCCCGTTTTTTATGCCCGGCATTCTGAATTCCGAAAAAATTTTTTAAAGGAGTCTTTATTATGAAAAAGACACTCGTAACAATCCTTGCCCTCGCACTCGCAATTACCTCTATCTTCGCATTCGCATCATGCTCAGGTTCAACCAATGACACGACAGACAACGCAAATGCCGACACATCCGCCGAGAAAATCGTGATCGCCGTTCCCAACGACACCACAAACGAAGCAAGAGCTCTTATGCTCCTTGACTCCCTCGGTGTTATCACTCTCAAGGACGGCGTAGGCATCACCGCAACCGTACTTGACATTGAAGAAAATCCCCACAACATTGAGTTCAAAGAGGCAGAAGCCGCACAGCTTCCCAATCTTCTTCAGGATGTCGATTATGCCGTAATCAACTCAAACTACGCTATTGACGCAGGCATCGATCCCAAAACTCAGGCTCTGTCACAGGAGGGCTCCGCTTCCGCTTACGCAAATATTCTCGCAGTTAAGGCGGGCAACGAGACCACGGCAAAGACACTTGCTCTTAAGGCCGCACTCGAAAGTCAGAAGGTTGCCGATTATATTTCCGAAAAGTATAACGGCTCTGTTGTAAGCGTTGTTGAAAATCCCACAGACGGTTTTGATTCATCCGTTGACTATGATTCCCTTAAGGGCACAACAATCACCGTTGCCGCTTCTCCCGCTCCTCATGCCGAGATTCTCGCAATCGCAAAGGAAATCCTTGCAGAGAAAGACATTACTCTTGACATTCAGGAGTACACCGACTACATCATCCCCAACAAGGTTGTTGACTCCGGTGAAGTTGACGCAAACTATTTCCAGCACGCTCCCTATCTTGACAACTTCAACGAAGAGAACGGCACAAACCTTGTAAGTGTTGCGGCTATTCACGTTGAGCCTATGGGCATCTACGGCGGCAAGCAGACTACTCTTGACGCAATCACAAAATAATAGTACAATAATAATTTGAAATTTCCGCTGTCGGAGTTTTCTTTCGGCAGCGGAAATTAAATTTACAGCAAACGAACTTACAGACTAAATCCGGAAGTGATAACATATGATTCAGATAAGCGGACTGTCAAAGACCTTTAACACAGCCGACGGCGAGGTTCACGCACTCAAAGACGTCAACCTCACAATTAACGACGGCGAAATATACGGCATAATCGGTATGTCGGGCGCGGGCAAAAGCACACTTGTACGCTGTATAAATATGCTTGAGCGACCCACAGTCGGGCAGGTACTTATTGACGGCACAGACATCGGCTCTCTCTCCGCAAAACAGCTCAGAGAGGCTCGCCGCGGCATTACAATGATATTTCAGGGTTTTAACCTGCTTATGCAGAGAACCTGCCTTAAAAATATCTGCTTCCCAATGGAGCTTGCCGGCGTAAAGAAATCCGAAGCCGAAAAACGCGCAAAAGAGCTGCTCGAAATTGTCGGTTTACCCGATAAAGCCAATGCATATCCCGTTCAGCTCTCTGGCGGTCAGCAGCAGAGAATCGCAATTGCACGTGCCCTGGCGACAAATCCGAAGGTGCTTTTGTGTGATGAAGCAACAAGCGCGCTTGACCCCAAAACGACACATTCGATTTTGCAGCTTATAAAAGAAATCAATATTAAAACGGGCATCACCGTTATTGTTATCACTCATCAGATGAGCGTTGTCGAAGAAATCTGCGGCAGAGTCGCAATTCTCGATAACGGCGAGGTTGCGGAAGAAGGCACTGTAAAAGAGATTTTCTCCGCTCCCAAATCACAGGCGGCACGAAGACTGGTGTTCCCCGAAGGCTATGACGAAACGGTTGTCGAAAGCTTCTCGGACGAAAGACGCATCAGAGTTGTATATAACGGCGCAGATGCGGCGGGCACTCCCATGATAGCCAGAATGGCTCTCGAAATAGGCGTGTGCGCGAATATTATGGCAGCTTCCACAAAGACCATCGGCGGCATGGCATACGGAAATATGCTTCTCGGTATTCCCGGCGGCGATGAGGAAGTAAAAAAGGCTATGGAATTTCTTAAGAACGTTCCGGATATTGCGGTTGAGGAGGTGCGTGACTGATGTACGAAAGTCTGTTTACTGCCGATGCCTGGGTACAGGCGTGGGAAGTAGTAAAAAGCGAATTCCTGATGGGGTTCTGGGAGACATTCTATGTCACCGTAGTCTCAACTCTGTTCTCTCTTGTAATCGGTCTGCCCCTCGGCGTATTGCTTGTTGCGGGCGACAAGAACGGCGTATTGCCTCTGCCGTCATGGCTTATGAGAATACTCAATGCGATTATAAACATACTGCGTTCGGTGCCGTTTCTGCTTCTGATGGTTATGGCGTTCCCGCTTGCACGTGCGATAGTCGGCACGGCAGTCGGCACAACGGCATCAATTGTTCCGCTTGTTATCGCCGCGTTTCCGTTTGTCGCAAGACTGATTGAAACAAGCCTTCGTGAGGTTGACCATAATCTTATCGAAGCGGCACAGAGCATGGGTGCGTCGCCTATGCAGATTATAACAAAGGTTATGATTCCCGAAAGCGTTCCCTCACTTATATCGAATATCACGATAGCGATTACAACGATTCTGGGATACAGCGCAATGAGCGGCGTTATCGGCGGCGGCGGTCTCGGCAAAATTGCCATGAACTACGGCTATTACAGATATAAATACGCTATAATGCTTCTTGCGGTTATTCTGCTTGTGCTTATGGTTCAGGTGTTCCAGAGTATCGGCACACACCTTGCCGCAAAGCTTGACAAAAGATTAAAATAAAATTTTCGGACGAAGGGTATCTTAATGAACATTCAGGGTCTGCAAAAGTTAACATTGCTTGATTTTCCGGGGCATACCGCATGCACGGTGTTTACGGGCGGATGCAATTTAAGATGCCCGTTCTGTCATAATGTTCCGCTTGTGCTTGACCCCACGGGGGAAGAGGGCATATCGACGGATGAATTTTTCGAATTTCTGTCGAAGCGTCACGGACTCCTGGACGGCGTTGCGGTCACGGGCGGCGAGCCGCTTCTTCAGCCGGACTTAGAGGATTTTCTAAAGAGAATAAAAGACAGCGGCTTTGCCGTAAAGCTTGACACAAACGGTGCGTTTCCCGAAAGACTGATGCACATAATATCATCGGGGCTTGTTGATTATATTGCTATGGATATAAAGAACACGCCGTCAAAATACGCAATGACTTCGGGCGTTGAGAATGCTGTTTTTACTCCGTTCGGTGAGAGCATAGATCTGATTATGGCAAGCGGAGTTGATTATGAGTTCCGCACAACGATTGTCGATGAGTTTCACACCGTCGACGACATAGCCGAAATAGGTGAGATTATAAAGGGCGCAAAACGGTATTTTCTGCAGGCGTTTAAGGATTCCGGAATACTGTCGGAGCTGTCATCCCACGCCGCAAGCGAAGAGAAAATGAACGCAATGCTGAGGGCTGTTGAAGGCAAAGTGCAGACAGCCGAAATAAGGGGAATGTAAGAAAAAAAGTTCTTGACACAGCCCTTTTCGCCGTGTATAATAATACACGTTGCAAAAAGAGCACATGCGGATGTAGCTCATCCGGTAGAGCGCCACCTTGCCAAGGTGGAGGTAGCGAGTTCGAGCCTCGTCATCCGCTCCAAAAAATTAAGTCCATCCCTTGTGGGTGGACTTAATTTTTTGCAAACAGAAGGGACGAGGCTCGAAAGTCGAAATCGCGAAGCGATAGCAAACATCCTGTGAATGTTTGCGTTTCGACGTGTGCGTGCCGCCGCACCGGCAGGTGCGATAAGCGGGCGAGCCTCGTCCCCACCTCTACACATTGGTGGGCGGTTGAGATGGTCTGAATTTTTTTAGAAGAAAAGACGAGGCTCGAAAGTCGAAATCGCGAAGCGATAGCAAACATCCTGTGAATGTTTGCGGTTCGACGTGTGCGTGCCGCCGCACCGGCAGGTGCGATAAGCGGGCGAGCCGCGTCGGAACAATGTCCGCTTGCTACGTTCCGAGTGAGCTCGGAACATCCGCCGCTCTCATTGTAATTTTCGGTTGTCGGACCGCTGCCGCCGGTCCTCATTAGTCGCTGCGTCAAAAATCATTCACCGGATGATTTTTGACGGCGACTCCTTTCCGCAAAAAGTCACGCTCGGCTCACCTGTTCGTTTGTAAACGCACTCACGACGAAAATGCTACGCTACCAACTTTTTGCGGTTACGAAGAGGTGAGCTTGTCGGCTTGGAAAAAAGTTTATTGTGTTAAATGAACTGATAAATGACTTGGTAAATAACCTGGAAATGTCCGATAATTTCCGATAAATCCCCGGGAGCAGAATTGATAAATGAACTGATAAATGATTTAATAAAATGAGAAGGTATGGAAGAGATTTTTGCAGTGAAAAAGGTGCTGTGAATTTATAAGGGGGAAGTTGTGATTAATCTGAAAAATTATGCGGTGAAAACCTTTGATGAAATGAAATCGGCTAAGCTTAAGAACTGTCTGCTTCAGCTGCCGGGGTCGGCTATACTGGCGTTCGGACTGTATAATGTCCACTCGTTTGCCGATATTACTGAGGGTGGTGTTCTGGGACTGACGCTTCTCTTGCACCATCATTTCGGCATATCGCCGTCGGTGTCAAGCCTTGTGATGAATTTGATATGTTATATTTTCGGCTTTTTTGTCCTGGGCGGCACTTTCGTTGTTTATTCGGCGGTTGCGGGGCTGTCGTTCTCGGCGTTTTACGCAGTGTTTGAACAGTTTGACCCCGTATATCCCGACATCGCGAATTATCCGATTGCGGCGTGTATAATAGGTGCGTTGTTTGTCGGTGTCGGTGTCGGAATATGTGTCCGTTACGGCGGTGCTCCGGGCGGTGATGATGCACTGTCTATGGGGCTTGCAAAGCTTCTGAAAAAAGTCGATATGCGGTGGATTTATCTTGTCAGTGATTTGATTGTGCTGTCGCTCTCGCTTACTTATATTCCCGTAAAAAGAATTGCCTATTCACTTGTGACGGTTGTTATATCGGGGCAGCTGATTGGGATTATTGATAAGGCAGGGAAGAAGGCTTAATTTATGAAAGAGGCAGGCCGGTTGCAAAAGTTAGCAAGGAGCAAGGAGCAAGGAGCAATGGAAAAGGGGCCGGGTGTCAGGGGTCGGGGGCCGGGGAGCTAAGGAAGACACTGTGTGCCTTGGATTGTAGGGCCTCGCAGACTTGGAAGTTGATTTTTAACGGTAAGAA
>CAZTWO010000135.1:0-5530 GCA_964617965.1 uncultured Ruminococcus sp. | reverse complement strand
AATTATCGGCAAAAATACCTAAGTTTTTCGAGGTTCCCAATTAGCAATTAGCAATGGAAAAGGGACCGGGGACCGGGGAACTAAGGAAGTCCTGCGGACTTGGATTTATATGGCTTCGCCGGAGGTTGACTTTTTTGGCAGAATGAGCAATTAGCAATTAGCAATTAGCAATTAGCAATTAGCAATGTCGGAAGTCCTGCGGACTTGGATTTATATGGCTTCGCAAAAATTGAGCTTTTTTATGGGTGATTTTACCTGCAAGAGGTGGAGCTTTATAAATCAAGACACGCAGTGTCTTCCTTCACTGAATACTGACCACTGGATACCGGCCACTGATTTCAGAATATAAAAAATATGTGAAACTTGCACAAGAAATGTGCTTTGGCATTGTTAAAAATCTACTGTTTTTTCGGTTTAAATTTTCATTAAAAATATTGACTATCAGTCAGTTTTGCGTTATAATGCGTTTGAAAATTGACTGACGGTCATTTTTATACAGATGTCTCCCGGAGGTGGTTTTTATGGGGGTAAGCGAAAAAAAGCTTGCGAAAAAAGTCAAGATGATAGACGCCGCCTATAATCTTTTTCTTGAAAAAGGCGTAAACATAACGGCTATTGACGATGTCGTAAAAAAGGCGGGTGTCGCAAAGGGTACGTTTTATCTTTACTTCAAAGATAAATATGACCTGCTTGACCAGATTGTCATTTCAAAAAGCGAGGCAATCGTAAAAATCGCCGTAAACGCTCTTCGAAAAAAGCGGGAAGAGATTAAAATGACTCCGGCGGATGAAATAAATTTCTTTACCGACCGCATTATAGACTGCATGATGGAGAACAAGGAGCTTGCGGCGCTCATTCACAAAAATCTTTCCGCATGCTTTGATGTCGTCTTGAGTGACGGCGGCTCGGCAATAAGAGAGGAACTGAAGGAAGTTGTCGGAATTATGATGACAACCGGCATCAGCGAGCGTTCCGCTCTTATACATTTATATATGTTCACGGGTATGATAGGCTCGGCATGCTTTGACGCCGTTGTGAAAAACACACCGTTCACGGTTGACGAGCTTCGACCCGAAATACATACAATGGTAAACAAACTTATGGAAGGAGAGTCCTGATATGATTCAGAAAATCGCGCGGCAGATTTCACGCCATCCCAAAACGGTTATCTTAATTGCGACACTGCTGCTTATCCCTTCGATTATCGGCTATGTCGGCACAAAGATTAACTATGATATTCTTACCTATCTGCCCGAAAAACTTGATTCCGTCAAGGGCGAACGCATACTTGACGAAACCTTTAACGATGCCGCAATGGCAATTGTCATTGTAAAAGACGGCACTCAGCTTGAAGCGCAGACGCTTAAAAAAGAGATGTCCGAAATTGAGGGCGTACAGCAGGTGCTGTGGGTTGACTCCCTCGCGGATATTTCAATCCCGGAGGAAATGCTCCCCGATGTTCTTAATTCCGTGTTCTATTCCGATGACGGATCGGCTACCATGATGATGGTGCAGTTTACGGACGGCGGTTCATCCGAAAGCACCATGAATGCACTGCGTCAGATAAGAAAGGTAATGACAAAGAGCTGCTACATGAGCGGTCTGTCCGCAATTACCCTTGATACAAAGGATCTGGCGGATGAACAGGCACCCATTTATATAGCGATTGCCGTTGCCCTCGCACTTATCGTTCTTATGGGCACGATGAACTCGTTTATTCTGCCGATTGTCGTGCTTGTTTCACTGGGATACGCCATTATCTACAACATGGGCACGAACATTATTTTCGGCAGTATCTCTTATATAACACAGTGCATAGCCGCCATACTGCAGCTGGGTGTTACAATGGACTTCTCCGTTTTCCTTATAGACAGATTTGAGGAAGAAAAGAAACGCCATTCGACAAATGCCGAAGCGATGGAGAGTGCTATACAGTATACATTCGTATCCCTTATGGGTTCGTCACTGACAACGGTTTTCGGATTCCTCGCACTGTGCTTCATGCAGTTCACACTCGGCAAGGACATAGGCCTTGTTATGGCGAAGGGCGTTTTCCTTGGACTTATTACTGTTGTAACGGTTCTGCCCGCATTCGTACTTCTGTTTGATAAGCTTATACACAGAACGTCAAAGAAAAGTCTTGTTCCGTCGTTCTCGGGGCTTAACGGATTTCTGCTCAAACACAGAACGGTTGTCGGCATAATATTCGTGCTTCTGTTTATTCCGGCTGTTATATGTCAGAACAAAATGGAAGTCTATTACGACATGACACAGTCACTGCCGCAGGACATGAGCTCCGTTGAATCACTTGCGAAGCTTAAAGAAGAATTCAACATGGCGACAACGCATTTCGTTATTTTCGATGAGGATCTGTCCTCGGAGACCGTTAATGCCATGACAAAGGAAATTCAGGATATAGACGGCATAAACACCGTGCTGTCACTTGATTCGATTCTGGGCAGTTCAATCCCCAAAGACGTTCTGCCCGATGAAATAAAGAGCATATGCGTAAAAGACGGCTATCAGCTTATGATGATAAACTCCGAATACTCAACGGCTTCGGATGAGCTGAACGCACAGGTTGACACATTAAAAGAGGTTGTCACAAAGTATGACCCGAACGCCTATATAACGGGCGAGGGCGTGCTTACAAAAGACCTTATTGACGTAACAAACGACGACTTCGTTCTGACCGATATTCTGTCAACCGCTTCGATTTTCATTCTTATAGCGATAGTATTCAAATCGATTTCAGTTCCCACAATTCTTGTTCTGTCGATTGAACTTGCTATTATGCTTAACAAATCCTGCTCGTTCTGGTTCGGCAGTGTTGAGCCGTTCATAGCTCCCACAATCATAGGATGTGTACAGCTCGGCGCGACGGTTGACTACTCGCTTCTTATGGCGACACGTTTCAAGGAAGAGCTTCAGCGCGGCAGAACAAAGGCGGAGGCTATCAGAATAACCGCAGACGAATGCTCAAAGTCAATTTTCCAGAGTGCTGCCGTATTCTTCGTTGCGACATTCGGCGTATATCTGACATGTGATATTTCAATAGTAAAGAGCATATGCCTTATGCTTGCCCGCGGTTCGCTTATAAGCGCGGTGATAATCATATGCTTCCTGCCGTCGGTACTCAGCCTGCTTGAGGGACTTATCAACAAGACCACAATCGGCTGGCGTGTTCCGAAAAAGTCGAAAAAGGCCATGGCGGCGGACGCACCGGCAGACGGTGATACGGATGCTCCGGTTGAAGTCGAGGCGACACCCGTTGACGGTGAAACGGCCGAGACGACCGAAGACACCGATACACCGCAGACACAGACGGACGACACTCCGCCCGATACCGAACAGACAGAAGAAGAAAAACAAAACGATAATACAGATGAACAAAACGGAAAGGAATGATTTATATGACAGGCAAACGCAATTTTCTTAAGATAACAAGTCTTATTCTGGCACTTGCAATGATTTTCTCTCTGGCATCCTGCACATCATCCGACGACAGTGAGGAGACGACAACCGAAGAAACCTCCACAGCCGAACAGCACGACTATGACGGCACGGCTGAAAACGTAACAAAAGCCGAAACGGTTTATGTAAATCTTGACGCTAAGGGCAATAAACTGAGCACCGTTGTATCGGATAAGCTTCACTCCGACCTGTCGCAGGTCAAGCTCTATGATAAGAGCGATCTTTCGAACATCGTAAACGTAAAGGGTACGGAGCAGCCGATTATCGACGGCAATGATATTACATGGAACATAGAGTCAAACGACCTGTTTTACAGAGGCTACTCGGATAAGGACCTGCCCCTTGAAATCTCCGCAAAGTATTATTTCGAGGGTGAAGAGGTTGAACCCGAAGCACTTGCCGGCAAGACAGGTAAAGTTAAAATTGAAATTACCGTAAAAAATACTCTCTATGAAGAGAAGGAAATTAACGGAACAACATACAAAATCTATAACCCCATGCTTGTTGTCGGCGGTCTTATCCTTCAGGAGGACAAGTTCAATAACATCACGGCACAGAACGGCAGATTTATTTCCGACGGTTCAAAGACGGTTGTATTCTTCGCCGGTATGCCCGGTGTGAGCGACACATTGGGTATAGACAGCGCGACACTTCAGAATCTCGGTATAAGCGCACTTTCGGATATAGATCTCGGCGGTGTATATACAGTTGAGGCGGATGCCACGGACTGCACACTGGGCAATATGTATTTTGCCGCTCTGCCGATATCGGGTATTACAAAGACATTCAAGCTTTCGGATGATATAGATTCAATTGCCGATATGCTTGAAACGCTGTCGGAGCTTGCAAACGCTCTTAAAAATGTTGATACCGATAAAATCATCTCCGCACTGTCTGCGGACGGCGATAACCTTAATCAGCTGACTTCCGCTCTGTCGGACGCCGCAAAGCTCTATGAAGACAATAAGTCGCTTGTTCAGACACTGTCTTCGTTCCTGACTCAGGATAATATGAAACTTGTTCAGAATGTTCTTAATGACCTGAAGGGGATTGATACATCCGCTATTTCAAGTCTCGCAAATGATGAAAACCTGACAAAACTCTTAAATGACCTTGCAAGCACCGATTTGTCAAAGTATGAGTCACTTCTTAAAAATCCGCTGTTCAAGGCGTTCTTCAGTGACATTTCAACACTTGCGTCCGATGCGGAGACGCTTATCCCCACAGTTGAAAAGCTTTCGGCGGCACTCGAAAACACGGACCTCGAAAAGCTTATATCCGATGTTCAGGCTCTTATGAGCGTATCGGACGACCTGTCAACAAAGCTCTCGACTGAGGAAAATCAGGCGGCTCTCGACAAGCTTCCCGAGACTGTCAAAGAGGTTCAGAATATTGTGTCGATTGTTGAAAACAACTCCGACTTAATCAATTCGCTTATGGAATTTGCCGGCAGTGACGACCTTAAGAAGGTAAGCTCCATTCTTGAGAATGCCGACACGGAAAACATAGAAAAGATTGCCGAAAATCTTGCGAATACTTCGCTTGACGCAGAAACAGCTATTGCGCTGTTCAAGGAAATGCTGTCGTACGGTTCGCAGAATACAATATTCTCAATGGCTGCGGACGGAACGGAAACGAGTCTGATGTTTGTGTTCAAGACGGCGGCGGTGAACAATTAGCAATTAGCAATGAGCAATGAGCAATGAGTGGCAGGTATTTAGTGGCCAGTATCCAGTATTCAGTGGCCAGTGTCGCAGACAAAAATCATCCGGTGAATGATTTTTGGCGTGGCGACTAATGAGGACCGGCGGCAGCGGTCCGACAATCCTTAGCCAACAGACAAAAATCATCCGGTGAATGATTTTTGGCGTAGCGACTAATGAGGACCGGCGGCAGCGGTCCGACAACCTAAAACAAGAAGTCCTGCGGACTTGGATTATAAGCTGTCACAAAAATCAAAATAATTTTCAACAAATGAGCTAAGTGTTTGCGAAGCTTTACAATCCAAAACGCTTCAGCGTTTTCCTTCACTGCTCCTTGCTCCTTGCTCCTTGCT
>CAZTWO010000134.1:0-5542 GCA_964617965.1 uncultured Ruminococcus sp. | reverse complement strand
AATTGCTAATTAATCAATAATGTCATAAGTTCTGAGTTTATCCAAAAACGCTTCAATATCGTTTTTTGCTTCTTCTTCGGTCACATCATATTCCGCTAAGAGGCGTGTCAGAATTTCCGCTTCATCTCTGACTTCGGGCAGAATTTTCCAAATATATGCGCCTGTTTCGGTCATCATGAAAAGTCCGTTGTTGTCTGTGACGGTGTCGCCGCAGGGGACGAGAACATACTCACCCATAAGCTCTCTCAGAACAAATTTCTTTTTAACAGTCATCGTTTTCCTCCTCGATATAATCCCCTGTTATATCGGCTGTATTCATATTTTTTGAGTATTCGGAATAAAGTCTGCGCATTTCATTAAAGTAGTCGCACAGGTATTGCGGTTTTTTGTCAAATGAACCCGTTTCGGTGTAGCACATTGCGGCACACACGGGGCAGACGGAACGCTTTTTGCATAAGGCACATTCAGACGGGAGTTTTATTTCACCGACTGCGTGACGCAGGTCCTCCCACGCTTTTTGAAAGCCGACTTTAAGCGGCTCGGTTTCGGGTGTCGGGAGCATGGTGCATGCCCGCATTTTGCCGTCCCACGTAATCCAGTATGCCGAACGGCCGGCACGGCATCTGACCGAGGTGTAGCCGTCGGGGGATGTAACATTATCTTCGGTTTTCAATACCGTTTTTGCTTTTTGGGCAAATCCGCATTCGCCGAGACGTAACAAATCCGATTTTACTTCCGTTTCGGCGGCACGGACGGCGGAAAGTCGTGCCGAATTTTTTCCGCTGCCGCTTCCGAGTCTTATCTGCGGATAGGCGTATGAAGTGTGTTTTATTATAAGCTCATTTTCTTTTGCGAATTTAATTATATCCGCCGCCTGTTCGCTGTTTTTCTCGGTAAATACGCTGTTAAGGCGAACGCCAATCCCGGCGGATTTCAGAAGCTTTATATTTTTTGTTACGGTGTCGAATGCGTCAACTCCGCAAAAGTTTTTATATGCATCGCCGGTGCCGGCGTAGAGAGAAACATTGACACGAAATGGGGGATATTTTTTCAGAAGATCAATATAATTCGAGAGAAGAGAACCGTTTGTATTTATCGAAATTACAAAGCCCATCTGCGACAGAGCGGTATACAGTTCTTTAAAGTCGTCGCGAAGAAAAGGTTCGCCGCCTGTGAGAAGCAGAAAAAGTGTGCCGGCTTTTTTGGCATCATCTGCAAATTTTAACCATGTGTCGGTGTCAAGCTCGTCCTTGTGTCTGTTTTCATGGACATAGCACATCGGGCACGAAAAATTACAGTTGGGAGTAAGCTCAAAATGCCCGGAAATCGGTACACCGTTTTTAATGGCAAGCCGATTGAGATATTTTGACATATACGGTTCGGCGGTCACTTGGTTTCCTCCTCTAAGAATTTTTGAAGTATGTCGCATGCAACATAATCGGGTGTGCATTTAAGTCGGCATGCTTTTATTTTTTTTGCTATGTTTTCGAGAACGGAAGTCACTCTCTCGGTATCAATCGGTGTAAAATACGATGAATTTATAAGTGTGCGGAAGGTATCTATCGGAGTCAGGGCGGCTGCCTCGTTAATTTCTGATTGTTCGAGGGAAACAACGGTAAAGAGCTTCAGAGCTTTATTTTTTGATATACCGGATGAGCCGGAAAACGGAAGTCCGGAGACATATGCATTGTCATTGTCAAAATAAAGAAACGCTTTATCTCCGTTTATAATCTCGGTATTTTTGTATTCATTCCAAAGCCGTGCCTGTGTGGATTTGCCGACACCGCTCTTGCCTGTAAAAAGGACTCCCCTGCCGAAATAATCAATAAAAGAAGCGTGAAACACAACAGATGATTTCTGTACGGCACAGTCCTCAATGCCGAATGTGTTGAGCACAAGCCGAAAACGGAGCTTGTTTTTTGCGTCGGGAGAAAATGTTATGTCAATTCGATTATTATTAAAATCAGAGCGACGGTAGGCATAATATTCGCCCGGTGAGGTTGAAGCATAATAGACATCACGGATATTACCGCTTTGGAAATACTCTCGATTGTTTCGTGAAAAAAGGCTTTTTTGTTGCGGAAGTGTGATTGGTGTGTCGGAAATATGGCAGCAAATCAGAAAATCAAAGCGGCACTCGGAGCAGAAAAAGTCGGCAAAAGAATCCCGACTGAGAATTTCTTCGTCAGAGAGGATTTTGAATGAAAGATTGGCGAAGGACAGGTAATATGTGTACGGCAAATTATCACCACCTACTGTACAAATTAGTGATAAGGGGTCGGGGGCCGGGGGCCGGGGGTCAGAGGAACTAAGGAAGACACTTCGTGTCTTAAATTATAAAGCTATGCCTACATTAATTATAACTGTAAACGACAAACTTATTTTTTGCGAAGCCATATAAATCCAAGTCCGAAGGACTTCCGACATTCTACATTATGTATTCTACATTCTACATTGAGCAGTCACTGCTCCTTGCTCCTTGCTCACTAATTATGCGTTGACGGTTACATATATGACTTTGCTGTCCGTGGTTGCGTTGTCGGTGTAGAGTTCTCTGGTTTCGCCGACTTTGACGGAATCAAGCTTCATACGGTAAGAGGCAGAGCCGTCAAGTGCATCGTTTATTGTGTGTTTGTAGCAGATATATATTGTTCCGGTGAGATCGGTGTCGGAAATATTTTTAAGGATAACAACACCGTCGCCGAAGGTGATTTCAAGTTTATCGTTCAGAGTGTCAAGGGGTTCGTTAAAATAAGCTGCGTCCGATGCACTCCATGCTGCGTTTTTCCACTCGTCGGAATATTTCATATTATTTTTTTCGGTGATATACGCTTTTTTTCCGGCGGGCAGAACGGACAGCGAGAAATAGGCCGTGTAACCGTCAACCGTGCCTGTTATATCGACATATTCTATGTCTTCATCGGAGATATTTTGAACAAGAAGAGACAGAACACCGTCTGAATTGCCGATGCTGAGGATATTTATATCTGTACCGGCCATCCCGATGGCACTGTCTTTCTGAAGCTCGGTGTAGTTTTCGGGATTGGCGGTTACGTCTGTGCCGAGGGTAGCATATTGGTCGGATTTTGAAATTGCGGAGTCGGAATCTTCAGAAGAGACCGAGCAGGATGAAAACATGATAAGCAGGAGGGTTAATATTATTGCGATTTTAATTTTCATAACTTTTTTCAATTAAAATGTCGGAAGTCACTGAGGTTCAATAATTAATGTAGAATGTAGAATGCATAATGCATAATGTCGGAAGTCCTGCGGACTTGGATTATATAAGCTTCGCATTACAATTAGCAATTAGAAATTAGCAATTAGCAATGTCGGAAGACACTGCGTGTCTTGGATTATAAAGCTTCGCAAAAGATTAGCTTTTTGAGTTATTACCGGACTTTGTCATGGCTGTGAACAATCGGTTTCGCAGGAGGTGGGCTTTGGGGCGTGGGCGGGCTTTGCCGTGGGCGGAGCTGAGCCGCTCTGCAGTGCACCCATCTGCCCGGTAGGTTAGTTTTTTTTAAATCTGTCGGTTTCATGCCGGACAGCCGGGTGCCACTTTGAGCGGCTGCCGCTCGCTCCTGTCATTCGCTTGCTCGCTCCGCTCGCAAGCTCCTTCCCGTCGCTCGCGGCATTACGCTCGTCGCTTTGCGTCGCTTGCTCCTCGCGTCCGAAGCTCCATCAAACCAATACCCCAAATTGGATAATACAATTTGGGGTACTTTGTTTTTTCGGTATCAGCCGATTATTTCACTTTACGACTCAAACACCGTCAGACCCGCAAAGGGTACGTCATAGCAGACACGGTCGTTTACACCGGGAGCGGAATACTGACATCCGCTTGTCGACGTAAAAATCGTAATTCCGAGTTCATCATCCACAACGGGGCATACATACGCCGCCGAAGGAGATCCGATTACCGAGCAGCCTGCCGCAACAGCGGAGGTAAGCTCAAACGATTCGAAGAACACATCGGGTTTTATATATTTCTTTTTCATATAATTTTACCTCCTTAATTACTTAAACCAAGAGAACAGCTTCTTGAAGAATTCAATAATCTTGTTGAAGAATCCTGTCAGCTTCTGCAGGAACGTCTGCTTTGTTTCAGTATTGCCATCGGACGTTGTTGTGTCCTCGGTCGTGCCGGAAGTTGTATCTTCAACCGGTGTCTCAACCGTTACGGTGAACGAAGTCGGGTTCTTGTTTTCACCGCCGTACTCGTTTACGCCCGTTACGGTGTAGGTGTATGTGCCGGCATCGTCACAGCTGAGTGTTACCTGCCATGTCACACTGTCGTTTTCGAGGTCGCTTGCGACCTGCTCAATATCGACAGGCTCAACCACCGTGCCGTCCGCTTTCTTTATAAGCAGAGTCTTGACATCCGACGAGGTGTTGATTGTGATAACGGTATCTTCACCCTTGACTACGGGTGTTTCGGAAGTTGTAATATCATTTGCGGCAATCGATGTATCAGTGTACATTGTGCTTACAACGGATACCGCATTGTTGTATGTGAGTGCCGTTGTCATGAGTTTTACTTCTTCTGTTTCGGCTGTGCTCGAGGGTATCCTGAAATAGCCCTGACCGCCGACCTTTGAGAATGTCCACTTCATTTCACCGAGGGACAGAATGCCGTCCTGCTCGGAGGTGTTTGCTATAACAACCGTGCCGGAAGTGTAATAGTATTTGCCGTCAAGGGATGTCTGTGTCCACTTGAATTTGTTTCCTTTGGACAGGAAGGAGTTGAGCGAATATGACATCATTGTGCCACTTGTTACATTCAGTTCGGTTGTCTCACCGTTTGCCGTGAAGCTGAATGTAGGTGTACCGCTTGCCGACTTTAAGAACAGCTGAACATCGGAGGGCACAGCCGTTGCCCAGATTTCAAACGCTATCGCCTGACCTGCGGCAAGATACAGCTCGTTGTTGGGACCTGCGAGCTTATACTTTTCGATGTCGTTGTCAAGCTGAGGAATACCGTCTATGAAGATAATACCCTGCTTGCTCGCTTCGGTTGAATCACCGAATGTATTGACACCGATAAGAAGGTTACGAAGCTCAATGTAGTTCGGATAATGCTCGCCGTCCTTTGCGTACGCATCGGAAATTGTAGTATCCTCAATATCATCGTGTCCCGCCGGGTCATATACGCGAATGCCGTCAATATAGAGGTCATAGCTCTTTATGCTCTCGCCGTTTACGGTGTCCGTATTATAGTGATTATACAGAGTCGTGAATGTTGCCCTGATTACAACCGTATATGTGCCGTAGTCAAGATCTTCAACAGCTATAACGGGAATCTGATACAGCGAACTTGTCGCATCGGCATCGTTTATCCAGCCGAATGCGTATGCGTATGCGTATGCGGGTGTGTCCGTCTCGGTTTCGGTTATGTTGCCGTTCGCATCATAATATGTCGGTGTTACTGTATAGCCCGTGCCGCCGACTGTCTTGTATGTGACGGTGGAAGTTATAACGCCGTCTGTACCGTAATATGTGGGTGTTGTGGTATATGTGTTATTCTTTGTCCAATAGAGCG
>CAZTWO010000133.1:0-5558 GCA_964617965.1 uncultured Ruminococcus sp. | reverse complement strand
GAAAACGCTGAAGCGTTTTGGATTATAAAGCTACGCTAAAAATTAATTTTCCATTTAGCCATCGGCTTTAATGTCTGCGAAGCTTTATAAAATCAAGTCCGCAGGACTTCCGAAATTATGCATTTTACATTCTGCATTCTACATTAAAAAAGTGCCTTGCATAAACAAGACACTTTTTAGTTATTAGTTAACCTCTTGCGAAGCTTTATAAATCAAGTCCGCAGGACTTCCGACATTCTTAATTCTTCATTCTTAATTATTAATTGTTTTTACGGTCTCTGTCCCATACCGCCTTCAAGTGTAAGTGTCTCACCGGACATATACTTGAAATCGGGGGATGCGAGCTGAACGCAGATTCTGCCGATGTCGTTCTCGGCATCACCGTAGTGACCCATGGGAGGCATCTTTACGTTAGCCTTGAATGCATCGGGATATGCCTTCTCGAACTGCTCAAGCTGAGCGGTCCATGCAAGAGGGCATACAACGTTTACGTTAACGCCGTCTCTGCCCCACTCTGTTGCGGCAACACGTGAAAGTCCGCGGATAGCTTCCTTGGCGGCTGCGTATGAGCACTGTCCGTAGTTGCCGAAAAGTCCGGCACCGGAAGCGAAGTTGATAACGCTGCCCTTGGACTCCTTAAGATAGGGGAAGAAAGCCTTCATATAATAGAATGTAGCATAAAGACCCGAATACATGGCAAGATTGAACTGCTCTGTTGTGTGCTCTGCAAGCGGAACACCCGAAGCGGATGCCTGAGCGTTGTTTATAAGAACCTGTACGCTGCCGAATGTGTCGATCGTCTGCTTTACAACGTTTGCAACGATTGCTTCGTTGTCTGCGCCGTCGCTGATGTCGGCCTGAACAAGAAGAACCTTAACGCCGTACTTCTCTTCAAGCTCTGCCTTTGCGGCCTCAAGCTTCTGAACGTTACGGCCTGTGATAACAAGGTTTGCCCCCTCTTTTGCGTAAGCTGTGGCAATACCGTAGCCGATTGAACCGCAGCGGCCGTTCTCAAGAACCGCACGGCCCGCACCTGTGACAACAGCTGTTTTACCTGCTAAAAAACCCATAATTAAAACTCCTTCCGGAAAATATGTAATATTAAATTTTTACCGTTCTGTATTCTATCACAGGATTGACAAAAAATAAACAAACAAACTGTTAACAATTTTTATTATTGTTGCAATATTTTGAAGTCCGGCATTTTTTGCATAAAATCCGCGCTCGATTTTTATCGACAAATTTATTATGTCCGAAAAAATGTAAAAAACCGCAAAAATTATGTCGGGAAAAGTGTAAAAAACCGTTGCAAAATTACACTAAATCGAATATAATAAAAACGGTGATACAGATGGAACGAAAAATATATAAATTTCTGCTTAACTGGAAGAACTCCGACGACAGAAAACCGCTGATACTTCAGGGGGCGCGTCAGGTCGGCAAAACCTATATAGTAAATTTATTTGCGGATCGTGAATATTCAAATTATGTATATTGTAATTTTGAAAAAGAACGTGATTTGCATGAATTTTTCGAAAATCTCGAGCCGTCGGTGATTTTACGGAAGCTGTCTCTGTACAAGCGTAAAGAAATAATGCCCGGTCACACGCTTATTGTTTTCGATGAAATTCAGGCATGCCCCGAAGCCATAACATCTCTCAAGTATTTTAACGAAGAGGCAAACGAATATCATATTATAGCACTCGGTTCTCTTCTGGGTGTTGCCGTAAACAGAGAGAGCTTTTCTTTCCCTGTCGGAAAGGTTCAGCTTAAAACCATGTATCCGCTTGATTTTGAGGAGTATCTTGAGGCAAGGGGAGAGGGGGAGCTTGTCAGACAAATCCGGGATTGCTTTAAGACCGATACACCGCTCGAAAATGCTTTTCATCAGAGGGCTTTAGACTATTATAAAGAGTATCTTTTTGTCGGCGGAATGCCTGAGGTTGTTGAGGAGTACGGCAAAAATCACAATACCGAGCTTGTACGCATTCGTCAGAAGACAATTCTCGAAGCGTATCAGGCGGATATGGGTAAATATAATCATCAGCGGGAAATTCCCAAAACCAAAATCGTATACAACAATATAAGCACTCAGCTTGCGAAAGAGAACAGGAAATTCCAATATAAAAGCATCAAGCCGGGTTCAAGAGCATCCGAATTTGAGTCTGCGATAGAGTGGCTCTGCCTTGCGGGAATTGCAAACAGGCTGTTTCGTGTGGAGCAGATTATGCTGCCCTTAAGTGCATACCGTTCTCTGTCCGATTTCAAATTCTATATGAACGATGTGGGACTCTGCACCTCAAGCCGTGATATTTATTATGAGGACATTCTCGGCGAAAATCCGTTGATGGACAATTTTAAGGGCGGACTAACCGAAAATTATGTTTTCAATCAGCTGACCGCGAACGGCTTTGAACTGTTTTATTGGACAAGCGGTGTTCAGGCGGAGGTTGATTTTATTACAAGAATCGCAGCGGACATTATTCCGATTGAAGTAAAATCAAAAATCAACAATCACTCAAAAAGTCTTAATACATACGTACAGCGTTACAGCCCCGCATATTCAATACGCATTTCACAGAAAAATTTCGGATTTGAAAACGGCATAAAATCCGTGCCGCTGTATGCGGTTTTCTGCATTAACAAATAAAAGAAAAAAAGCAAGACAACACCGGTAAATGCATGTTGCCTTGCTTATTTTTTAGTGTTATTTTATACACTCCGGAAAAAGCGGTTTCAGTGCCGGATAGAGCTTTTTCCATGTGGCGTATTTTGAATTGTAATATTCCGCCCTGTCTTTGTTCGGAATGCAGGGGGCGGAGAATTTTACAAGCTTCTTCGCCGCGTCTTTGACGGTGGGATAAACACCGACGGCGACCATGGCGAGAATTGCCGCACCGTATGCGGGGCCTTCCTCAACCTCGGGACGAACAACAGGTATACCGAGAATATCGGCACACAGCTGTCTCCACTGTGCGGATTTTGCTCCGCCGCCGCAGATTGTGGTCTGAGTGGGGCAGACATTGTCGCTCTGAGCCGCCATGAGGCTGTCTTTAAGCCCGAATGTTACGCCTTCATAAACGGCTGTCGTCATATCTTTTCGTGAAGTATCCGCCGACAGACCGAAGAAAACTCCGCGGGCTGCGGCGTCATTGTGGGGACTGCGTTCACCCATCAGATACGGCAGAAAATAGACATTGTTCTGCTTGTCAAGCTCCTGCTCGGCAAAATAATCGTCTGTGTTCAGAATGTCCTCAATCCACCATTTGCCGCAGGACGCCGCAGAGAGCATGCATCCCATAAGATGATAGCCTCCGTCCGCATGCGCAAAGGCGTGAAGGGCATTGTTGGGGTCGCCCTTAAATTCATCACTCGGCAAAAACAGCGTACCGGACGTGCCGAGAGACAGATTGCATGTGCCGTCACCGACCGTACCGCATCCGACAGCGGCGGCGGCATTGTCACCCGCACCTGCGGCAACCGTTACATCCGAGACTCCGAACAGGCCGCACAGCTCCGCTTTGAGCTTGCCGACTTCACGGAAGCTCTCGTGTACCGTCGGCAGCATTTTTTCGTCAATGCCCAGAATATCAAGCATTTCTTTTGACCAGCGGCGGTTTTTAACATCATAATAGAGTGTGCCGGACGCATCGGACGGATCTGTCGCGAATTCACCTGTAAGACGATAGATGAGATAGTCCTTCGGGAGAAGAATTTTATCGATTTTTTCGAAAAGCTCCGGCTCGTTTTCTTTCATCCAAAGGATTTTGGGGGCGGTGAAGCCCGCAAACGCTATGTTGCCGGTGTATTTCGTAAGTGTATCTCTGCCGATAACATCGTTGAGATAACGTGTCTGCTTTTCGCTTCTGCCGTCGTTCCACAGAATGGCGGGACGGATTACATTTCCGTTTTTGTCAAGCGTGACAAGACCGTGCATCTGCCCGGCAACGGCAAGACCCTTTATCTGCGTTTTGTCACAGTTTGCGGTCAGTTTTTTAATGCAGTCAAGTGTTACCGTGTACCAGTCCTCGGGGCTTTGCTCCGACCAACCGGGGAACGGGTAATTTACGGGATAGCTTCCCGAAACGCTGCCGAGAATTTTTCCGTTTTCGTCGGTTAAAAGCAGCTTGACGGAGGAAGTCCCCAGATCAATTCCTATAAACAGCATATCATTCACCGAAAAGGACGGCGTTTACAACGCTTTCAAGATACTCCTGTCTGCCCGAGCCCGGAAGGGGACATTCTTTTTTGTCGGCGGCAATATCGGCAAGCTCCTTAAGAGTAGCTGTGCCGTTTTCTATCTTTTGGCCGAGCTCCGACTTGAAGCTTGCGTATCTGTCTTCGATAAACTTGTCAACAGTGCCGTCTTCGATAAGCTTTGCGGCCTTGATAAGACCTAGAGCGAATGTATCCATGCCTAAAATATAGCCGTGGAACATGTCTTCGGGCGTATAGGAGGGACGGCGGTTCTTCGCGTCAAAGTTAAATCCGCCTGTAAGTCCGCCTGCCTTAAGCACCTCATACATGCACATTGTGGCATCGTAGGCGTTGAAGGGGAATTCATCGGTATCCCAGCCTAAGAGCATATCGCCCTGGTTTGCGTCGATTGAACCGAGCATGCCGTGAATTGCGGAGACTCTCAGTTCATGCTGGAAGGTGTGACCGGCAAGAGTAGCGTGGTTTGCTTCAATGTTAATCTTGAAATCCTTGTCAAGGCCGTACTCCTTCAAAAATCCGATTGCTGTGGCACTGTCGAAATCGTACTGATGCTTCATCGGCTCCTTGGGCTTTGGCTCAATATAGAAGTCGCCGGTAAAGCCGATTGAACGGCCGTAGTCAACCGCCATATGCATAAGTGCGGCAATGTGCGACTGCTCAAGCGCCATGTCGGTATTGAGAAGAGTTTCATAGCCTTCACGGCCGCCCCAGAAAACATATCCTCTGCCGCCGAGCTTTACGGTAATATCAAGAGCCTTTTTAATCTGAGCCGCCGCAAAGCAGAAAACGTCAACACTGTTTGTCGAGCCTGCGCCGTTCATGAATCTCGGGTGTGCAAACATGTTTGCGGTGCCCCAGAGACAACGGATATCTGTGCCCTTCATTTTTTCGAGAATGTAGTCCGAAATTTCATCAAGACGGGCGTTTGTGACGTTAATATCCTCATCCTCGGGAACCAGATCGACATCATGGAAGCAGAAATAGCGGATGCCGAGCTTTTTCATGAACTCAAAGCCTGCGTCAACCTTTGCCTTTGCGTGCTCCATTGTGCCTTTGACTGCACCGAATGATTTGTCGGCTGTGTCTCTGCCGAACATGTCTGTGCCGGCAGCGCCTAAATTGTGCCACCATGCCATGGCAAAGGGAAGGTGCTCCGCCATAGTCTTGCCCATGATTACTCTGTCGGGATCATAAAAACGGAATGCGTAGGGATTTTTTGTGTTCGGACCTTCATAATGAACGTCCGGAATGTTGAAAATAGCCAAATTACTCACCTCTTAATTTGATAAATTGATTTTAGCACAGCATTGAAAAATATACAAGAATAATATATACTTGAA
>CAZTWO010000132.1:2168-5563 GCA_964617965.1 uncultured Ruminococcus sp. | reverse complement strand
ATGCCGCTGAGGAGCGGAAGGCCGCCGAGGAAAGCGAGGCGGCACACCCGCCGTCAGAAGCGTAAGCGGCATGACGGCAAATGCCCGGAGTGAGCCGAATTTGTGATGCTGCCCGTGGCAGCAGAACAAATGAAGGCGAACGGAGGGCAGCCGCGAGGAATGCGGCTTCCGGGCACCCCTGTAAGCTTGCCTTTTGTTCTCAGTAAAGGAATGTCGCTGACGAGCGGCTCAGCTCCGCCGACGGCAAAGCCCGGCAACGCAAAAAAAGCCCACCGCTTGCGAAGCTCATAATTTAAATAGACGGAAAAAGTCTGATAATACCCTGAAATTTATCTTTCGCGAAGCTTTATAAATTCAAGTCCGCAGGACTTCCTTGTTTTACTGGATACTGACCACCGGATACTGGCCACTAAAAAACGGCTCCCCGATTAGGTGAACCGTTTTTTTATCGTTAAGATTAGCTTACTGCTTTGCGCCGTTGTCGAAGTTCTCAAGAACCTTTACGCTGACGGCGTAGCAATCCGCAAGACCCTGCTCGTCCATGTTGTCGTAGGAGTCGCGGCGAGTGTGATAATAGGATTCAAGCTTGTGGTTGAGGCCTGTGATACCTGTTGCACGGAAGCCATTCTGTGAGAAGGCTGCGTCATCGGTAGCACCGCCGAGCGGGGGAACCATACCCTTAAGGCAGTGGATGCCGAGCTGTTCGGCACTCTCCATAAACAGGTCGGATACATCAACATCGGACTTAACCGTAGCGTTAAGGTTACGATAGTTGGTCATAAGATATTTGGGATCGTGAATAGTATCATAGGAATAGATGAAAGTGGGAACATCGTCAAACTCGCCCTTGTGCTTTTCGCTCCACGCCTTAGCGCCGCGAAGACCAGCTTCCTCGGAACCGGTAAGAATAACGCCGATTTCGGTATTTTCCATTTCGATGCCGGCATCCTTAAGAGCCTTAAGAATAGCGATACCCATGTAGCAGCCGGAGAGGTTGTCGTTTGCGCCGTCAACAATTCTGTGTCTGTTCCACATGAAATAAAGACCGAACCAGAAGGGGATGAATACGCAGGCGATATAACCGAGAACGGGTGTTATATCGGGGTTTGCGAGCTTTATAGCGGAAATAACTATAAGATAGAGAGCACCCACACCGCAGATAATTGCGTGGCTTTCGAAGCCTACACCGCCGAGTAAGTAGTTAACGGGCCATTCCCATGCGGCATCAATGTGACCGTTGAAAATGATACGGCGCTTTGTTTCGCCTTTGCATTTTTTGAAGGCTGCTACGTTGTGACCTGTCTTTTCGGGGAAGAAGGGGTCAACAACCTTCTTGTAAAGGCCGAACTGCAAAAAGCCGAGAGCGAGGCCGGCAACAACAAGAATAATGCCGAGAACAAGAGACCATGTCTTACCTACAAAGAAAAGAGCAAGTGCGGCAAGAACGAATGTGATTGTAAAGTAAATCCAGCCGAAGAATGAACCGGGATTTTCTTTGAACTCTTCGATTTCAACTTTTTCACAGCCGCAGTCCTTTTTAAGAACATCTGCCATGTACTCACTTGCCTGAAGCTCGCCCTTTGAACCGGGTTCACGCTTTTCGAATGTCTTGCATATATGAGTGATTTCCTTCACCATATACTTTGCCGCTTTGCCTTTTGCGGCGATGATAGAACTGAGATCCATTGGATGTCACTCCTCCAAATAAAAAATATTAAAGCTATTTTAATCTATTGTGAATGCATAGTCAACTGTTTTTTGCTCTTTAGTTATAGATGTTTCTTATAAATCATATAATTTTGTCACTGATTGTGTGAAACTATTGTAAATTTTCGGGGATTGTGGTAAAATCACAGGGTATATTTTTCGGAGGTGAGTGCATGCTTATTTTAACGCCCGAACAGATTCGCTCGGTTGAGGCAAAAGCCGACAGTGCGGGTCTGTCTTATCTTAAGATGATGGAAAAGGCGGGACGCGGCTGTGCCGAATATATTCTTAAAAACTGTCGAAACGCCCGTAATGTCGTTATTCTGGTCGGCAAGGGCAAAAACGGCGGCGACGGCTTTGTTATAGCACGTCATCTCTATAACGCATGCAAATTTGTTACGGTTATAAAGCTGTTCGATAAGCCCTCCGATACACTGTCCGAGAGCCGCAGAAATGAGCTGTCAAAGGATTTGCCCGTTCTTGTATACAGCCGGGATAAATCGAAATGCTCCGAGGCTGTTCTGAACGCCGATGTTGTTGTCGATGCAGTTTTCGGTATCGGCTTTTCGGGAGCACTGCCCGAAGACGTAAAAGAAGCGTTCGGACTTGCGGAAAAAACGAATGCAAAAAAAATCGCAGTCGATCTGCCGTCCGGTGTGTCCGTTGACGGAATTGCGGACGGTGCGTTTAAGGCGGATGTCACACTGTCTATGCTCTGCTATAAGAGGGAGCATGTCTATAAGCCGTTTGCCGATATGTGCGGCAAAACCGAGGTTATTCCGATAGGGATAAATATTTCTTCCGATACGGGTATTTTCACATTAAACGAGAGTGAAATAAAATCACGTCTGCCGGAGCGCCCTTTTAACTCCAATAAGGGTACATTCGGCAAAGCGGCGATAATAGCCGGTAGCTACAAAATGCCGGGTGCCGCCGTGCTTGCCGCCAAAGGGGCGATAAGCTGCGGTGCGGGGCTTGTGTGCATGGTTTATCCGGATGTCTGCCGTGACGCAATATGCAACGCAGTCCCGGAGTGTGTAAACGAACCGCTTGAAACCGCTTTTGACGGTACCGTTGCCGCCAAAAACGGCGAACGTATAACTGAAATTCTGTCGGGTTGCGATGCTGCCGCCGTCGGCTGCGGACTCGGCGTTACCGAAAATACAGAGGCTGTACTCGATACGGTTCTGCGTACGTTTGACGGAACACTTATTATAGATGCCGACGGGATAAACATTCTCGCGAAAAATCCCGATATGCTCAAAAATACAAAAGCGACCGTTGCGATTACCCCTCATCCCGGTGAAATGGGCAGGCTTATGGGTATGACACCGGGGCAGATTAACGATTCCCGAGAAAAAGCCGCCGTGATGTTTGCGAAAAAATACGGTGTGTACGTTCTCTTAAAGGGCGTGAATACGGTTATAGCCGACCCCGACGGACGGGTATATGTAAACACATCGGGCAGTACCGCACTTTCAAGAGGCGGCAGCGGAGATCTCCTGACCGGAATGATAACCTCGCTCTGTGCGTCCGGTGTGCCGATTTTCGACGCAATGATTGTCGCGTCCTATCTTCACGGAAAAGCCGGGGAGTGTGCGGCGGAAAAATATACGCCGTATGCGGCGTCGACGGCGAGGATTGCGGAGTGTATTGGGGAAGCGTTTGGGCAATTAGCAATTAGCAAT
>CAZTWO010000132.1:0-2068 GCA_964617965.1 uncultured Ruminococcus sp. | reverse complement strand
TATAGAAATAAGTCGGAGTTTCGGATTTTTCTGTCGTATTTCAGGCCGCATATGGGGCTGTTTGTGCTGGATATGGTCTGTGCGCTGGCTATTGCGCTGATAGATCTGGCTTTTCCGGCTGTGTCCCGGTGGTGCATGTATACACTGCTTCCGCAGAATAAGTGGGGGACATTCTGGGCGATTATGATTGCGGCGTTTGTCGGATATGTCCTGAGATCCGTGTTTTCTTTTGTAATTGTAAACTGGGGGCATATTTTCGGCATACGGGTTGAGACGGATATAAGGCGTGATCTGTTTCGCCATATGCAGACTCTCGGCTATGACTATTTTGATAATAACCGTGTCGGTCAGCTGATGAGCCGTCTGACTTCCGATCTGTTTGATATTACCGAGCTTGCGCACCACGGTCCGGAGGATATTTTCATTTCGACTGTGACAATAATCGGCGCGCTGATTGTCATGTTTCGGATACAGTGGCGTCTGGCACTTGTGATTGCCGTTATGCTTCCGATTTTTCTGACGGCTGTACTGCATTACAGGAGTGCGATGAGAAACACTTCCCGCAATGTGAAAAAGACGACTGCGTCAATAAATGCCGATTTTGAGTCGGGGTTGTCGGGGATTCGCACAGCCAAGGAATTCGCGAATGAAGAGACGGAGCTGAAAAAATTTGACCATGCGAATGTAAGCTACCGCAATGCAAAATACGGATATTATAAAGCAATGGGAAAATTCAATGCCGTTATGGAATTTTTCCTCTCCTCCATGTCCGCTGTCGTGATTGCGGTCGGCGGCGCGCTTATTATGAAGGACAGGCTCAATTCCATTGATCTGATTACATTCAGTCTTTATGTCGCAACATTTGTTTCTCCGGTCAGAAAGCTGGCAACTTCGGCAGAGCTGATTGCGAACGGCACGGCGGGACTTCATCGTTTTGTGGAGCTGATGCGAACCGAACCGACACTTAAGGATGCCGAGAACGCAAAGGAACTGACCGATGTAAAAGGCAGAATCGATATTAACGATGTTTCGTTTAATTACCGTACGGAAAAAAGAATATTAAATCATATTTCAATGTCAATAAACCAGGGTGAAATGATTGCTTTTGTCGGGTCGTCTGGCGGCGGCAAGACAACACTCGGACGCCTTATACCCCGATTCTATGATGTTAGCGACGGCAGCATCGAAATTGACGGATACGATGTGCGCAGCGTCACGCAGGAGTCACTTCACCGAAATATCGGCGTTGTCTCACAGGATGTTTTTCTTTTTGCGGATACTATCGCCGAAAATATTCGTTACGGCAAGACGGACGCCACCATGGAAGAAATAATTAACGCTGCGAAAGCGGCTGAAATTTATGATGACATTATGGCAATGCCGGACGGTTTTGAGACAAATGTCGGCGAACGCGGCGTGCTTCTCTCGGGCGGACAGAAACAGCGTATTTCAATTGCACGAATTTTTCTGAAAAATCCGCCGATTCTGATTCTGGATGAAGCGACCTCCGCTCTTGACAGTGTGACCGAGGCAAAAATTCAGAGTACATTTGAAAAGCTGTCATCGGGCCGCACAACAATTGTTATCGCTCACAGATTGTCGACAGTCAAAAATGCCGACAGAATCGCAGTTATAGATGCCGGAGAAATTAAGGAAATCGGCACGCATGAAGAGCTGATGCGGCTGAATGGAGCGTACGAAGCACTGGTAAAAACGCAGAATAATTAGCAATGACAGTGAGCAAGGAGCAGTGTCGGAAGACACTGCGTGTCTTGGATTTATAAAGCTTCGCCTCTACAAGAGTGGAGTTTGGAGTTTGGAGAGTGGAGTTGCTTCGCAAGGTGTGGGATTTTGGCGGAGCCGCTTTTATAATTAAGAATTAAGAATGTCGCAGCCAAAAATCATTCACCGGATGATTTTTGTCTGTTGGCTTCGGATTGACGGACCGCTGCCGACGGTCCTCATTAGTCGCTACGCCAAAAATCATTCACCGGATGATTTTTGTCTGTTGGCTTCGGATTGTCGGACCGCTGCCGCCGGTCCTCATTAGTCGCTACGCCAAAAATCA
>CAZTWO010000131.1:0-5598 GCA_964617965.1 uncultured Ruminococcus sp. | reverse complement strand
TCTTCGATGACCTTCAGCACTGCGCCGTCAAACGCTCTCTGAATCATGGCGTCTTCATCGGGGAGCATGTTCTCGACCTCACGTGCAAGCTCGGGTGTCGGGCGGGTTCTGGGGTGACGGGGTGTGAACACCGTACAGCAGTCCTCATACGGACGAATTGAAATATCAAACGCTTCCATTTTGCGAGAGATTTCGACAATCTCGTTTTTGTCCATACCTATGCACGGACGGAACACCGGCATATCGGCGCATTCATCGGAGCATCTTATCGCCTTTATGGTCTGGCTTGCGACCTGCCCCAGGCTCTCGCCTGTCACAAGTGCGTCACAGCCCTGCCAGTCGGCGATTTTAGACGCAAGACGCATCATGACACGGCGCATGGTAACAGTAAACATTTCTTCGGGGCAATTGTCTTTTATCGCAAGCTGAATTTCGGTAAAAGGCACGGTGAACAGATTAACTCTGCCCGAATATACCGCAACCTTACCAAGAAGTTCATGCACCTTCATTTCGGCAAGCTCGGAAGTATACGGCGGGGACGCAAAATGAATCGCGGTGATTTTAGCTCCCCTTTTTGCCATCATGTAGCCGGCAACGGGGGAATCTATACCGCCCGATATAAGCAGACCGACACGCCCGCCGGTGCCTGAGGGCATTCCGCCCGCACCCTTAATCTGCTTGCCGTGAATATATGCCGCGGTGTCTCTTATTTCAACGGACACGGTTACATCGGGGTTATGGACATCAACCTTCAGATGATGAAATTTCGATAATATCGCACCGCCGACCTCGTCGCAGATTTCGGGCGAACCCATCGGGAATTTTTTATCCGCACGCTTTGCGGTGACCTTGAATGTGCGTGCTGTACGCAGATCGTCCGAGAGATAGTCGGGCGCAATCTGCTTTATAATCTCGATATCCTTTTCGCATACGGCACAGCGAGAGAGACCGACAATACCGAAAACGGTCTGCAGCTTTTCTATCGCTTCATCCATGTCGATATCGTCGTCATTCGGCGCTATCGTAACAGTCGACTGGGCTTTTCTGAAGGTAAAATCACCTGTTTTCGAGAGCTTCGCCTTCATATTTTTTATAAGAATGTCTTCAAACATGGAACGGTTGAGCCCTTTGAGAGCAAGCTCACCGTCTTTTATAAGTATAATTTCTTTCATTTAAGTCTCCGTTTATTTTCTTCTTAAGGTATTCACAGCATCATTTACGGCGGACACAAAAACCTGCAGTTCGTCTTTTGTCGTAAAGCGGCTCATGGACACGCGTATTGCGCTGTCTATTCTCTCGGGAGCAAGCCCCATGGCGGTCAGAACCTCACTGCGGTGACCTCGTTTGCATGCCGAACCCGAGGAAACATATATTTCTTTTTCGGACAAAAAGTTTACCGCAACCTGGCTCGGTATACCGACTAACGAGATGTTTAATATATACGGCAGGCCGTTTTCGGGGGAGTTTATTTCAACACCCGGGATTTTAACAAGCTCGCTTCTGAGATATGCATTCAGCTCACGCATTACGCCGAGCTGTTTTTTTGTGTCGGGCAGAGCATTAACCGCCGCACCAAGACCGGCGATTGCGGGCATATTTTCCGTTCCCGAAAAAAGTCCGTTCTCCTGTCCGCCGCCCAGAACGAACGGACGGATATTAACCCCTTTTCTGATATAAAGTGCTCCTATACCCTTGGGAGCGTGGATTTTGTGACCGCTGACACTGACAAAATCAACACCGAGCTTTTTGGGGCGGACATCGATTTTGCCGAACGCCTGAATTGCGTCGACATGAATAAGAGCCGGGGATTTTGCCGCATCGACAATCTTCTTTATGCACTCAACGGGATTTATTGCTCCCGTTTCGTTATTTACATACATGGTGCTTACAAGAATTGTCTTGTCATTTACGGCGTTCGCCATTTCTTCGGCGGAGAATGAACCGTTTTCGTTCGGAGCGAGACGAATAACCTCATACCCTTCGTTTTCAAGCTCGTCCATGACTCTCGCGACACTCGGATGCTCAAGAGAGGTGGTAACAATTCTGTTGCCCCTGTTTTTTTTAGCTTTTACGGCACCGAAAATCGCCGTGTTATTGGCAAGCGTACCGGAATGGGAAAAATAAATCTCATCCGCAGAAACACCCATTCTGTCGGCAACACTCTTACGGGACTGCTCGAGCACTGTTTTCGCGCGAATGCCTGTTTTATGAGTTGATGACGGATTGCCGAAATTCACTGTCATGGCATCCGTTGCCGCTTCTGCCGCTTCGGGGCAGACCCTTGTCGTGGCGGAATTGTCGAGGTAAAGAGACATATACCACACTCCCACTGTGATTATTACAATACAAAATGCAGAATGCAAAAATAGAATGTAGAATGTAGAATGTAGAATGTAGAATGCATAATGTCGGAAGTCCTGCGGACTTGATTTATAAAGCTCCGCAGACATAAAAACTGATTTGTATGCATAAGTTAATGGTCAGCGAAGCTATATAATCCAAAACACGCAGTGTTTTCCTTCATTATGCATTATGCATTCTTAATTCTTAATTATCAAAGCTGCTTCGCAGCTTAGACAGCAAGCTCCTTTGCGCACTCAACTATGTGCAGAGCCGCCTGCTTATCGTAGGTATATCTGCCGTTTTTAAGATACTGAAGAAAAAGTTTTGCGAGTTTCATGTAATACGGTGAATTTGTCTTATGATAGATATCCGAAACGCAGAACTGCTCAACACTGTCGTCAAATGCCGTCAGAGCGACATTGGCACCCTCATAATCCATTATGAATTCGTCCGGAATGCTCAGTACATCGGTGTTTATTATGAACAAAGTGTCGTTTTCAATATCGGCGGCTATTCTGTCAAGCACATCGCGCCTGTTTTTCGCGGGAAGTCCGTGAACAAACATAGGGGGTATACTATAAAAATTCCCGGTTTTTGCGAAATCGAAAATACCCTTCTGTGTTGTATATTTTGCTATAACGCAGTCTCCGGTGTGAGAGTAATGTGCATAGCATATGTCAATAAGTGCGTCTATATTCGGAATATCATTAGCCGATGCCGCAATATCATCTCTCGTAAGATAGGGACCGACACACGGAAAAGCACTGACGTAACCCGTTTCAACCGATTTGTTTATATCGGTGCCGCCGAAAGACACAAGATCAAGAATATTCTCAAGTCTTTTGCCGAACTGCTTTGCCGATGCCCTGATTTTTTCGGCCTTTTCGGCAATTTTGCGTGTCGCCTGTGTATCGGAAGAAAGAATGCCGAAGGACTCATTACACATGACAAATCCGTTTTCGGTGACAACAAAATACGGGAAAATATCCGTATTGTCGATACTATGCGATTTTGCGACGACATAGGGGAAACATTCGCATCTGAAAAATCTGAGTGTACGCATAAGCGCACGTATGTCATCCGTATCGGGTGCGTCATCACTCGTCTCAAAAAATCTGATTAAATTTATGTTTTCTTTTTGTGACAAAGAGAAAAGGCAGTCGTCAATTGCCTTATCCGTAAACGGAATATTTGTATAGATATTTCCGTTTGATTTTTCACAGAGTGAAAATATCACGCTGTCGATCTGTTCTTTGTTTGCAAGACAGCCGTCGGTCAGCATATCCGCCGATTTTTTCACCGGAAAAACTGAAGCATCATTCATAACACACGGCAATTCGGCTATAATCGTCTTTGCCGCGTCAAGCTCCGATGACGAAT
The DNA here is from genome assembly GCA_964617965.1 of uncultured Ruminococcus sp. Taxonomy (GTDB): domain Bacteria; phylum Bacillota; class Clostridia; order Oscillospirales; family Acutalibacteraceae; genus RUG806. Next base: position 1,875 of record CAZTWO010000131.1, on the reverse strand, counting down.
ACACTTCCGTAAAATAAAGGTCACAGAGCTTAGTGTATTCTCTGTCTGACACACCCATTGCCTTTGCGATTCTTACATATGTGTCGAAGTCCTTTATTTCTCTTTTGCCGTTTATATACTGACTTAAAATGCCGCCGTTTATTTTCGCGATGCGGCCGATTCCGTTAACGGAAGGGTTATATTTCTTAAAAAGCTGCTGTAAATATTTTGTCGCCGTCATTTTTTATTTCTCCGTAATCTGACATCTTGCTATTGCCTTGGCGTTTTCAATGTAACGCAGGGCATTTTCTTTTTCATATACATAACCGCAGTTTACAAGATACTCCGGCAAGAGACTGAATGCCGTGATAAACTGAGGTGTATCAACGAAGCCGTAAAATGCACCTCCAACATAGTCTTTATCGGCGTCACCGAAAAAGCTGACACCTGCGTTATCAAAGCACAATGAAATATCCTGCGGAATTTTCAGTTTTTTGCTGTCGACAACAAAGGCTCTGTCTTTTTCAATCATTTCGGCGACACGATCGAGAAGATGTATTCTCATTTCGGGAGAAAACGGTTTAGAAAAAGCCCTCGGAGCCTCAATAAATCTGCCGGTAAGAGCAAAATCATCAAGCCCCTCAACAGAACAGATTGATTTGCTAAATTTACCTATAAGCCTGCCGTAATTTTCATAATACGCATAGAAAAGCTGTACCTGCTGTTCGTATGTAAGTGGCAGATCTAACTTTCCTTCGGGGTTCGCGACAGCCATAATGTCATCGAGCGACAGGAAAAATACTATGCACGGATACGTCTGAAGAGAGTAATACTGTGTAAGCTTTGTCGTTGACGATGCGGATGTAACATTTTTAAGTTCAAAAAGATTGTTCAGGTGAACACCGCAGGGTTTGGCGTCCTTTTCAAGCTGTTTTGCATAGAATGAAAATGCGTCAAGAGCGTTTTTGTCACTGACAAGAAGCCCCATATCATCACCGAAGAAAACAAGTCCGTTGTCACTGTAAACAAAAAACGGCAGCGGAGACAGACCTGCAACCTTTTTGTCTGACGGCAGACTTACGGGGAAGCTCTTCTTATTCATATATCTGAGCGTACGAATATATGTTTTGATGTTTTCGTCGGTGCAGTCGATTTTATAGAACTCTATAAAATGAACAAGTGAAAGCTCTTTGCTCTCATCCGATACAAGAGAATAGAAATAATCGTCAAGCACACCGCCGTCATAGTCGAAAGAGAAATTCGTATAGACCCATTCGGCGTTCTGTGTTATGTCATAAATCGCACCGTAAATATTCTGCTTGCCGTTAAGAAAACCACCATCGGGAACAGTGTCGAGCCCCTTTGTAATAGTAAAGCTCGTCTGATTATCGTTGACGGAATTGTACTGAGAAATAATCTTTTCGATTGAGGAAATTACATTTTGTCCGTACATCTCGGAATAATAGGAAATGTAAAATTCCTTTTTCTCCTCACCTGTAAACGGCAGAGACGACAACAGCTTTTGGAAGTTGACAGTGCTCATGTTGACATCGCAGTTCAGAATTTTTGAAAGCACGCCCTTGTTGATATCGCTCTCTTTGTCGAGCATATTTATGGACATACCGTGGTTATCCATTATCTCTTTAAGCAGTTTAGCCGTATTGGGCGTTTTAGGTGACCTGGAGGATGACTTTTCTTTGTTTTTGGTTTTTGCCGCCTCGGTACCGGTGCTTTTTGCGTCTTTGGTTTCTTTTGTTTTATTTGTTTCTTTGTTAGCCTTTTCTGTGTTCATTCTTTATCCACCCCATAAATAATCGCCATGCTGCGATATTTTCTCATAAACAGAGTAATTTTACCGCAAAAAAGGGGCAGTGTCAATGGGAAGTTGCAGGCAGT
>CAZTWO010000130.1:0-5615 GCA_964617965.1 uncultured Ruminococcus sp. | reverse complement strand
CGGTTTGAATAGAACTTGAGTTCGGGTGAATAGAGAAGCGTTTCATATGCGGCAAATCCCGGTACAACGCAGTCGACCGCCTGAATAAAGTTGATTATGTTAATCATGGCTCTGTAAGGCATGGCGGCAGTGATATCACCTGCAACGGCATCGGGCAGAGTGGGACGAAGGTTTGACTGCATAAGCTCCTTCGGCCACGTGCGTTTGCCGTCAAGAATATCGCCGAAACGCTGAACGAGAATATGACCGTTCGCAAGCATATTTGTAAGCTCGCCGACCTTCTGAGCGTATTCAATAGGCTGATTGAAGGGTGTCGAGAAATTGTGAGATACAAGTATAGCGAGGTTTGTGTTGTCGGATTTGAGCTCTTTGTATGAATGACCGTTTACAACTGCGAGGTCATTATCGTAATTCTCCTGACTTACAAATCCGCCGGGGTTCTGACAGAATGTACGGACCTTGTTCTTAAACGGACGGGGATAGCCGATAAGCTTAGACTCATAGAGAGCCTCGTTTACCTTCTCCATGACCTCGTTTCTGACTTCAACACGGACACCGATGTCAACCGTGCCGGGCTGATGAGCAATGTTATACTGAGCGCAGATTTTCTCGAGCCAGTCCGCGCCTCTTCTGCCTGTTGCGATTATGGTATGCTCGGCTCTTATCTCAAAGTCACCTCTGCTGTCGGTGGCGACTATGCCTAGGCACTTGCCGTTGTCGTTATCGAGAAGCAGTCCCGTGCATTCACAGCTGAATATGATTTCAACACCGTTATTAAGAAGGTGCTGTTCGATTGCGTAATAAAGCTCCTGTGCTTTCTCGGTGCCCAGATGTCTTATGGGGCAGTCAACGAGCTTAAGACCTGCGCTGATTGCTCTTTTGCGTATGGCCTTTACTTCCTCGGTGGCGTTTATGCCCTCAACATGGGTATCCGCACCGAACTCAAGATATATTTTATCGGTATAATCTATAAGATCCTGAGCGTTCTGTTCACCGATGAGTGACGGAAAATCGCCGCCGACTTCATAGCTTAACGACAGCTTGCCGTCCGAAAAAGCACCCGCGCCCGAAAAGCCTGTTGTAATATGGCAGTTGGGCTTGCAGTTCATGCAGACCTTTGTTTTCTGCTTGGGACAGTGGCGGTTTTCGATTGCCTTGCCCTTTTCTATGATGACTATTTTCTTTTTGCAGCCCTTTCTGAGCATTTCTAGAGCGGTAAATATTCCCGCAGGGCCTGCGCCGACTATAACAACATCAGTTTTCACTTTTTGGTACTCCTTTTAGTTCTGTTTCTTTACAATACTGTATTCGTCAGACGGGTCATAATAAGGACAGCCTCGCCTGTTGTGCATAAAAAAATCCTCCGTCTCGTCTTCGTCGAAGTCTATAAGGCATCTGTATTCACCGAATTCTTCGTCGTAGGCGTTATTGAGGCACATATCGCATTGCTGCATTTATATCACCGTCCAAAACAACATCTTGCACATACACTATAATGTTATCACAATATAAAGTACTTTTCAAGCGAAAAATTAGACAACGCCGCCCACGCAGACGGCAAATTATGATACAATTTTAACAATAATATTTTGCGGTACAGCAAAAGAACAATCCCGCGAACATCCAAAATCGGAAAAAAGTGTCAGTTACACTATACAGACTGTGATTTACACAGAAAAATATGTCTATGTCATTTTAGCTAAACAACAAAAAGAACGGTATTCACAATAAGAATACCGCTCTTTTTTTTGATAATAAAGAAACGACTTGTCAAGTCAACGGATTTCCTTCTGCATCCTCGGTTATCTTGCCGGTAAGCACGTTTATACCGAAAATAAGATTATAAATCCAAAGTCCGAGAAGTCCAAGTGTACCGATCCCGAAAAGGAAACAGGCAACAAAGCTGACAATCAGCACAATAATATTAAGTTTAAATTTCTTCATATCATGCATTAAGTAGTAGTGAATACCAAAATCGGAAATTACCGGTATGCACGCAAGAAGTCCGATTAACATTTTAGAAGAACTACCTATTCCGCCTACACTTCCTGTGTTTTTCAGCGACACACCGCACGCAGTACAAATAACCTGATTCGCGTTCGTTTTGACACCGCAGTTAGGACAGAAATTTTCTCCTCTTTTGGGGTCGGCTCCGCAGCTGAGACAAGCAGCCGCATTCTCGTTTACTTCATTTCCGCAGTTTCTGCAAAACATGTGATTTTACCTCCTTTCTCCACAATTTTCGTCGCCTTCCTACACTCAAAAGTCCCGCGACAAAAGAACTTTTAACCGTCAATAGCAGTTCATCACTTGTGCTTGCTTGTCAAGCACAAGTCTGCTATGCGTAGTATAGCAGACCGCAAAATTTTTTTGAGAAAGCACAAAACACCCCGCCGACCGAAAAACAGCCGACGGGGTGTTTTATTGAAAATTATGCATGCGAATTTACAGAAGCTCGTAGGTATCCTTTGCTATCATGAGTTCCTCATTTGTGGGGATAACAAAGAGCTTTACCTTGCTGTCGGGGGTGGAAATTTCGATTTCCTTGCCTCTGAGAGCGTTCTTTTCCTCGTCGATTTCAACACCGAGGAACTTGAGCTTTTCGGCAACACGTGTTCTGTACTGGGGGTTGTTTTCGCCGATGCCGCCTGTGAACAGAACCGCATCGACACCGCCCATGGCAGCCGCAAATGAGCCGATATATTTTGTGAGCTGGTGGCAGAACATGCTTTCGACAAGCTTTGCTCTCTCGTCGCCTTCTTTGGCTCTGGACTCGATTGTACGGTTGTCGCTTGTGCCGGAGAGGCCGAGCATACCGCTCTTTTTATTCATGAGTGAGTCCATCTCATCGGGTGTAAGACCCTCTTTTTTCATAATGGTAGTAACAATAGCGGGATCGATTGAGCCGCAGCGTGTGCCCATCATGATGCCTTCAAGAGGAGTAAGACCCATTGTGGTATCAAGACATTTGCCATCCACAACGGCTGAAATAGATGAGCCGTTGCCGAGGTGGCAGGAAACTATCTTGCTGTGCTCGGGATTGCCGAGAAGGTCAATGCATCTCTCGCTTACGTATCTGTGCGAAGTGCCATGGAAGCCGTAGCGGCGGATGCCGTCCTCCTCGTAATATTTATAAGGAAGAGCATACATATATGCATAGTCGGGCATTGTCTGATGGAACGCTGTATCGAAAACCGCAACCTGAGGAACACCGGGCAGAAGCTCTTCAAACGCGTTTATACCCTTAAGGTTTGCGGGGTTGTGAAGAGGTCCGAGAGGAATACACTCTGTGATAGCCTCTTTGACGGCCTCGTTAACTCTGACCGAACCGCTGAACTTGCTGCCGCCGTGGAGAACACGGTGACCGACCGCCTTAATCTCGCCGATGTCTTTCATAACGCCCTTTTCGGGATCGGTGAGAGCCTTAACGAGAATTTTTATAGCGTCCGCATGGTCTGCCATGGGAGTGAGCGGAGTGTCGTTTTCTACCTTAACCATTTTGCCCTCGGCATTGGGAAGCTTGTGGGTAAATGTGGGTTTGTCGGTTGTAAGCTGCTGAAAAATGCCGTTGCAAAGCTCTTTGCCTTCGGGCATTTCAAAAACGGTGTACTTGAGTGATGAACTGCCGCAGTTTATAACGAGTTCTTTCATAAATAGCCTTCTTTTCTGTCGTATTTTCTTTAAACCTTACATATAATAGCACAGGAAAACGGGAATATCAATAACGATTTTTCGCCATTTTCGCCTGTACAGACTCAATCAGTTCTCGTTTCTGCTCTTGACGCAGGGGCAGTCCTGGGCGTTTTTGACGCGGATTGTGGGGGCGGCCCAGCGAACGGCGTTTATTATGACACGCTGAATATTTTTATCGTAGTATGTGGGGAAAGTCTCGTGGCCGGGCTGGAAATAGAATATTTTGCCGTTGTCACGTGTGAATGTCACACCGGAACGGAAAACCTCGCCGCCGGTATACCAGCCCATGAAAACAACTTCATCCGGATTCGGAATGCCGAAGGGTTCGCCGTAGGTCTCATCGTGAGGAAGCTCAAAGCAGGTGTCAATACCCTGTGCGATGGGGTGAGAAGGTTTTGTAACCCAGACACGCTCCATGTCGCCCGACTCTCTCCATACAAGCGAGCAGGAAGTGCCCATAAGGCGTGTAAAGGGCTTGCTCTTGTGAGCGGAGTGAAGGAAAATCGCACCCATACCGTTGAGAACGGCGTTCTGAACCAGTTCTGCTACTTCATCGGGTACATCGCCGTGATGGCAGTGCCCCCACCAGATGATAACATCGGTGTTTTCAAGACGCTCTTTTGTTATGCCGCAGTTTTCGTCATCAAGTGTGGCGGTTTCGACAACAATGTCGTCCTCCTTGCCGAGGAAATCGGCGATTGCCTTGTGCATACCCTCGGGATAAACCTCGTGGGCCTCACAGTTGGGGTCAAGCTCATGTCTGAATTCGTTCCATACAAGAACACGTATCATTTTTCAGGTCTCCTTTTTATTGTTAATTTGGAAAGATTAATAAAAACTTAATAATTACAGTGTAGCATTTTAACGGCAAATTTGCTATTATATTTTTTAGAGAATTTTGCAAAATTTTGTCATGAATCGAAGGGGTTTCAGATGTCCGATACAGAAACAAAAAAAGTACCGGTTAGTTGCTACAAAAGTGTCATTTACGGCAATGATACAGAGTCCTACGCCCATTTTCACGACAGCGTGGAGCTTGTTTATCTTGTCGAGGGGCATATTTCACTTCTGCTCAACGGCAAAAGCAGTGATTTTTCGGCGGGGGATCTTGCAATCATCATTTCAAATGAGGTGCATGACCTTCTGTCAATCGCAAAAAAGAGCGAATATATCTGTGTGAAATTTCACCCGGATGTTCTGAGTGCGGGCACGGCTTCGAGTGCCGAGGCAAAATATGTTGTGCCGTTTCTCAGCAACCTGGCGTCTTATCCGAATATCATTCCGGCGGAATTTGTTTCACAGACAAAGATACCCGAGCTTATAAATGACCTGCTCAAAGAGAACACCGAACGCACGCTCGGCTTCGAGCTTGCCATGCGCGGGGATATATTCAAGATTGTCCGTGATTTGATAAGTTTTCTCGCTCAAAAAGGATATGACGTCGAGTATCCCACATCATCCGGCAATATGTATCTGATAATAAGCGACGCTGTCGAATATGTCAACAACAATTTCGTCAGCTGTGACGAAAAAGAGGTTGCGGACAGATTCAATGTGAGCTACAGCTATTTTTCTCGCTCGTTTAAGCAGGTAATGAAAATGAGCTTCAAGGAATATGTAAATTATCTGAAGGTAAACGAGGCACAGCGTCTGCTGATAACAACGGCGAAGAGCATAACGGACATTTCGCAGGAGCTGGCGTTTTCGTCGCCGAGCCATTTTATAAATGTGTTCAAGAAGCTTAAAGGGTGCTCGCCGAAGCAGTATAAGAAGACGCTTTGATAAAAAGGTCTTCGACCTTTTTTCACAATTAGCAATTAGCAGTTAGCAATTAGCAATGTCGGAAGGCACAAAATGCCCCCTTTAATGTAGAATGTAGAATGCATAATGCATAATGTCGCAGACAAAAATCATCCTGTGAA
>CAZTWO010000129.1:2930-5617 GCA_964617965.1 uncultured Ruminococcus sp. | reverse complement strand
CCAATAACAAGAAGACACTGTGTGTCTTGAATTATATAGCTTCGCAAAATTCAATTTAACCTTCAACCTTAATTACCGCAAAGAAAAAGACCGGCGTGAGCCGGTCTTTTCTAATGAAAAGCTTATGTCTGACAAGCTTTTCACTTGTAAGAAATAGCTTAATGTTAAATTATGCCTGAGCAGTAGTGGTCTCGTCGGCCTTTGTGGTCTCTTCGTCGCCGAAGCTGAAGCCGAGCTTTTCTGCAAGCTTCTTGAATGCCTCAAAAAGGGACATAAGGAACTGAAGAAGGGAAGCAAAATCGAAGGTACTTGACATCTGTTTTCACCTCTGAAATATTATTTGGTTAAGTATTAATATTATGCGTTTGTGGTTTCGTCGGAAGTCGCCTGCGTTGTGGTTGTTACGCCGAACATATCGCCGAAATCAGCGTCAAAGCCCAAGAACTTTGAAAGTGCGGAGAACAGGTCAACAAGGAACTGAAGGAAAGCCTGGAATGCGTCGTTCATTATATTTCACCTCTTTTGATGATATAAGGATAATCGAATTGATTATTCGGCAGTTGTTGCTTCAGCCTTTGTGGTTGTTTCAACTATATCCCAGCTGTCGTCATAGCCGCCGCTGTCGGGGAACAGTTTGATGCCGAATGCCGCAAGGAAGTTTGAAATGAGCTTTAAGAACTCATCGAAAACCTTCTTCCAGTCGTCAAGACTCCAGGAAAAATCTATTTTCATTTAGAACACCTCTTTTTTTTGTAACTGATTATGCGTTGGTATAAGCGGAATAATCTTCTTTCTCCTGCTCGTTGGGCAAGATAAGAATACCGAGCCATGCGAAGAACTTTTTGAGAGCACTGAGAATTTTCTCGAAGAAGCTTTCAAGCTTTGACATCGAAAGATCGCCTGCTATTGCACTGCTTGTGGTGGTTTCATCCATTGTGAGCACCTCCTTATGTCTACTGATTGCAGTTTCATAATACCATATTACAAAATAAAGTACAATATACAAAATTGCCAAAGATTGTGCGATGATTTATTATTTACAAATTGTTCATATTCTTGTAGCTTTTCTGCTAATTTTCACAAAATATTTCCGCTGTGACATTATTTCACTTGCGATTTATACAGCTATTTTCATATACGGAAAAATCCCGTTTCTTAAATTCACCTTGTTTTTCCCTTGACATATCACAAAATTGATTGTAAACTTGTTACAGAATAAGCGAAAATTCAAGGAGAAAAATGTATGAGTTTTGTCACAAAAATTATGCTTCTTATCAGCTTCCTGCTGTCGATTTTCGGCATAGATGTTCCCGTTGAAACCGAAAAACCGCAGCAGTACGAGGCGTGGCAGCAGGTAATCATAGACAATTACAATGAGTTTATAGAAGAAGTTGACGGCGACGAAAACAAAATTCCGTTCATCATGTCAAGCGATCAGCACGGACTTGTAAAATACAACAGCGAGGTTTTCGACTTCATAAACGACACCGTCGACTGGAGCAAAATATCGAAAATCATCAATCTCGGCGACACCGTAACGCTTCTCTATAACTCAACGGACTTTAACGAATATAAGTACGCAACACGCAATCTGCCGACTGAAAAGCGTATTGAGATAACGGGCAATCATGACAGCCACCTGCTTCTCACTCAGCCCGATATGAACAAGTGGTTCTCGACATACGGCGCTGTCGGCACGGAAAATATGAACGCCTTTACCGTAACGGACGAGCAGTTCAATGTGACATATCTCACAGTTGACCCCATGAGCTACCCCTGGACCTACGATAACGGCAAAATTACGTCCGAGCAGGCAGAGTTCATAATTTCCGCTCTTTCGGCAAAGGATGACAACGACATTGTTCTTCTGGCACATCCGTATCTTTTCAATGATGCTCTTATCCGCCGTGACGGCAGTACGTTTACGGGTTCCGAGACATTCATAGGCGACAGCAATGTAAAGGCGTCATTCGTCGATATGCTCAAGGCGAGAAAAGACAGGACCTCCGGCGTATTCACCGACAGCGAGGGCAACACACATGCATACGATTTTTCGGACTGTACAAGCGATTTTCTTATGACAATTCACGGCCATCATCACAGCGAGGGCTATGAAACCAAGAACGGCATTACGTCCTTCCTCTGCCAGGGCTACAAAGAAAATAACGAGGATCTGGACGAGCCGAACTGCTTCTATTTTGCCTATATCGACACCGAAACAAAGACCTTCAAATGCTGGAAAAACATTGAAGGCTATGACGCGTGGGAAATCAGCATTGCGTAAAAAAGCGAAATGTTAACGGATTTTGAATTGTGTTTTTATTGTGTCATAAATGTTGACAACACTTGAATTTTGGAATTGTTATTTTATTGTTGTTGTAATTTTGCTTGCGGTGTGTTATTATGATATCGCATTATAACGCAAAAAATATCTTTAAACGGAGGTGAAACAAATGAAAGCAAGCACAGTAGCATGGAATGATCCCGATGCAAACGGCATTCTCCTTATAATCCAGAAGTTCTTCGCAGCTATCACAGCTATACTCAAGGCTCTCGGCATCGTTAAGGACGAAGCGACCACAGCAGCACCCGAAACTCAGGCATGAGCTAAAACTGTCACTGACGAGTGATGGAACAATTTTATAGCATGCTAAAATATAACGGTCGTTCAGACCGTTATTTTTTTT
>CAZTWO010000129.1:0-2830 GCA_964617965.1 uncultured Ruminococcus sp. | reverse complement strand
ATTGTTGTACATTACAATTGATTTTCTTTTTTATATGTGGTATAATTAAATATATATGCAAAAAACTTTTATCCGATAATATGGTTGTGGTGAAATGAGATACAATTCTGTTCTGAAAATAACAACGGGCGATGAGGACGGGCTTGATACGGCGAAATATGAGGGAATTGTCGAGCTTGACGGCGACAGCTGTCTTATAACATATCATGAGCTTGATGTTGACAATGCCGAGCTTGTTCCGACCGATATTGTTGTCAGAAACGGCAGTACCGTTACAATTTCACGCCGAGGCAAACGCCCCATGGAAATGCACATAACCGAAAATACCCGTCATGAAACTCCGTATGCCACGCCCTACGGAAACCTTACTCTTTGCACTCACGGCAAAAAAGTATCATTCTCAGCCGACGAAAACGGCGGAAGACTTGAAGCAGTGTACGCTGTCTATCTGAATGATGTGTATTCTGCAGACAGGAAGGTTATAATAGAATTCAGTACAATATAAGCACAGGAAAAGGAGCAAGGAGCAAGGAGCAAGGAGCAGTGAGCAGTGAGCTTCGCAAAAGGTGAAACAGAGTAAGTGAGCAAGGAGCAGAAAATGATGGTTAACAGTATTATTGTAGATAAAAGCAAGCTTTTTGCACTGCGAATTATCAGGTTATACAGATATTTGTGTGAAGATAAAAAAGAATATGTTATGGCAAAACAGGTTCTTCGTTGTGGAACAAGTATAGGAGCGAATGTAAAAGAAGCCGAACACGCACAGTCAAAGGCGGATTTTTATGCTAAAATGTACATTGCCTACAAGGAAGCAAATGAAACGGAGTATTGGCTTGAACTTCTCCACGAAAGCGGACTTATTGAACAAGCCGCTTTTTACAGTATATACAGTGATTGCAAAGAGTTAATAAGAATTCTGTCGGCAATTACAAAAAATCAAAAATCTGAAATGAAATAAAATTTACAGCCGGCAAGCAGAAGTTAAGTTTTGCAAGAGGCGAAGCATATATAAATCAAGTCCGTAGGACTTCCGACACTGCTCCTTGCTCCTTGCTCCTTGCTAACTGTCAGTAATTATCTTTTTTTGAAAGGGAAATACAGTATGAGCAGCATAGTACGTCTTGCCGAAAAGCAGGTAAGCGATATAGTAACAGCGGCAATAAAGAAAGCACAGGCGAAGGGGACTTTGCCCGAAGCGGAGATTGCCGATTTTAAGGTTGAAATTCCCGCCGACAGAAAAAACGGCGACTATTCCACAAACGCCGCAATGGCACACGCGAGGGTGTTCAGATGCGCTCCTCCAAAAATAGCACAGGCTATTGTTGACGAAGCGGATTTAAGCGGTACATATTTCGGCAAGGTTGAGACTGTTTCGGGCTTTATCAACTTCACGCTGTCCGAAAGCTATTACGCCGATATCCTTAAGGATGTCGAAGAAAAGGGCGAGATGTACGGCCACTCCGATATGTTCAGGGGCAAGAGCGCGCTTGTTGAGTTCGTGTCCGCCAACCCTACAGGCCCCATGCATGTCGGCAATGCCAGAGGCGGCGCTATGGGCGACTGCCTTGCGGAGGTCCTCTCATGGGCGGGTTACAGAACCGAGCGTGAATTCTACATAAACGACGGCGGCAACCAGATAGAAAAATTCGGTCTGTCGCTTGATATCCGTTACCGTCAGCACTACGGTGAGGATATCGAGATGCCCGAAGACTCCTATCACGGTCAGGATATAATCGACCACGCCGAAAAGTTTGCAGAGCTTTACGGCGACAAATATATGCATACATCCGACGAGGAACGCAAGAAGGCTCTTGTTGACTATGCTCTGCCGCTTAATATCGCAGGTCTTGAGCGTGATCTGCTCAAATACAAAATAAAGTATGACACATGGTTTAAGGAGAGCACACTCCATAATTCGGGTGCTGCCCGCCATGTTGTTGAGCTTCTGACCGAAAAGGGCTTTACTTATGAGCAGGACGGCGCCGTATGGTTTAAGGCGGAGCAGTTCGGCTGTGACAAGGATTTCGTGCTTGTCCGTTCAAACGGATTTTTAACATATATAGTACCCGACATTGCATATCATTATAACAAGCTTTGCATACGCAATTTTGACATGGCGGTTGACATTTTGGGCGCCGATCATCACGGCTATGTGCCGAGACTTAAGGCGGCTTTGCAGGCTCTCGGCGTTGACCCCGACAGACTCAGGGTTGTGCTTATGCAGATGGTTCGTCTTGTAAAGGACGGCGAGGTAATAAAGGCGTCCAAGCGTTCCGGAAAAGCGATTACGCTTGTAACTCTTCTTGATGAAGTGCCGATTGACGCCGCAAGATTTTTCTTCAACATGCGTGAAGCGAACACACACTGCGATTTCGATCTCGGACTTGCGGTTGAAGAAAGCTCACAGAATCCCGTTTACTATTGCCAGTACGCACACGCCCGCATCTGCTCCATTTTCCGCAAAATGGCAGAAAAGGGAATAACTGAAATTCACTGCACAAAAGAGCAGGCAAAGCTTCTGACTGCGGATGAAGAAAAGGAACTTATCCGTCATATAGCATCCCTTACAGGTGAAGTCGAGAGTGCCGCAAAGGCTCTTGATCCGTCAAAAATGACACGCTACGCCGTGGAGCTGGCGACACTGTTCCATAAGTTCTATAACGCCTGCCGCTGTGATGTCGACGACGAAAATCTTATGACCGCACGTCTTTTCCTTTGCGCCTGCACAAAATCCGTGCTTGCTAATGTTCTCGGATTGCTTAAAGTTGAGGCACCCGAGAGCATGTGAGAAAGTGCGGCACGCACTTTCTCGCATGCCCAATGTATAATG
>CAZTWO010000128.1:0-5635 GCA_964617965.1 uncultured Ruminococcus sp. | reverse complement strand
AAATTGCAAAACAAAAAAATAAAGACAAATCACATGGATAATGTATATAAATGTGGTTTGCTATACTACGCATAGCAGACTTGTACTTGACAAGCAAGTACAAGTAATTGCATTCTATGTGGATAAATATTGATTCCTGAAATCGAACAGAAAGATATAAAGAATCTGAAAGAACGGAATAATCAAAATAAACTTTGATGTTTTGTTAATTGGGCAGGCGTAAGCCTGAAAATAAGGCTATGATAAAGTTGATTGCTTTGTCATAGCCTTTTTTGTTTGACGGAAAAATAGGGTGTGGAGGCGAGCAAAGCGAGCCGTGCCGCGAGCGAAGCGAGCGGATGCCGACGAGACGCCGTAAGGCGTTGAGGAGGCATGGGGCGAGGAGCGAGCGACTGCCAAGGGCAGGAGCGAGCGACGAGCCCGAAGCCCGAGGAGTGAGCGACAGCGAGCGACGAGGGCTTCGGCTGCGAGGAGTGAGCGACAGCGAGCGACGAGGGCTTCGGCTGCGAGGAGTGAGCGACAGCGAGCGACGAGGGCTTCGGCTGCGAGGAGGCGGCGTGAGCGCCGACGACGAGCGGCACACCGACGAGACGCCGTAAGGCGTTGAGGAGAAAAGCCGGCGAGGATAGCGAGCCGGTACACCATGCCGTCAGAAGCGTAAGCGGTATGACGGCTATGCCCTGCTCTTGTGAAAATGCAGGTATTTTATTGTTCGCTGTCGTTATGTAGACTGATAATTATTAATCTTCCGAAATGTCATTTATAATTGCTAATTGCACTTTGCTAATTGTTAATTGAAAAAAACGGGTGAGAGTGTAAAATAAAGTGTGTAATTTAAAAATACAGCCGGCACATTTTATACAAAATCCAAATAGTATGCTGCAATTAAAGAAAGAATGTCAAAGGTAGGCCTTGTCCTGCTTTTATGAAAACGCAGGTGTTTTGCCCAATGCTGTATCATATAGACTGATAATTATTAATCTTCCGAAATGTCATTTATAATTGCTAATTGCGCTTTGCTAATTGCTAATTGAAAAAAAACCGGCTGAGAGTGTAAAATAAAGTGTGTAAGTTAAAAATACAGCCGGCACATTTTATACAAAATCCAAAAAGTGTGCTGCAATAAAAAAAGTTCAAAGGAAGGCCATGCTCTGCTTTTATAAAAATGCAGCGTTTTGTTGTATGCTGTTTGTTATGCAGAATGAATGAGAGCGTAAAATAAAGTGTGTAAGTTAAAAATAAAGCCCGCACACTTTATATAAAATCCAAAAAGTGTGCTGCAATGAAAGAAGGTCAAAGGAAGGCTTTGTTCTGCTTTTATGAAAACGCAGGTATTTTCTTGTATGCTGTCGTCATGCAGACCACAATTATCAAGCTTCTGTAATGTTATTTCCAATTGCTAATTGCTAATTGCTAATTGCTAATTGAAAAAGCCCCGGCTATCAACCGAGGCTTTCTTTATTTGCTTAAATTATTATCTTACTTCTGCAATACCGGGAATGTGTCATCCAGTCTTATCGCATATCTGAGAATGTATCTTGCGTCCTTTACCGAGATTCTGCCGTCGCCGTCAACATCGCCGACCTTTTTGAGAATGCGCGAAGGCTCGCTTTCAAGTCCGACTGCGTATCTGAGAGCGATACGTGCGTCCTCAACGCTTATGCCGCCGTCAACGTTCAGGTCACCGTAAAGATAATCGTTCAGGTCAACGTCCGTGGCGTTTGTGTAGGCATAAACCTTGCCTCCGAGAACCGCTTTTCTCATGTACTGCGGATATGCATCCGAATCGTAAATCGTACGCTGTTTATCCGAAAGCGCAAGCCACAGAATAAAATCAACCGCCGTTTCGTGCGTGTACTCCATATTCTTATGGTTGCATATAAACCATGTGTTTTCGGGCAAAAAGCACGTTGAAGCGTCAACATATTTATTCGGCTCCATGTGTGAATGATTGCCGTATGTGCATGTCGTTGTCGTTTTTATGCTGCTGTCAATGTCGCCTGTCTTTACGCCGAAGCCTGCATATCTCGTCGCTACAAGACCGTCGGACTGCTCGTCAATTCTTGCCGTTACGGGCAGAATCTGCAAGCCGTAACCCGCAACAATGCATGTGTTTATTCCGCTTGACTGTGCTTCTTCAAGAGTGCTCTGAGTGTTTGCGAGCACCGTGCGGTAGTTCTCTATCTTTTCGAGAAGCTCCTTTGACATGGAGGCTCTTGAACCGAACATCATCTTTATTGCGTCCTCGTAGTCTTCTTCCGGGACAAGTGCCCAGAACCCGGGGGTATACTTCATGACATCTTTTATAGCCAGATTGTAGAGCGAATTTTTGTTGGAGCTCAACACGGATTTGTAGCCTTTGCCGATCATGTTAAGAAGCTCTTCCTTCTGTGCTATCTGCGAGAATATAACAAGTCCTACCTTGACCCAGAGCTCGGCATAGTTGTTTTCGCCCATGTATTTTGCAAGAAGCGTAGTGAAAAATCCGCCCGGATCCTGCTCGATATATCTTGCAAGTGCGTCACCGACATCCTTGCCGTTAATAGCTTCTTTTATGGACGTGCCGATATCGAAAATATCGTCACCTTCTTTAATTGTTACACCTTTGATAATGTCGCCGCTCATAATGCCGCCGATAAGCGAACTGCCCATTGCGTCTGAATCGAGAAATACGCATGAACGCAGATATTTCCTGGCGTGATCCATATGTGCGTAAAGGTAGCTGTTAACCACATTGCCGCCTGTGCCGCCCGAAACAAGCGCCACACGGCTCAAAGAGGGCTTGGCCATAAGAAAATCAATGTAATCCATCAGCTTGTCGGCATTCTCGGTGGGGTCAAGACGCCAGTCGTAGTTGAAAACATAGATGTTGTCGGTGGGGATTTTTCCGTCGGCATATTTTACGAGAGCTTCAATGTTCTCGGTGTAGATATCTTCGGTTGTGTTTTCGGTCACGGGACGGCGATATTCGAGTGCGCCTACGTTTTCGTCCTCGGAATTGCCGTATTCGTCCATTCCTATGTCACGGAACATCATTTTGATGCCCGCAGCCGCCTTGGTGACACCGCTTGTCGTGTTGCTCTCCTGCGACGCAATGGCAAGACCCGTCAGCACGTCAATTGCACTGCTGTTAAACGTTTCACTGCCGACCTTGAATACAAGCGTCTCGGTGTCAACGCTGAATGCGGAGCTTGACTTGTTTGTCTTATAAAGGCTTATGTCGCCCATGTCAGGGACATAAACGAGAGCCGTATCGGTGCTGTCATAGATAACCGCACCTGCCGTCAGCGGAAATGAACAAATCATTATTGCCGCCAGAAGCATTGATATGACTTTTATAACCTTGTTGTGTTTCATGGATTTTCCTCCCGTTCTTTTATCAGAAGATTGCGTATATCGCGACCGCACAAACACTGAGTGCCATAAGCACGGCAAGGATAATTGCGACTATTCGTGTAAATTTTCTGTTCATTTTATTCACCTATTCCCAGCATCTCAAGAATTTCTTTTTTATAAGACTCGGTCTGCTTCTCGGCACACCTGGGGCACGCGCCGTTAGCCATTATATAAACCTTTATCTTCGGCTCGGTGCCCGCCGGACGGACAACAACCTTGTCGCCGTTGTCGAGCGTCATTATAATCACATTCGACTTCGGAAGTGTTATCGGTGTTGTTTTGCCGCTTAACTTGTCAAGAGAAACCGAAAGCTTGTAGTCGTCGACCGTCTTAACCGGCTGATTGCCGAGTACATCGGGAGTTGAATTTCTGAGCGTGTCCATAATGCCGACCATCTTTGTCATGCCGTCGGCACCTTCAAAGTAGAAGTTGAACAGCGAGTTTTTCCAGTGACCGAAACGCTTATAAAGATCGTTCATTGCGTCAATCAGTGTCTTGCCGATTGATTTATAGTACGATGCCATTTCGCATATCATCATAGAGCCGTTGACGGCGTCCTTGTCACGGGTGTGAGGTCCTGTAAGGTAGCCGTAGCTCTCTTCGAATGCCATTTCAAATCTGTCGGCTTCGCCCTTTTCTTCGAGCATTGTTATGTATTCGCCCATGTACTTGAAGCCAGTGAGCGTATTTATAACTTCCGCACCGTAGCTCTCGGCAATTCTTGTTGCCATATCGGTGGTGACGATTGATTTTATGATAATCGGATGCTCACAGAGTGTGCCTTTTGCTTTTTTCTGAGAGAGAATATAATCAACAAGCAGACAGCCGACGTCGTTGCCCGTGAGGAGCGTATATTCCCCCTTATTAAGAACGGCAATGCCCACTCTGTCGCAGTCGGGGTCGGTCGCAAGAAGCAGATCCGCCTTTTTGTTTTCGGCAAGCTTCAGCGCCTCGTTAAACGCCTCTCTGATTTCGGGATTCGGGAACGGGCAGGTAGGGAAGTTGCCGTCGGGATTTTCCTGTGTCGGAACAACCGTGACATCCTTAATGCCAATCATATCGAGAATGCGTCTGACGGGCTTATTGCCTGTGCCGTTGAGGGGAGTGTATATTACGCTCAGACCTGCATTCTTAATGACATCATCATTTATTACACGTGACTTTACAAGGTCATAGAATTTATCGATAACTTCATCGGGAACATAGCTGATTTTGCCCTCTTTTACCGCAGTGTCAAAATCAACCGTGCCGACATCCGAGAACATATCAATCTTGTTTATGTAGGCGAGTGTCTTATCCGCCGCCGCGTCTGTCATCTGATAGCCGCGTTCGTCATAGCACTTGTAGCCGTTGTATTTTGAGGGATTATGGCTTGCGGTGATTATAATACCGGAGCTGCATTTTAACTCTCTGACACTGTATGCGACAATGGGAGTGGGGATAAGCTCTTTGAAGAGATATACCTTTACGCCGCCGGCGGCAAGCACACACGCCGCTTCTTTTGCGAAAAGCGAGCTGTTAATGCGTGAATCATAGCCTATGACGCATGACGGATTCTTAAAATCGTCGTTTAAGTATCTGCAAAGACCTTCGGTAGCCTTGCGAACTGTATATATGTTCATTCTGTTTGTGCCGGCACCGAGAACGCCTCTGAGACCCGCAGTGCCGAAGGAGAGATCCTGCCAGAAACGGTCTGTTATCTCATCATCCTTGCCTTCAATCGCTTTAAGCTCTTCTCTGATTGCGGGGTCGGTCGCCTTTTCGCACCACTCTTTGTATAGAGCTGTTACATCATTCATGCTGTTCACGCCTCTCTTTTCGATATATATGTCCATTATATAATTTTTCGAGTGCATTTACAATACAAAATTTAAATTAACTACATTAATGCTTTTATCCAATGCAGAATGCATAATGAAGAATGCATAATGTCGGAAGTCCTGCGGACTTGATTTATACAGCTACGCAGACATTTGAACTGACTGCTTAGTTTAAATTGAATTTTTTGCGTAGCTTTATAATCCAAGGCACATCGTGCCTTCCGAAATTATTAATTCTTAATTGTTAATTGTTAATTCATCCGACACTGCTCCTTGTGACTGTCGGTTTGTCGGACCGCTACCGCCGGTCCTCATTAGTCGCTACGCCAAAAATCATTCACCGGATGATTTTTGTCTGTTGGCTTCGGTTTGTCGGACCGCTACCGCCGGTCCTCATTAGTCGCTACGCCAAAAATCAT
>CAZTWO010000127.1:0-5639 GCA_964617965.1 uncultured Ruminococcus sp. | reverse complement strand
TATACTACGCATAGCAGACTTGTACTTGACAAGCAAGTACAAGTAATGAGCTTCTGTTTCTCCTGTGACAAAAGAACAATTATCTTCAGATGACTTTACATTGTCGTTATAGCTTAAACGATGCAATTGTTTAGTCATTTTTTCTTGCAATATTTCATAACGGAAAGTGAACAAATTGTAAATATTTGTAAAATTCAAGCATGTTGTCAAATTAGTGTTCATTCTTATCTATTGCTTTTGCCTGTGACAGGTTGTTTTTGAGCGTGAGAAGCTTGACAAACAATTCCGATTAAACTATAATGTCATATGCAATTTTATTTGTTATAATCAGAAAAGAAAAACGGGGGTTTTGAAATTCTTATGACTAACAACAACCAAAATCAAGGTCAGGAAAAAACGCTTGAGATTGATATTCTCGCTGTTTTGCGCTTGCTCCTTCGAAAATTCTATTGGCTTATACTTGCCGCTGTTGTTGCAGGTATAGGTACTTATTTTGCTGTCAGCGTATTAGTTGAGCCGAAATATGAATCAAAAGTCAGTTTTTATGTTTACAACAGTGACAAAAGTGCGAGTGAGTCCATTAACAGTTCCGACTTGCAGGCAGCTTCGAGTCTTGCCACAACATATTCGAAAATACTGGCAAGCAACACAATGCTTGATGAGGTTCTTAAAAATCTCGGTTCAGATGCCAATATCACAAGAGAACAGTTAAGCAGTATGACAAGCGTTTCCGTTGTAAGTTCTACTCAGCTTCTTGAAGTTGTTATCACGTCAACCGATGCCGAGTTTGCCTGTCGTGTGGCTCAGGCGTTTGCGACTTCTGCTTCCGGTGTCGTTGAAAAGATAACAAAGGCCGGCGGTGTTGCGGTTGTTGATCAGCCTGATGTTGCAACAAAGCAGTCCTCTCCGCGAACACTTTTTGATGCCGCAATAGGTGCGGTTGTCGGTCTTATGGTTGTTGCGCTGATTATCGTTATCAAAATGATGTCCGATACCGTTATCTATGTTTCCGAAGATATTTCCGATATTGATATAACTGTTTTAGGCGAGATTCCTTATAATGATTCAACTGAAAATACAGGCAGACCGTGGGCAGTTACAGATGGTGGGGAGGTTCGTTACGATGCCAGATAAAAATAAAAAACGCATGACAAAAGAAGAGAAAAGATACAAAAAAGATTCAATAGATATTAACCGTAAGCGTTTGCTTAACAATGATTCGCCCTTCGCCGTTAAAGAGGCTTATGTTAAACTCAGAACCGGCATGACATTTTGTATGTCCGGCAACAAGAAGGGTCCCTGCACAGTTTTCTCCGTAACAAGTGCGCATCCCAGTGAGGGCAAGAGTCTTACATCTGCAAATATCGCAATCAGCTTTGCTATGCTCGGCAAAAAAGTGCTCCTCATAGATGCCGATATGCGTAAACCCACTCAGCGTAAGCTCTGGCAGATAAAGAACAAATACGGTCTGTGCGACTTCCTTGCGGGCTTCAGCCAGCTTGAGATTTCAAAAGTCTGTGATTTGCCTCTGTGGATTGTCTGCACCGGCACTATTCCTCCAAACCCGTCGGAGTTGCTTTCATCCGAACGAATGAGATTTTTTGTTGAGCAGTGTGCAAAAAGATATGATTATGTTATCATAGATACTCCGCCTATAAATACAGTTGCCGATGCTCAGATTATTTCTTCCTTTGTTGACGGTATGGTTGTTGTTATCAGATCCGGTTCTACAACAAAAGAGGAGCTTTCCGATGCTCTTACTGCTGTCAGAAATTCCGGCGGAAATCTCTGCGGTGTTGTTCTCAACGGTATTAACCCCAAATCAACCGGTAAATATTCTTATAAGTATAAATACGAAAACAAATATCAGTACGAATATTCTAATACTAAAAACGAATAAAGAAGGATTAATGTAATGAGTATTGATCTGACTCTTGACTTCCATTCGCATATTTTGCCTAAGTGCGATCATGGCAGTGACAGTTTGGAAACTTCTTTAAAACAGGTTGAGATGGCAAAAGCCGTCGGAATAAAAACATGTTGCGCTACACCGCATTTCTATCCGCATCGGGAAAATATCGAAACATTTCTGGCTCGCCGTACTCATTGTGCAGAAAAACTTAAGTCGGCTCTGCCTGCCGGTTCTCCTAAAATTCTGCTTGGAGCTGAGGTTCTCATTTGCGACCGACTCGACCGCATGGACGGTCTTGAGAAGCTGTGCCTTGAAGGGACAAATCTTCTTCTGCTTGAAATGCCGTTTACAGATTGGTCGGATTCCGTTTGGGATACGCTTTACAGACTTCTCGATAAAGATGAAATTCATGTCGTAATGGCACATGTTGACAGATATCCCGTTAACGATATAGAAACACTTATCGAAGATGGGGTTACAATGCAACTTAACGTTGAAAAGCTTGCACACTCATTCGGACGCAAACATCTGATGCAGTGGATAGAGGATGGAAGCATCAGTTATATAGGCAGTGATATGCATATGCTTGGAAATAATTATGCCGATTTTGAAAAAAGTGTAAAGGTTATCAAAAAGAAGCTTTCACTTTAAGTTAATTGTTTTTCAGGGGGATAAAGTTTTGAAGGGTAATATCCGAGAAACAGATGCAATGACAGGTAAAGCGAATTTGCATTTTAGTGTTGCAACATTCTTTTTAATGCTGTATGACATAGTTGTGTCTGTCGGTTCGTACTTTGTAGCACTTTGGCTGAGATTTGACTGCAGATTTTCTCAGATACCCGACAACTATCTGTATTCATGGTTAAAATTTGCACCGATTTATGCACTGGCAACTGTCATTATCTGCTGGGTTTTGCGTCTTTATAAAAGTGTGTGGAAGTATGCAAGTTTTACAGAACTGAAAAGAATTATACTTGCCTCGTTGATTCTCGGTGTAATTCATGTTTTCGGTATTACTGTAATTTTTGCCCGTATGCCGATTTCATATTATCTTGTCGGTATTTCCGTTCAGTGTGTTCTTTTGGTTGCTGTCCGATTTGCATACAGATTTGTTTTGCTTGAGCGTAACAGATTATCGGCTGCACGTTCGTACACGGGCAGAGTTATGCTTATCGGCGCAGGTTCTGCCGGTCGTCTTATTCTTCGTGACATTCAGAATGCACAGGAAGTAACCGATCATGTCTGCTGTATCATCGATGACGACAAGACAAAGTGGGGACGCTACATTGACGGCGTAAAGGTCGTTGGCGGCAGAGACGAAATTCTTCTCAATGTCGAAAAATATAAAATCGATAAAATTTTTCTTGCCATACCCAGTGCTTCTGCACAGACAAGACGCGACATTCTCGATATATGCAAAGAGACCGAGTGTGAACTTAAAAATCTCCCCGGAATGTATCAGTTTGTCAGCGGAAATATATTCGTAAGTCAGATGCAGAAGGTTTCCGTTGAGGACCTGCTCGGTCGTGACCCCGTTAAGGTCGATATGCAGAAAATATTCGATTTTATTCAGGGCAAGACCATTCTTGTTACGGGCGGCGGCGGTTCAATCGGCAGTGAGCTTTGCCGACAGATAGCGTCGCATAACCCCAAGCACCTTATAATTTTTGATATCTATGAAAACAACGCCCACGCAATACAGCTTGAGCTTCGTGATAAATATCCGAACCTTAAGCTCTCCGTTCTTATCGGCTCTGTACGTGACAGCCGCAGAATAGGGCAGGTTTTCGAACAGTATAAACCCGAGATTGTCTATCATGCGGCGGCACACAAGCATGTTCCGCTTATGGAAGACAGCCCGTGCGAGTCCATAAAGAACAATGCAATCGGCACATACAAAACCGCATATGCCGCAATGATTAACGGCTGCAAGAGATTTGTGCTTATCTCCACCGATAAGGCTGTTAACCCCACCAATATAATGGGTGCATCAAAGCGTCTGTGCGAGATGGTAATTCAGTCTTTTGCTCATAAGATTAGTGAAGGCAAAGCCCAAGAGCTTCCGTGTCTTCATGTCCATAATGACGATGAGGACGGCAGTATGACCGCACTGCGCATGAAGGGTACGAAACCGACAACCGAGTTTGTCGCCGTTCGTTTCGGCAATGTGCTAGGCAGCAACGGCTCTGTTGTTCCGCGTTTTAAGGAGCAGATTGCAAAGGGCGGACCGGTGACGGTTACGCATCCCGATATTATCCGCTATTTTATGACCATACCGGAGGCTGCATCGCTTGTTTTGCAGGCAGGCACATACGCCAAGGGCGGCGAGATTTTCGTCCTTGATATGGGTGATCCCGTCAAAATCGACAGTCTCGCACGAAATCTGATTCGACTTTCGGGCTTCCGTCCCGATGTTGATATAAAAATTGAGTATACGGGACTTCGCCCGGGCGAAAAGCTTTATGAAGAAAAGCTGATGTCCGAAGAGGGGCTTCGCACTACTCCCAACAAGCTGATTCACATCGGAAATCCCATTCCGTTTGATATTGATACATTCCTGAATCAGCTTCAGATGCTTATGAACGCCGCCTATGACGGCAAAGAAAAAGAAATCCGCTCACTTGTGAAAAGCGTCGTCACGACATATCACCCCTCGGAGCAATGATTTGCCGTTTAACCGTATTTTGCTTATGTGATTTTGAACCTCGTGCGTCTGCAACCCGCATTTTTGTCTGCGGCGGCGGTGTATGAAGAAATATACCGCAAAGTCAGACCAACAGGCAAAATATTGTATGCAAAACATAGGTTTTCGCTGTTCTAATTACCCAAACAGCAGCTTCCTGAAAATACGGGTTGCAGACGCATAAGGTGGGTAGACAGATGACCTTAATGCCTTTTCGCCACTTTTAGTGAAATACGGGTTGCAGATGCATAAGGTATCTGCATTGATGTGTCATAAAAAAGTGTAATTCAGACCTATACCCGAGTGGATAGATGTAAAGACAGTTCTGCCGACGAGAGCCGTGTGGACATGAAGATAAAAAGAACTCTGCAGTAATGTGGAAAGATAGGAGAGTACGAAGTTGAATTATTTACAGGATGAGCGTTTTCGCGGCATAGAAAGATTTGAAAATAAAGTGTGGCTGGCGACTCCCACCATGCACGGCGAAGAGCTCAAGTATATGACCGAAGCTTTTGACACCAACTGGATGAGCACGGTCGGAGTCAATATAAATGAAGTTGAGCGTATCGCGGCTGAAAAGGCCGGTATGAAGTACGCAGTGGGACTCAGCTCCTGCACTGCGGCTCTGCACCTGTGCTGTAAGCTTGCAGGTGAAAAACTCTACGGGAGACAGGCGATAAGCCACGGTGCTTTGGAAGGCAAGAAAGTCTTCTGCTCCGATATGACCTTTGATGCCACACTGAACCCTGTTGTTTATGAAGGCGGCATTCCGGTATTTATCGACACAGAAGAGTCATCATGGAATATGGACCCGGTTGCGCTGGAGAAAGCTTTTGAACTTTATCCCGATGTCAAGCTCGTTGTCTGTGCCGAGCTTTACGGTTTCCCCGGCCGTATTGATGAGATTAAAAAGATCTGTGAAAAGCACGGGGCTCTCCTCATCGAAGACGCCGCAGAAGCCATGGGCGCGACTGTGGACGGTAAACAGTGCGGTTCTTTCGGTGATTACGCCGCTATCAGCTACAACGGAAATAAGATAATCAC
>CAZTWO010000126.1:0-5644 GCA_964617965.1 uncultured Ruminococcus sp. | reverse complement strand
ATAAAGTCCTTGTTGCCGGGGAGGAAAACTCTCCGGCAACAAAGGCGTATATAGTGAGAAGCAAAAGTTAGCAAGGAGCAAGGAGCAAGGAGCAGTTGAGCTTCGCAAGCGGCGGAGCTTTATAATCCAAAACGCTTTAGCGTTTTCATTCATTATGCATTATGCATTATGAATTATGCATTGTAAATATTGCTAATTGCTAATTGAATAAAGGAGAGATACCCATGAGCATCTTAATCGACGGCCTGAGTCTCGGTGCGATATTCGCGCTTATAGCTCTCGGCTATACCATGGTTTACGGCATTGCCAAAATGCTGAACTTCGCCCACGGCGACATAATAATGGTCGGTGCGTACGCAATATACACCACACTCGCACTTGACGGTCATATCGTCCTCGGTGTGGCAATCTCGGTAGTGGTATGCACCGTTTTCGGTGTTGTAATGGAAAAGCTGGCGTATAAGCCCCTTCGCGGAGCGTCCCCTCTGGCTGTTCTTATTACGGCAATCGGTGTCAGCTATCTTCTGCAGAGTCTGGCACAGATTATATACGGCGCAAAACCGCAGAATGTCACAATAGGCAATTTCGGCACGGTAAAGCTCGGCAGTGTGTCAATAAGCGTATCGTCGATTATAACTCTTCTTGTCGGTGCCGTTCTTATGGTTCTGCTCACACTGTTCGTCAACAGGACAAACACGGGCAGAGCAATGCAGGCTGTGTCCGAAGACAGAGGTGCCGCACAGCTTATGGGCATCAACGTAAACAAGATTATAACAATTACCTTCGCAATAGGTTCGGCACTTGCCGCATGTGCGAGTGTGTTCTATCTTATGCAGATTCCGTCCGCAGAACCTACTCTGGGTGCCATGCCCGGAATTAAAGCGTTCACAGCATCCGTTATCGGCGGCATCGGCTCAATCCCCGGCGCCATGATAGGCGGAATACTTCTTGGCGTTGTCGAAAAGGTCTGCCAGTCAATCCCGGCACTGTCATCGTATACAACGGCTGTTGAGTTCGCATTGCTTATAATAATACTTCTTGTCCGCCCGATAGGACTCCTCGGCAAGAAGAGAAGAGAGAAGGTGTAATAAATGGCAAAGAACGCATTTCTTAACAAATTCAAACCCAAATATTACATCGGTTATGCACTTATTCTTGCTGCTCTTATCGGCGCATTCATAGCGCAGAAGCTCGGTGCTCTGCCGATGAGCACGGCAAACCTGTTTGTTCAGATCGGTTATTCAATCATTCTTGCGACATCGCTTAACCTTGTTGTCGGCTTTCTGGGTGAACTTTCCCTCGGCCACGCCGGATTTATGTGCGTAGGCGCATATCTCGGTTCGTATGTCGCAATGCAGCTTATCGATAAAATCCCCAGCAAGCTTGTTGTTCTCATAATATCAATGCTTGTCGGCGGTCTTGCGGCGGCGTTCTTCGGCTTTATAGTCGGTCTGCCCGCACTTCGTCTTAAGGGCGACTACCTCGCGATTGTTACTCTGGCGTTCGGCGAAATCGTGCGTACGGTGTGCAAAAACCTGTCGGTATTCGGCGGCGCAATGGGTCTTTCAACAAAGACGATTAAATATGACACACGAAAAGACACAACACTTTATATAGTCGTGTTTATAGTGGCTCTTATAGTTCTGTTCCTTATTCAGAACCTTATCCGTTCAAAGCACGGCAGAGCGATAACCGCTATAAGAGATAACGAAATCGCCGCAAAGGCAATGGGCATAAACGTAACGTTCTACAAGCTCCTTGTTTTTGTTATTGCCGCATTCTTCGCAGGCATCGCGGGCGTTATCTACGGTCACTACACGACACCTATTCTTTACTCCGCATTCTCTTATAACTACTCGATAGAAATTCTTGTTATGGTTGTTCTGGGCGGCATGGCAAGCCTCAACGGCTCGATAGTCGCCGCCGCGCTTATCACCTTCGTTAACTTCTGGCTTCAGAAGAATCTGTCCGGTGATGCAGCCGCATACAAGAACCTTATATACGCTCTCATCCTTATCTTCCTTATAATCTTCAACAATGCTCCGGCGTTCTCGAAGCTTAAAGACAAAATCACACCCTCCGCTATTATGGCCCGCCGCCGTGCGAAAAAGGCAGACCCCTCTCAGATTACCGACGATATAGCCGACTGGACGGTTGTTCCCACAAAGATAAAGATGGACGAAATTCTCACAACAGACATTCAGCCCAACGGTGTATATGAACCGGACAAGGCCGACAAACCCGCAAAAGGAGGAAAAAGCCAATGAGTGACGTAGTTCTTAAAACAGAAGATCTCGGCATTTCCTTCGGCGGACTTAAAGCCGTTCAGAATGTCAATCTCGAAATAAAGAAAAAACAGCTTTACGGTCTTGTAGGTCCCAACGGCGCAGGCAAGACTACCATATTCAATCTGCTTACGGGTGTTTATCAGCCGACAACGGGCACATTCTATCTTAACGGAGAAGAGCTCAAGGGCAAAACACAGGAGCAGATAAACCACAAGGGCATAGCCAGAACCTTTCAGAACATTCGACTTTTCAATAATATGAGCGTCATAAGAAATGTTATGGTCGGTCTTCACAATCAGCCCGAGTTCAAGTGCAGCGCATTTGCTTCTATGCTTCGTCTGCCCGCACACTATAAATGCGAAAAGAATATGCGTGCAAGAGCGAAGGAAATTCTCGCCATTGTCGGACTTGAGGATGAACGCAACAACCTGGCGTACAACCTTCCTTACGGCAAACAGAGAAAGCTTGAAATCGCACGTGCGCTCGCGACAAATCCCGTTCTGCTTCTTCTTGACGAGCCTGCCGCCGGTATGAACCCCAACGAGACGGCGGATCTTATGCGTATAGTAAAAGAAATCCGCGATAAATTCGATATGACCATTCTGCTTATTGAGCATGACATGAAGTTCGTGTCGGGTCTTTGCGATGAAGTAACGGTTCTAAACTTCGGCACTGTTCTGGCACAGGGCAAGACGGATGAAGCACTCAACAATCCCGAAGTCATAAAAGCGTATATCGGCGAATAAGGAGGCACGGAAATGACATTGCTTGATGTAAAAAATCTTGAAGTAAACTACGGCGTTATCCGCGCTCTTAAATCAATCAGCTTCCACGTCGAAGAGGGCGAAATTGTGTCCCTTATCGGTGCAAACGGAGCAGGCAAGACAACAACCATGCAGAGCATTATGGGACTTATCCCCATAAAAAGCGGCACGGTAACATATAACGGACAGGATATCACAAAAGTCCCGGGCTACAAGCTTGTGTCAATGGGCATGAGCCAGGTGCCCGAAGGCAGACGTGTTTTTCAGGAGCTGACCGTTTACGAAAACCTCGTTCTCGGCGCTTATTCTCAGAAGGATAAGAGCAAGATAAAAGAGGATATTGACGGCATATGTGAAATGTTCCCCCGTCTCGGCGAACGCAGAAAGCAGGTTGCCGGCACTCTCTCGGGCGGCGAACAGCAGATGCTCGCAATGGGCAGAGCCATGATGAGTCACCCGAAGCTTCTGATGCTCGATGAGCCTTCAATGGGTCTGTCACCGCTTCTTGTCGATCAGGTTTTCTCGATGATAAAGAAGTTCCATTCACAGGGCGTAACCGTTCTGCTTGTTGAACAGAATGCAAAGAAAGCCCTCTCAATCGCAGACAGAGCGTATGTTCTCGAAACCGGCACAATCACGCTTGAGGGCAAGGGTGATGAGCTGCTTAATAATGATCAGGTTAAGAAGGCATACCTTGGTGAGTGAGCAAGGAGCAGTGGTGCTTCGCCGAGTGTGGAGTGTGGAGAGTGGAGTGTGGAGTTGAAGCTCCGCCGGCGATTAATTTATTACCGGACATTGCTTTATAATCCAAAACGCTTCTGCGTTTTCCTTCATTATGCATTATGCATTCTACATTCTGCATTATATTTTTATGGTGGTATCAGTGTGAAAAAATTAAAATCGACTTTAGCGGTACTTTTCGCTTTTCTCTTTCTGCTTCTCTGCTCCTGCGGGGCAAAACAGGAGGATGAAACGGACAATGCGGCTGTTGAAACAACCGAAAATGTGACCGAGAGTGCAACAGACGAATACGAAGGCAAAGAGACGATAATCGCATATTTCGCCTATGATGAGCTGTCGAAAAAAGCGGCCGAAGCACTTAGCGAAAAACTTGACGGTGCGGCAGTGTACGCAATAGAGACAGTTAACGGCTATTCCGACAATGAGGAAGAGCGTGCGGCGACGGCAAAAAAAGAGCTTGAAGAAAACGCCCGTCCGATATTGAAAAACGGCATAAAGACGCTTAAGGACTGCGTTGCGCTTATTCTTATAACGCCGATGTGGGAAGAAAATCTGCCCATGGCGGTGTACACCTTTGCGGGTGACTTCGATTTTCGTGATCGTGCCGTAATAACCGTATGCACCTCGGGCAGTGCCGAAAAATGCGATGCTCTTGTAAATGACCTCTTCAGCGGCTCGCTGATGCTTGACACCGTTACGATAAATTCGGAAGAAGACTTTGAGATGATGTACAGTGCGGTGGAGGAAGGGCTTTATTGAAGTG
Organism: uncultured Ruminococcus sp.; assembly: GCA_964617965.1. Taxonomy (GTDB): domain Bacteria; phylum Bacillota; class Clostridia; order Oscillospirales; family Acutalibacteraceae; genus RUG806. Next base: position 1,088 of record CAZTWO010000126.1, on the reverse strand, counting down.
AGCAAGGAGCAAGGAGCAAGGAGCAGTTGCATGTAGAGTGGAGTTTGGAGTGTGGAGTCAGCTTCGTATAACTATAAGCAATTTACATGAGCGAAGAATATAAAAAGGGCTGTATACTTTTCTTGCGTATACAGAATAATATGAACGGCTATGTAGGACCGGAAAGAACGGAGATTATTAAGCCGATAGCTGAGAAAATAATGGAGACAGGCGTGAAGGAGAAGGATGCATATCATGTAGCATCGGCCATTTATGCGAAGTGTGACTATTTCATCTCCACAGATGTTCGGCTTTTGAAGTACAAGACTGACAGAATTAAATTGGTTACGCCTGTTGAATTTATTATGGAAACGGAGGGAGAAGAATGATACCTAATACTGTTGATATCATGAATCGTGGGATGGAATGCCTGACAGAGAAACTTGGTGTTGTTGAAGCGGAGTACTTTATTTCCATACTCATCAGAGAAAAGTTCGATTATACAAAGTGGCAGCGTCAGTATTTCGATACGATGGCTCCCGGTGAGTTCAATCAAAAAGCACTCGAATATGCCCGGAAATATCCGTACACCGGGAATGCGGAAAGACTATAAAGCTTAGACCATTTTTGAAAAAGTGCCAACAGCGTCAAAGAAATCCTTTCAATCCTTCCACCTGTCACGTGTTGAGGGTGGAAGGATTTTTGCGTTTGTATGGGCAGAACAGCCCGGAAATGCAAATTTTAGAAATACTCTTTTGCTATGCACAAAATTCAGAGCTGTTGTCTTGTCCTGAAAACACAAGTCCGGACATGGCTGAAACAGGAGAATACTCATCCTTTCCGTAAATTACAGTACATTCGCAAAATAGACACTGCATCGGTCAGACTATTAAGAAGTGCAATAATCTAATCTTTTGCGAAGCTATATAATCCAAGTCCGAAGGACTTCCGATATTGTTAATTGTTAATTCTTAATTGTTAATTATACTGTCTGTTTCTGTGCTTTTCGTGAAGAATTATAAATTTCAGCTCCGTTCGGGGGAATTTTCGTTGCAATGGGATAATTTTGAAAAATGTGAAAAAAATCGAAAAATTTTTGAGACAAAACA
>CAZTWO010000125.1:0-5650 GCA_964617965.1 uncultured Ruminococcus sp. | reverse complement strand
CTATAATGACAACTACTGGCAGCTTAAGAGTATTGCATATACAACAACAACCGAGCGTTTCTCCGAGTTTAACGTAACAGGCAAAAAAGGTACGGTTATAAAAGACTTTACCGGCAGTGCCGATTCTGCAACCCCCTCAAACTCGACTCAGCCTCTCTATATCTTCATCGACTATGTCAGACGCACTCCGGCAAACATTGACATTAAGGTCGCAAGCAGCAATGCGGTTTATACCGGTAAGCCCATTCTTGCAAGTGACATCGGTCTTACGGTTACCGAAACCAGAAACAGCACCGACTGCACGGCCGACTATAACTGCAACAAGAACAACTCAAGCAAAATCGATGTCCACTACTCATGGACAGGCACACTTGCCGACGGTACCACAGTCTCCGGAGAAGATACCACACTCCCCACAAATGTAGGTAAGTACTCCGTAACAGCAACAATCGACGACAACACAGAATACGGCAAAGACACCGCACTCTATAAAAACAGATACGGCAAGAGCCTTACGTTTGAGCTTAATATTACTCCCGCAAGCGTAACAAGAGGCACACTTGTTCAGAAGGTTAACCTTACATACGGTCAGAAGCTCAATGAGGTTCTCGGTCTTTCGTCCTTTATCGCCGACGGTGTAAACGGTGAAAAGCCCGCAGGTACATTCTCATTCAAGAATGCCGTTGACGGTTCCGGTTATAAGGACGCAGGTTCGGGCACGGTTGAAATTCTGTGGACACCCGCTTCGAGCTCATATAACTATCAGCAGACTGCATTCACAGTAAATTATACCGCAGACAAAGCGGAGCTGTATCTTAAGCCTCAGACGGCAATAGTAACATACGGCGAAACCGATTTCGACACGGCGTTTACAACATTCTTTGACGGTCTTGTCGGCAAGGAGCTTGACAACGACACCGCAAAGGCGACACTTGCCGAAAATGTTCAGTATACACTCAGCATCGGCGGCTACTGGACTCCCTATAAAGCAGGTGAAACTCTTGTCGGCACATACGCAATAAAAGCGGACTTCAAGAACTATTCGCTTGACATTCTCAAAAACTACAACATAAATCTTGTTCCCGGCGATTCCGAAAACAACCCTGTCGGCTTCCTCACCGTAAACACGAGAGAGGTTACCGTTAAGGCATCCGCTGTCAGCCGTGCGTACAATCCCGATAACTATAATGTTACCGTTAAGTTTGAGATTATCGACGGCAAATACGGTGCCGATGATATTTCCGTAAAGAATATCGAAGGCAATCTCGCAAACAACGGTGCCGGCACAAGAGAAGTCGGCGGCATCTACGACAGTGCCGTAGCGGCCAACTTCACAGGCGGCAGAAGCTCCTGCTATTCACTTAAGCAGATTACATTCGACACCGGCGACAAGCTCACAGTTGAGATCACAAAGGCGACACCCGCCGTGACAACACCCACGGTTGCAGATATGTTCTATCAGAGAAACAGAACACTCGCCGATATATCCCTTGAGGCATTCAACATTGAAGGCAAATGGCAGTGGGCATCCCCCTCGACCAACCCCACCGTTAATGTAAACAGCTACAAGGCGGTATTTACTCCCTCCGATTCCGCAAACTATGAGAGCGTTGAATTTGATGTTCCCGTAACAATCAAGCCCACACCCGTTGTTATCTCCTATAAGGGTGAGGTTTCATACGGCGACAACATTCCCAATATTACCGCTTTCACATACACTGCGGCAAATGACCCCGACTTTAACATTGATGCCGTAACAACAAGCGGCAACATTACCGTAAGCACCGACTACAAGCAGGGCGATAAGAAGAATGACACGGGTTATGCCGTATATATCTCCGCTCCCAACCTTGTTGACGTAAACGGCAACTATACATTCACAACCGAGAACGGTCTTATCACAGTTAACCCCCGTGAAATAGTATTCACGGTTTCGGATTCGGAAATATCCTACGGCGAAAACTTTGTAGCCGCTGCGGCAAGCGTCACATTTGATGAGTCCCGTCTTGTCGGCGACGATACCGAAAACGCAATAACCGCGAACGGCTCGGCTCCTCAGTTTAACCTTACTACCGATTACAGCCAGGCTACAAACGGCAACGTCGGCACATACTCTATAAGAGCTACTCAGAGTTTCACCTGCTCCGAGAACTACACTGTTAAAATTGTAAACGGCACTCTTACCGTAAAGCCCGCAGTTCTTACAATCACTGCTCAGAACTTCACGGTAAAATATAACTCCGACACACCCACCGAAACAGAGCTTGCAAAGCATGTAAAGCTTGTCGGTGCAAAGAACGGACAGAACATAAATACCGTTGCGACAGGCACAATCAAATTCGGCACAGACTATGCTAAGGGTTCACCCGTTAACGATGAAGGCTACCGCTTCTATATCGATATAAGCGAAGCCACATTCACAAACTACACCGTATCAGTTGAAAACAGCACAATTACCGTTGTAAAGGCTGAACCGACCATCACGGCGTATCCGTCTGCAACAATAGTTTACGGTCAGACTCTTGCCGATGCGGTATTTACAGGCGGCACAGTAGATGTTGCAGGTCATTATGAATATGATGAATCCGCAACCGCACCCGGCTGGAGATCAACTCCCTGGAATGACTACACCGCAACATTTATTCCCGATGACACCGATAACTACAACACCGTTAAGAACCTTACAATTTCACTCGTAGTAAACAAGAAGCCCATCGAAGGCTCACTTGCAGTAACAGGCAACCCGATGACAGGTTCAACTCTTACAGTTGACGTTTCGGGACTTGACCCGAATGAAGAGGGCGCTTATACATACGTCTGGAAGGATTCAAACGGCGTACAGCTCGGCACAGGCAAGTCACTTATACTCAACGCCGCTCAGGAGAACCTTACAGTTACCGTAACGGCAACCGCAACAGGCTATTATGAGGGCACAGCGAGCTACACCACAACAAAGATAGCTCCTCAGCTTACGGATGTATCCGAAATATTCAACACATCAAGCTTTGCCGAGTATTTCTCAATTGACGGCATGACTTTCGGCGGCTCGAATACCGTTGTCTATGACGGCAAGACACATTCCGTTTCAATCAAACAGCTTACCGGCAAGACGGCATATGCCCGTATCGGTGACATAACCGTTAAGTACAACGGCTCGACAACCCTTCCGAAGGCTGCCGGCACATACACAGTAACGGTTGATATCGCAACACCCTCCTATACAAGCATCACAACCGATGCAAACGGCAAGACAATAGAAACAGGCACAAGCACGGTTGTATATTCACCCGCAACAAACCTCTTTGTCGGCACACTCGTTATATCCAAGGCTTCCTACAATGTCGCCTTTACGGTTAACGACAAGACATATGACGGTTACGCAAACGCCACCGATTATACATACACCGAGAGCGGCAAGATAGGCTCCGATGATGTAAAGCTCGGCAAGGCATCATTCGTATTTGCAGACGCAAACGTCGGCACGGGCAAAACCGTAACCTGCACCGAGGCAACACTTACCGGTGCGGATGCCGACAACTACACAATTGTCACATCTCTCGAAAACGGCGGCAAGGCCAATATCACAGCAAGAAAGCTTCTTGCGAAGGCTGTCGCTCAGTCAAGAGAGTATGAAGCAAACAACTATGACGTTGACCTCTCGTTTGAGATTAACACAGCGTCAATCGCCCCCGCTGACTCCTCCGCTTCCGTTCGTATAGACGAAGCAAAGGCAAAGGGCAAGGCGGCGGATTACCATGCCGGTCTTCAGAAGGTATCCGTATCCGATGTTCAGCTTATCGGCAACAAGAGCGCTAACTATGTTCTTGAAATAACAAACCTCGACACACTCAGTGTTGAAATTCAGAAGGCAACTCCCGATTATCCCATTCCCGATGTCGGCACCGTAACATATGACGCAGGCAAGCACCTGTCCGATATAAGCCTCGGTGACTCTCGCTGGCAGTGGGCGGCTGATGTCAAGAACGTTGTTCCGACAGCAGGCAGTCACACTTACACAGCTGTCTATACACCTGCGGACACGGCGAACTACGCAACGGTTTCCTATGAAGTCGCATTCGATGTACAGAAGGCAACCGTAACCGTAACAGCGGCATCTTTCAATATCACGTACGGCGACAATGAGCCTACATATTACACAACGGTCAGAGGCCTCACAGGTGCCGATACCGTAAAGGATCTCGCAGGCTACATTCTTCTTAAGTGCGCTTATCAGGCGGGCAGTGATGTCGGCACATATACGGTAAGCATCGACGGCAGATACGAAAGCGATAACTACAACTTCGTATACGTAAACGGCAATGTAAACGTAAAGCAGAGAACGGTTTATGTAACCTCTGCTGCGGTAAGCCGTGAATATGACCCCGCAAACCTCAATGTTGACGTAACATTCTCCGCTCTTTCGAACATTTACAGCGGCGACGAAGGCAATGTAATGCTCTCCGACACCACCGTAACAGGTACAATAAAGACAGCGGACGCAGGCAAGAAGTCGGTTGAGTATGCAGTTCCCGAGCTTGCAGGCAGCAAGGCGGAAAACTACACGCTCAAGGTTCTCAACTCAAATCTTACCGTTGAAATTACAAAGGCTCACGTATCCGGTGTTGCTCTTCCCACAAGCGCAACGGTTGTTTACGGCAACAAGCTTGCAACGGCGATATTTACTTCAAGTTATGAAGCACCGAACGGCAAGATTGCAATGGCGGATTCAATGTCCACACCCAAGGGCGTAGGCACATTCAACAATGTTTATAAGGTAGTTTACACTCCCTATAACTCCAACAACTACGCAACCGAAGAAGCGTACATTACCCTTACGGTAACAAAGGCAGAGCTTGATCTTGATATGTCCATCGCAGGCACACTTCAGTCCGGCTCAAAGGTTTATGTCGTGACAAACTCACTGCCCGATGACGCTCCTCAGTACATTGTTTACACATGGTACAGAATTAACAACTCCGGCGACGATTACAGAAGCAGCGGTAAGCTTGTAGCTTACAACACTTCCGAGTATACGCTGACATCCTCCGATGAAGGCTGTTATCTCGTCTGCGTCGCACAGAGTGCCGCAAACTCACCGTACGTAATTTCGTGCACAGCGGAATCCGACGGCACGGTTGAAGCGGAGAAGCTTTCATTCTGGCAGAAGATAGTAAAGTGGTTCTACCGCCTTATCTCTCAGATAACTCAGGTCTTTGGCAGAATAAAGTAATTTGAATTAACCGAATAAAACCGCTCCCGGTCCTCAGATGAGGATTGGGGGCGGTTTTGATAATTAGCAGTTAGCAATTAGCAATGAGCAATGAGCAATGAGAAAAAAGTTGTCAGTGGCCAGTGGTCAGTATCCGGTGAACAAGGAAGTCCTGCGGACTTGGATTTATAAAGCTTCGCAGAAGGTGAAATTTTGGGGTGTTGCTGGGAATTATTGTGGATTTAGAATTATAGGCTTCGCAAGAGGCAAAAAAGTCAGCAAGGAGCAAGGAGGCTCATAAGCGAAGTGTGGAGTTGTAAATTTGTAACTTGAACATACATTTCACAATGTAGAATGCATAATGCATAACACAATGTAGAATGCATAATGCATAATGCATAACACAATGTAGAATGCATAATGCATAATGCATAATGTCGG
>CAZTWO010000124.1:0-5753 GCA_964617965.1 uncultured Ruminococcus sp. | reverse complement strand
CTATTTCAACATCGGACTTAAAGTATCCGCTTGAAAATACGTCGTATTCGGTTTCGTGAATCAGACCGTTAATCGAGTCAAGCTTTACGGCAAGACGAAGCATGCTTCTTGCGTCGGAAACCGAAATCTTGCCGTCATAATCCATATCTGCAAGGCTAAATTCATCCGCTGTAATGCTGTCTGTTTTGTCGAGCTTTACTGCAAGACGAAGAACCGTACGCGCGTCGGAGACGGCAATCTTTGCGGGATTCATAGCGGCAAAGGTTGTGGGTACAGCCGCCGTGATAAGTGTGGCACAAGCCCCCGCGACAGCCATTGTGCGTTTAACGCAATCTGAAAATTTCATATTAATCCCCCTGTTTATTGTTTGTAAGATTTTGTGTTTATTTGTGATTTATTTTGAGACATATGGCGTAGATTATGCCGCAGACCGCGAGCACGCCGACACCGACATATGACATGATATTGAGCGTGTTAAGCACATTTTCGGACAGAGTCCCCGTGCCTTTGAACAGCACATATCGGCTTATGACGGTCACGCCCGCCGATAACAGTATAAATATTCTAAAAATAAGGTCAAGAGTTTTGTTGTTCAAGTGGATCACCGTAAGGCTCAGGATTAGTGGAAAGATTTGGTAAACAAATGGGAGAAGCGGGGAAGAATTAGGAATTAGGAATTAGCAATTAGCAATGTCGGAAGTCCTGCGGACTTGATTTATAAAGCTACGCCTTTTGCGAAGCTTAACTCCACACTCCACACTCAAAACTCCACACTCAAAACTCCACACTCCACACTTCATCCACAAGCTGAGTTTTTATTCGTTTTCGGGTGTTGCGGGGTTGGTCTGTTCGATCCAATCGCCCGTTACATCGACTGTGCCGGTTTTTGCGGTCGGCTGAAGGACGGTTATAACGTTATCGCCGTCACTGTTCTGCCCGATGTGTGTGACTTCATAGCCGAGAGCTTCGTACTTTTCAATATAGGTCGAATAGTTAAATCTTGTGTCAAGTATAATATAGTCGAGAACCTCGCCGTCACGGGGCGTGTGATAATATATCTCGTACAGCTCTTCCCTTTCGGACAGCTTCGGAATTAAGTATGTTGATGCACAGACGGAGCTGTCTTCGGGAATGCTTTCGAGAACCTCGTCAATAATCTGGACATCCTCTTTAGTTGCACTGTACTGTCCCACATATGATATGAACTCGGGATAGAACAGCCCCATGAACATAAACAGCGAACACACGACAGCCGCCGCCGACATGACACGCTGAGTGCTCGGTTTTAATTCCGCCAGATTCATAACCGCAAGATACGTTATGAATGCCGCCGAACCGAAGGCATACTGAAAACGAATGTCATACTGATAGACATATACGGTCATGAAGCTTAAAAGGAACGACGGCAGCAAAAGCGTGAGTCTTGACACCTTTTTTGTCGCAAACGGCAGCAGTACGGTGGGTGCCAGAAGCTGAACAAGAAATTGTATTTTTTTGCCATACTCGCCGTGTTCGTCCTTGAACACCTGCGTAAAAACATAGGCAGGATCAACAAGAATATTCTTTACGACTTCAATAAGTCCGCCGTCGGAAGATGTGATATAGTTGTCATAGCGTGAGGACATAACGCCGTTGCCGTACTTTGTTAAAAGATACGTCGCAATGCCGAACCATGCACCTGCCGCAAGAATAAGCGACAGCCCCGACAGATATTTTCTACGATTGAGGATTACAAATATGCCGAAGAAAATAATATATACTGCGGAATCCTCTTTTACGGCAAGCGTAAGCAGGGTAAACACCGCCAGAAGGGCATATTTTTCGCGTTCGAACGCCCAGAAAACCCACAAAAGCAACGGGAACAGAAAGCAGTTTTCGTGCAGGTCATAGAGTGTTCCGCATGATACAATGGGCTGAAACAGTGTCATTACGACAACAGCCACGCACCTTGTGTTTGACAGCTCATATTTTTTTGCGATGAGATACGCCGGAACTGCGGCGGAAGCCAGAATAAGCGTCTGCGAAATCTGCAGTGTCGCCGGTGACGGGAAGATAAAATACAGCGGCAGAAGCACATAATAAATCGGAGAAATATGTATCGCGAAGTGCGACAGCAGCTTGTCACGCTCAACGGTTGTAACGGGCGTGAAGCTCTTTTTCATGTTATAGAACATCTGCGCAAATATGCCGAAATCGTAGTTCGGAGCAACGTAGCCAAGATATCTGCAAAGCCCTACAGCCCCGACAATAACGATAAAGAACGCCACTGCGATTATAAGCAGAGTATTGCGTTTTTTTGTCGAAAAGTCTTTTTTGAAGCCGAGCATTCCGTTTTTCTCGTAATAGAGAATCATTATTATCGCAAGAACGGAAAACAGCAGTGCGACATACATATCCGGCTTGCCCGATGACTGCATTATGACAGCCAACGAATATATAAGAAAAGACACCGGAAGCATCACAATATCCGTTTTTTTCTTTTTAAGCTTTATAAGGCTCAGCACTGCGAAAACTATGACAAAGACAACGGCGAAAACGATAATCGACACCGATTCATAGTTTGACAAATCATAATATGTGCCGGCAGACCCGACAAGAAGCAGAAACGACGTCAGACACCATGTTGCGAACAGCCGCATTATTATGCCGTCGACGGACGCAGATTCAATCTTTTCTGTGAATGCTTTTAGTTTTGAAAGCATATGAAGACACCCTCTTTTCTTCATGGTATATTCAGTGGTCAGTGGCCGGGGGCCGGTATCCAGTGAACAAGGAAGTCCTGCGGACTTGATTTATAAAGCCACGTGAACATTAAGCTTGATTATTGCCGGCAGCCGCATTTTAGCGAAGCTATAAGATACAAGGCACGCAGTGCCTTCCGACCTTGCTCCTTGCTCCTTGCTCCTTGCTAACTTTTATTGTATCTCGCTTACTTTCCGATTATACTACATTCCACCGGTTAAATCAAGCTTATAAACTAAACGCCGCCGACTGCATATAGGGGGGGGGAGCAATCGGCGGCTGTCGGGAGTAAATATGGAAATCAGAATCTGTTTATCTGAAGCTTTTCGCCTGTCTGTTTTTCGAATGACACGACAACAAGCTCACTGTACTGTGTCGACACTCCGTAAACCGTGCTATCGACGTATATGCCGCGTCTGAAATAATAATCGTCGGACTTTTCTTCATAGCGGTTCTTTTCGACTATCTTTCCGTTTTCGACCGCAATTCTCAGAATACCGGTATAGGTATCCGAAGAGCCGTAAACACTGTCAGTGCCTGTGGTTTCGTATTCGTATCTGTCATACGGCACCATAAATGTCGCGTCGTCACTGTCGGACACAAACGCCTTGTAGTCGGTGTCAAAATACGCGTCGTCTATTGTCAGAGTGTCAATTTCTTTTGGGTTTTCGGGGTCGGACACGTCAAACAGCGAGAGCTTTGCGGAGTTGTTCGCTCCGTTGTCGTCGCCGCCCGTGCCCACACCGAGCAGAAGATTTTCACCGACGGGATGAAGATATGATGAAAATCCGGGGATTTTAAGCTCGCCCTTTATTTCGGGGTTTTCGGGATCGGACAGATCAATCACAAACAGCGGATCGGTCTGATAGAATGTCACGACATAACCGGTGTCGCCCGAAAAGCGGACGGCCCTTATCTGCTCATTGGGAGCTATATTGCGAAGCATGCTCTTAAGTTGCAGATTTTTGTCCATAACATAAACTCTGTTATCGCTGTCGGCAGTCGCCGCAACACGGACATAGCCGTTATATTCATCGATTGAGAACGTGTTGAGCATACTTCCGACAACAGAACACGAGGCTTTGTATACGGGCTTGTCGGCTGTGATGTCAAACGCCGCTATATCCGTCTCGGTATGATAAGCGATTATGGAATCATCATTTACGGAATTATCCTCAACATAACGTGCTGTGGCGACATAAAGAGTTTCATCCGTGCAGTAAACCGTGTCGCCGCCGCCGAGAACTGAAATACTCTCGCTCTTTGTTACCGTGCCGTCCGTTATATCGATTTTTGACACGACAAGAAAGTTTTCGGGCGTATCGGCATTGGCAATAAAAATATCATCGCAGGAAATTTTTTCATCGGCTATCTCTTCACCGTTTTCGGATGTGCCGACTCTGGGGATAATATCCTCGTTTATGCTGTCCGTCTCGGTCGAACGCAGGGTAACAAGAACAATTGTATTGTCTATGGCTCTTGTGGAAACAAGAGTGCCGTCCTGCAAAAATACATTCTTCTGGGCGGGGGATGCGGGGTCGGAAATATCATAGACCGCTATTCCCGTGCGGTATGCACTGTCAGTACAGCACACAAATTCGGCTATAAGAGTATTGCCGTTAATATAGATACCCGACACATATGATGTCTGACAGGCATAGCATGAATAATATGTTTCGCCCTCGTCATCAACATAAGTATGCATATCGTTATCATCGGTGTTTCCGCTGTCGGTGTTATAGTTTTTTAGCGGCGAGACAGTCGAGCATTTTTCGAGTGTGCCGTTTTCGCCGATACGCAGAATATACACCTTATCGTCATGCACTGCATACATGAATTTGCCGTCGGTCTTTACAATGTCCGCTTCGTCTATTCCGTCAACACGTGTGTTTGTTTTTGAGTAGGTTGAAGATGTGGCGGATGTGTCCGCAGTCTCGGCAGAGGCCGCATCCATACCGTCGTTATAAAGAGCTATTTCGTTCTCTGGAATGCCGGAGCTTTTTGCGTTAAAAACACTGCCGATTGAATTGACGCCGTTTTCAAAAGTCTGTTTTTTGCGGTAATCCTTCATAATCGAAAGAAGATTATTGTAATTTTTTGCGGCGACGGGCTTGCCCTCAACCACAGTTATACCGGGAGCATATACCCCTGCGTCAAGCACGAACACACCGCACACGGCGACACAGGCGGCAACGGCACAGGCGACAAACTTTTTTATCACGCCTTTTTTTGAACGCTTCTGTTTTTTGCCGCTGACAAGCTTTTCTATATTTTCCGCCGAGAGATTTTCGGGTACAGGTACATCGGGAAGCGAATTTCTGACGATTTCAATTTCTTCTTTTAATTCATCTGTATTATTCATCTGTCTTTTCCTCCGCAGAAAGCCTTGTTCTTAACTGTGCAAGCGCACGGGACAGCCGTGAACGAACCGTGCCGGGCTTTGATGATGTCATTTCGGCAATCTCTTTGCTTGTAAAGCCTGCGACAACCGAGAGAAGGACTATTTTTCTGTCCTCCTCTTTTAATTCATCAAGAATACAGTTAAGCTCGGTTTTTTGTTGAATGTCGATGTTCGGAGCGGGAATATTCTCGTCTATTTCCTCCCCGGACATATTATTCTGTGAAACGAGAGAGGTTTTGCATATGTTGGACAGAATTTTGAAAAACCACGACCTGAACGCGGACGGTTTTTTGAGATTTTTAATGTTTGTCCACGCTTTTACACAGGCTTCCTGCACGGCATCCTCGGCGTCATGCGGATTTTTCAGATACCACAGCGCAAAGCGGTACGCGTCGGCCGCTATTTCACCGTATACCGAACCGAAGGCGTGCGCATCGCCCCGGGCAGATAGCCTTACCTGTTTTTCAAAAGTCCTGTCATCCATAAATACAACTCCTGTTTTTCGTTCATCTATTAGACGGAAGAAAAGGAAAGATTGTTGCACTGCCTTAAAATTTTTTTAGTGAACAAGGAGCAGTATAATGTAGAATGCATAATGCATAATGCATAA
>CAZTWO010000123.1:0-5757 GCA_964617965.1 uncultured Ruminococcus sp. | reverse complement strand
CCCCCGACCCCCGATCCCCGGCCCCTTTATGTTGCCACTTTTTTTGATTTTATATTAAGGTTCTTGAAGATTTTATTAACCTTATTGCATTCATTTTATCCGTTTGTTATGATTTAATCACAGAAACGAACAAGGAGGTAATTTCTTTGATTGAAATAAAAAGCGTAACCAAATGCTATGGCAAATTTACCGCAATTGAGAGTATATCATTCAAAGTGCCGAACGGCTGTATTTACGGTCTTATCGGCTACAACGGCGCCGGAAAAACCACTCTCCTTAAAACCGTTGCCGGCGTATACCGTGCAAACGGGGGCGAGGTGCTGTTTGACGGTGAAAACGTATTCGACAACGACCGACAGAAGGCTCGCCTTTTCTATGTCCCCGACGATCTGTACTTTCAGGCGTACGCAAGCATGGACAAAATGGCGCAGTTTTATAACGGCTACTATCCGAAATTCAGCTTTGACACCTTTAAGGAGCTGACCGAGGTTTTCGGTCTTGACCCAAAAAAGCCGATTAACGGTTTTTCCAAGGGCATGCAGCGTCAGGCGGAGCTTGTTCTCGCAATGGCTACAAATCCCGATTTTCTGTTGCTTGACGAATCGTTTGACGGACTTGACCCGCAGAAAAGAACTCTTATAAAAAATCTTGTGGTTGAGTATGTCAAAGACAAGGGCGCGAGTGTTATCATTTCATCGCATAACCTGCACGACCTCGGCGGAATGTGCGACCGTTTCGGTCTTATCAACGGCAAAAAGCTCGCACTCGACCACGACCTGAAAGACCTGGACGAGGACTTTACAAAATTCCGTATGGCGTTTGCCGAGGGCGACGACAAAACGGAAGACGATTTTTCCGATGTCGGCATTCGTTCGTTTGCAAAGGACGGTCGGCTTATCACAGTCACGGTCAGGGGCGATATGGATACGGCGGAAGCTCTCATAAAAAAGAAGAACCCCGTCTATCTCGAAAAATTCCCGTTGACGCTCGAAGAAATATTCCTTGAAGAAGTGGAGGGTACGGATTATGATTTCTCACAGATCTTCAAATAAGCTCAATAAGAAAAAAGGCACGGGATACACTCTGTTTACGGCTCTTACAAAGGGCTTCCCCGTGGCTTTTATCCTTGCGATTCTTGAGCTTGCCGCGTTCGCGATTATTCCGGCAGTCAATCTGTCCAATATGAAAGAAAATCTTACGGACACGTCCGCAAAACTCTCCGACACCGTAAAATACGTTGCGTTTGTCGGCAGTGAAAATCTTACGGCGCTGTTTGTGCTTATTGTCATTGCGGTGCTGAGCATCCTGATGTCCGTATTCCTTCTGCGGTTTATGGCGGACAAGAAAACTGTAAACGTCTATTATTCTCTGGGCATAAAACGCCGCTCGCTGTTTCTCGCCAATTATTTTGCGGGTGCGCTGCTTCTTACCGCTGTACCGATTATCGCAGTCATAGCCGGATATACGGTAAACCTCATGTATGTCGGTCTGTCGTGGCAGTTAAGCGTTGTATATCTGCATTACTTTTTTGGGATATGGATTTTCTCGCTTCTTATGTATTCCGTATCCGCGGCGGTGTTCTCTTCCGTCGGCACGGTGAGCGAGGGCATATTCTATTCCGCAGGCATTGTGGCTCTGCCGAGCGTTGTGCTTGTCGCGCTTCAGAATCTGCTTGGCACATTTGTATCATCCGTTACATACAATGTTTATATAACGTCGTTTTCAACAAACGAAGACAATTATTATTCGAGCATCGCTCAGGGACTGCTTGCGAAATACGCTTCAATCAACCCGATACTGTTCTTTATGAAGGACCTCGCAAAATATTCAACCGCAACGATAAACAAAGGCTCGGTTGTCATGGGCAATGAAGAGGCTTTTGTATTCCCCAATATCGCTCTTGCTCTGCCGTGGCTTCTTGTCGTGGTTGCTGCCGCCGTTCTCGGGTGTTTCTTCTTTATGAAACGCAACGCCGAAAACTGCGGATTTCTCAATACAAACAAGGTGCTTTCAAACGCCGTACTGTTTGAATTTCTGTTCCTCTGCTTCTCACTGCCGCTTTCACAGGCACGGTATTACAGTCTTGTTGAGGTTATAGGTCTCGGTGTTCTGATTGCGGTTATTTTCTATATCGTTTTTGAGATTTTCTTAAAGAGAAGTGCAAAGCGGATTATGAAATCTCTGTATAAGCTCCCGGCGCACGCCGTTGTAATTGCGATTATTGTCGGCATTTTCTCAACCGGTCTGTTCGGATATAACACATATGTTCCGAGTGCCGATAAAATACAGAGCGTCGCAGTGGCGATACCCGCAACGACAGATGTACTTAAAAGTTCGAGCTACGGTATTATGAACTCTTATTCCATGCTCAATCTTTTCTCCGTCGGCTGGCAGAGTGATCACTTCTACGAATTACCCGTTATGACGGATACCGAGGATATAAACAAGGTTCTTGGAATTCACGAAACCGTTGCGAACGAAAATGCCGATGCAAAAAATTCAGTCGGGGTTATGACCTTCAGATACACGCTTAAAAACGGCAAGGAGGTCACAAGAAAGCTGTATATCAAGAACGATGAAACCGAACGCAAGGTATATTCTCTTGTGAACACAAAAGCCTGTCGGGAGTCCGTAATCAAATTGCTGACTGATGATTATTCATCCCTGATTACTGATAAAAACCTGTTTGTAACTTATTCCGATACATTTTACGCTCCGTTTGTGTACTCAATGACAAATGTGTCCGTTACGCCTTTGTCTATGCAGGAACAGTACAAGCTCAAGCTGACCGAGAGTGAGTTTACCGAACTTAAAAAGGCAGTCGCCAAGGATTTTGAAACAATCACCGACAGCGACATATACGGCGAAAACGGAAAACAGCTTGCCGTTCTGTCATTCTGTACCGGAAAGGATTCGTATGAGCTTTGTTCCGGCTTTGAGTCTGTTACCGACGCAGATGTGATATCCGATCCCGAACAGTCAACGGAAACCGCCGAAATTGACAATACGGATGACACTGACATTATCGAAGAGCCGGACTGGGAAGAAACACAGGAAACCGAACCCGAAAACGAAAAATATGAATATTCCGAAACGGCAAAAAGCTGTCTCTTCGCAAACAGCGGTGTAGGCTATGATGTTGTTATTACCGACAAGATGACAAATACGGTTGCGTATCTTACAAAGTTAGGTGTCGCCGATTCGCTCAATTCAAAGCTTGCGGTAAAACAGATTTCATTCGTAAAAATAGACTACACGAAAACCGATTTTACATCACTTGGCTCGTCAGGCCTTCTGACAAGAGAAATGCTCGCACAGACAAGTGAAAACGCCTACTTCGACAGCGACGGAAATGACATGGCGGACGTTATAAAAAGAATAACGGAAAATATCACTTCCGATAAAGCGAAAATAGACGAAATCAGCGGCAAGGTAAGACTCCACTCTTATCTCAAAGACGGAGACTATGTCTGCCTTATGGCCTACGAAAACGGCAACTATACGGCATATGCCCTCACTGCCGAGGATGCCCCGAGCTGGGTGACGGGGTATAGTTATAGCGTTAAGGTGATGGTAGGCTGACAGTTAAGGAGCAAGGAGCAAGGAGCAAGGAGCAGTTTCGGAAGACACTGCGTGTCTTTGATATACAGAACCGCTAAAGATAACAACAAAGCGTAACCTGCAATTCATTACGAGTTACAGGTTACGCCTTATTTTTATTTTCAGCGAAGCGATATAATTCAAAACGCACAGCGTTTTCCTTAATTGCTAACTGCTCCTTGCTCCTTGCTCCTTTTTGTGTCACAGAGCAAAGTCGTTTTTTTGTCAGACCGGCAATTTACGCTGCAGTGTCAACCGAATATGTTGCGTAGGCTAAGAATGTGCCCGAAACGAAGTCGACTGCGCGGATGAGGACACGGTCGTTATAGACGGTGAGGAGAAGTCCCTCGCTCATTGTGCCGGGGTTCGATTTTTCGGCAACGGAATAATCCGTGATTGTTCTCGGTGCGCCGACAGAGCCGACATGAACCATTGTGCAGTATTTGCCGTCATAATCCGAAATATTGAGATTTATGTTGTACTTCTGCATGTCATAGCTCCAGTGGGAGTGACCGTTGAAGAATATGACATTCTTGTATGTTGACAGAAGCGACTTGAGGCGTTTTTCGTCCTTGTTGCCCTTGACATAAGTAAGAGTATAATGCGCGCCGACCTTGTTTATGATATTGCCCTCGCACATATTTGTGGGCAGATTGTCATTGCCTAAAAATGTGTGGAAGAAGAAATATACCGTGCGGTCGGAATACTTTTTAAGCTGTGTTTCGAGCCAGTCAAGCTGTGCGTCGGTTACGAGCTGCTTGCCTAAATAGTATGTATTTGAAATCTGACTGAAGAAGATGAAAATATCGCCGTTTAATTCATAGACAAAGTCAAGTCCGTTGTCGGCAACATCCAATACATTTGCGGGACGGTTGTCGGAATAGACATCCTTGTTTATGTTGTTCTGCCAGTTTTCAAGCGTATATTTCGCTCTGCAGTCGTGGTTGCCCTTGCAGGAATAGACCGGAAAATCATAGCTCGATACGATTTTGTTAAAGCTCTCATATGATTCCTTTTCGCCGTTGTTTGAAAGGTCACCCGAGATACCGACAAACTGCACGCCGCACTCATCGAGGAAGTCGAGAGCCTGCGGAAATGCCTTTTCGGTTGTGTCGCTGCCGTTGTCGTCCGTATAGCGGTTAAAGTGAACATCGCTCAGCGCACCGAACGAATACATTTCGTTACCGTAGACGGGGAGCTTGTATTCGGGCAGCTGCTCGGTTTCAAGCAGAGTGTCGCCCTTATAAAGAAGCATGGTTTCGGCGTTTTCGGGAATTGTCAGAAAGTCGTTAAATGTCCATTCGCCCCTGCCGGCACTTACGCTTACTGTAACAAATTCGGAATATGAAATTGTCTTGCCGTTTATTTCGGCTGTCAGCTTTTCGCCGTTTTCGTCGCCCCAGTAAATGTCATAATTGCCGTCGGCGTTTGCCTCAACCGAGACATTTCCGGCGCATGTACCGGGATTTTCATCGTCAAAGACAATTGTCATATCGGCTGTGACATTGTCGACTTCGCCGTTGCCGAATGAGCCCACAGGCAGACCGAGCATGGTGAAAAACGACAGAAGCAGTGCGATAAGCTTGTTGTAGATTGCTGTGAACGTTGTCATATTTCTCTCTCCTTAAAGACGATTTGTATCGCCTAAATTACATAATCATCGGGCGTTTCTGTGCCCAAAAGGTCCTGCAGGGTGATGCTGTCAAAATACTCGTTTGTAATGTCGTTGTACTGTTTCCACATCCTGAGCGTTTTGCACTCTGCCGCTCTCGAACACGGTGCGGCACCGGACGCCAGGCATGACACTGGGGCAAGATCCCCTTCGGTCGCCCTTAATATTTCTCCTACCGTGTAGCCGTCGGGGGAGCGTGTCAGACGGTATCCGCCGCCCTTGCCGTGAACACCCTCTAAAAGTCCCGCTTTTGTGAGCGCCGGGACAATTCTTTCGATATATTTAAGTGAAATTTCCTGCCGTGCGGCAACATCCTTCATCGGAATATATTTGTCGGAACGGTTCTGTGCTAAATCGAGCATGACACGCAATGCGTATCTGCCGCGAGTGGTAATCATATTTAATTGAGTCCTTTCCTGAAGTTTGGATTAATATAAAATCAATTAAGAATTAAGAATGCATAATGCATAATGGAGGAAAACGCT
>CAZTWO010000122.1:0-5768 GCA_964617965.1 uncultured Ruminococcus sp. | reverse complement strand
TTTTTTTCTTTCAAAATTGAACACAATTTGCGATAATTAACATTGTTATTTCGTTGACAAAAAATTGCAAGTTGGGTATAATAAAATTTGCTGAAAAGAGGTATCCTAAATGGACAAATACAGAATTATCGAAGTAAAGCAGAGCGTATTTGAAGACAACAACAAAGACGCCGACGCTCTTCGTGACCGTCTTAAGGGCGAAAAAACAATGCTTATTAACCTTATGTCGTCACCGGGCGCGGGCAAGACCACCACGCTTACAAAGCTTATCGCAAATCTATCAAAGGATCTTAAGATAGGCATTATGGAGGCCGATATCGATTCCGATGTCGATGCCGAGACGATTTCTCACA
This sequence comes from uncultured Ruminococcus sp., assembly GCA_964617965.1. GTDB lineage: Bacteria > Bacillota > Clostridia > Oscillospirales > Acutalibacteraceae > RUG806. The sequence continues at coordinate 5,415 of CAZTWO010000122.1, read as the reverse complement.
CCGACGCTAAAGTTATTCAGCTTCACACCGGCGGCATGTGCCATCTTGATGCCGAAATGACACGCCAGGGCATTGACGAGCTCGGTACTAACGACCTTGATGTCGTTATTCTCGAAAATGTCGGCAATCTCGTATGTCCTGCAGAATTTGACACGGGTGCGGCATTTAATATGATGATTCTGTCTGTCCCCGAGGGTCATGACAAGCCTCTTAAATATCCGCTTGTTTTTGAAGTCTGCGACGCTATGATTATCAACAAAATCGACGTTCTGCCTTATTTTGATTTCGATATGAACAAGGTCGAGGAGTACGCAAAACGCCGCAATCCCAACATTAAGCTGTTCCCGATTTCCGCCAAAACGGGCGAGGGAATTGACGCTCTTGCCGACTTTATCCGCCAAAGAGCCGCCGACTGGAACAGATAACGGAGGACGCCATGCACGAACTCGGAGTTGTTTTTCACATAGCCGACAGTGTTGAAAAAATCGCCAAACAGAACAATGTCGACCACATTCGCAGGGTTACATTGGAGCTTGGCGAAGTGTCAACCGTAATTCCCGATTATCTTATAGATGTCTGGAACTGGAACTGCACAAAGCACGATCTGTTTAAGGACTGCCTTCTGACAGTCGAAAAAATCCCCGCCGTGACATTCTGCACAGACTGCCAGAAGAATTACGGCACAGTGAGATACGGAAAAATTTGCCCGTACTGCGGCAGCGAGAACACATATCTCGTCACCGGAAACGAGCTTATAATAAAAGAAATTGAAGTAGATGAATAGAAAGGGAAGTGTAAAAAATGCCTGAAATGAGCAAAAAATACATTCCGGCGCACATGCACGATACTAATCCTAATCCCAAGCTTCTGAAATTCGTCAGAGGTGTTACCGACAGATTTGACGGAAAGCTTAAGGGCGTAAAGGTCGAGGACCCCGAGTACTGGGGCTTTGCCTGCATTTTTGAGGACGAAATGACCGAGAGCGAGAGAGAGAATTCTCTTGATCTTCTTCTTGAAATGAAGGTCCGCAAAAAGTACGCCTACGGGGACTTGCTTGCCATGGCGGCAAAGCACGGCATGAACAAGAAAACAGCCGATGAAATTCTCGATAAGCTTGCCGTTCTCGGTATGCTCGAGTATGACTACGGCGACAAGTATACAAAGGACGGTCCCATTCCCGGCACAACATACAACAAAGAAGACCGTCACTATTGGGTTCCGCTGTTTGTTCCGGGTTCTGCCGAATACACAAACATGAACACTGTTCTTATGGACAAACACCCCGAGCTTGCCATGTTCTTTGAGAGAATGACATTCCTGCCCCTTGCCGGCATTACACAGATGGTGCCTCCGGGAGGCTCGGGTATTGGCATGCACGTTATCCCCGTTGAACAGGCTATTTCAATGGAGAACACAACAGCCGATATCGAGCACATTTCATACTGGCTCAAAAAATATGAGGGTCATATCGGCGCTTCAATCTGCTCATGCCGTTACGGCAGAAAAAAGCTGGACGAGGGCTGTGCGGATGACTATGTCGGCTGGTGCATCGGTGTCGGCGACATGGCTGACTATTGCCGAGAGACCGGCAGAGGCTATGACATTACTTACGATCAGGCTATCGAGATATTAAAGCGTGCCGAGGACAACGGATTTGTTCATCAGATTACTAACATTGACGGCGAGAACAAGATTTTCGCCATATGCAACTGCAACGTCAAGATCTGTAATGCTTTAAGAACATCTCAGCTTTTCAATACTCCCAACCTTTCCGCTTCCGCTTACAGAGCACATGTTGACAAGGCATCTTGCGTTGCCTGCGGTCAGTGCGTTGAATACTGCCCCGCCGGCGCTCTTAAGCTCGGTCAGAAGCTCTGCAAGAAGGACGGAACCGAGGTCACATACCCCAAGCAGGAACTCCCCGATGCCAAAAAGTGGGGCGAGGACAAGTGGACAGAGGATTACCGTGACAAGAACCGCATAAACTGCCACGACACAGGCACATCCCCCTGCAAGACCGCATGCCCCGCACATATCGCCGTTCAGGGCTATCTTAAAATGGCGTCACAGGGTCGTTATAAAGACGCTCTCGCACTTATCAAGAAAGAAAATCCGTTCCCGGCTGTCTGCGGCAGAATATGCAACCGCCGCTGTGAGGATGCCTGCACAAGAGGCAAAATCGACGAGGCCGTTTCAATCGACGCAGTCAAGAAGTTTATAGCCGCCAAGGATCTTGAGGCGGAACACAGATACGTTCCCGAAATAGTTGTCGCATCCAACCGCGGCAGATGGCAGGAGAAAATTGCAGTTATCGGCGGCGGCCCCGCAGGTCTTTCATGTGCGTTCTATCTTGCTCAGATGGGCTATTATCCCACGGTATTCGAGAAGAACGAGAACCCCGGCGGCATGTTGACATACGGTATACCGTCCTATAAGCTCGAAAAAGACGTTATCGCGGCTGAAATCGAGATTATGAAAGAGATGGGCGTTGAGATTAAAACCGGCGTTGAGGTCGGCAAGGATGTCACAATCGACTCTCTTCGCAAAGAGGGCTACAAGGCTTTCTATATCGCTATCGGCTGTCAGGGCGGCAGATATCCCGGCGTTGAGAATGACCACGCAGAGGGCACAATGACCGCTGTTGAGTTCCTGAAGGTAGCGAACACAGGCAATGTTCATTTTGAGGACGAAACCGTTGTTGTCGGCGGCGGCAACGTTGCTATTGACGCAGCAAGAGTCAGTGCCAGAAGCGGTGCAAAGAAGGTCACAATGCTCTGTCTTGAGAGCAGAGATATTATGCCCGCAACAAAAGAGGAAGTCAGCGAAGCCGAGGAAGACGGCGTAGAGATTAAAAACGGCTACGGTCCCAAGGAAGTTATCGTTGAAAACGGTCATGTGAGTGCAATTGTGTTCAAGAAATGCACACGCGTATTTGATGAAAACAAGAAGTTCTCACCGACTTATGACGAGAATGATACAATAACAATCCCCGCGACAAAGATTATTTTCGCAATCGGTCAGGCTATTGAATGGGGCAAGCTGCTTGAAGGCACTGCCGTTGAATTCTGGCACGGCAATTATCCCGTTGCGGATAAGCTCACATATCAGACAGCCGAGCCCGATATATTCGTCGGCGGCGATGTCTACACAGGTCCCAAGTTTGCGATTGACGCAATTGCGGCGGGCCATGAGGCGGCTGACAGCCTTCACAGATATGTTCAGCACGGCCATATGACAATCGGCAAGAATAAGCGTCAGTTTATCGAGCTCAACAAGGATGATATCTATGTCCCGAGCTACGATACTGCGGGCAGACAGGAAGCCGGCACGCTTGACAACGTCGACAAGAAGTCGTTCAAGGACTGCCACGCCACTCTCACCGAGGAGCAGGTCAAGAAAGAGACCGCCCGCTGCCTCGGATGCGGTGCCACAATCGTTGACCAAAACCGTTGTATCGGCTGCGGCATATGCACCACAAAGTGCAAGTTCGATGCCATAACTCTTCACCGTGATCACCCCGAAGCGAGCAAAATGGTTGTCGCCGAGGACAAGTTCAAGTACATTCTGCCCTACATGGCAAAACGTGCTGTGAAGATTGTTACCAATAAGAACAAATAAGATATAACAGAATAATAAAAAGCCTCTGCGGATGTGACAGTCCGGGAGGCTTTTTGAAATTAGCAATTAGCAATGAACAATTAGCAATGAACAGAAAAGGGGCCGGGGATCGGGGACCGGGGGCCGGGGATTGAATAATACGCTTCGTGTCTTGGATTTAAAAGGCTGCACATTGCCGCCGATAGTTTGTAATTGATATAATCAGACTTGTTTTGTTAATGAGTTGATGACGCTTAAATGAAAATGAAACAGACAGATTCTGCTGTTCATTATACCCATTATATCCCTGAAAATATTTATGTAAGGTGGGATAATTGGATAATTCGGGACAGTTTTTTTGTAAACAAACCTATTGCAGAAGCTCAACAGAAATAAATGAATTTCTACATATAACAAGAACTTTATGCAAATTTCGCGTCTGCTATACTACGCATAGCAGACTTGTGCTTGACAAGCAAGTACAAGTAATTGCCTGCCAATACGGGTTAGATAAGACCGTATAAAGGCGTGCTGAAAATTATGGAGGAGAAATGAACATGAAAAGAAGCTTTATTTTACTCGGTTGTCTGATTGCAAGCCTTCTGTTGATTTTTGCTTTTGGCGTGTCTGCCTCGGCAGAAGAAACGACAACTGAAGCAACGTCGAAACCGACAATTGTTGATAGCGGCAGTTGCGGTGATAATGTTACTTATACCTTGGACAGTGACGGTCTGCTTACAATAAACGGAACAGGAAAAATGAAGGATTATGAGGGTGATGACGATAATATTTTAAAGTCCAATTCCCCATGGGCAGATAAGTTTGTTGAAAGTGTCGTTATTTCAAGAGGTGTTACAACCATCGGCAATTATGCATTTTGGGGGTGTACGGGACTTATAAACATAACAATTCCCGACACTGTTACGAGTATCGGGGAAGGTGCATTTCTTCTTAGCGGACTGGGAAATGCGGGTCTTGTAATTCCATACAACGTAATTACCATAGGGGGAGGTGCATTTCCCGCAGGAAAGGTTCTTGTTCTCAATCCTGACTGTGCAATTGATTGTGAGGGTATTTCACTCTATGATTATCTTGGTTTATCAATATATTACCACTCCGGCGGAAAAGTTGAGGAAACTGTTCCGTCAGGTCATTTTGTGTCCATACATATCGGTGAAAATTTTGACACATACAAATGCACCGATATTGGCAAGCGTTTTCAGAAGTGCAAATACTGTGACGAAACAGCAAGTGTAGATGATGTGCCGTTTTTAGGTCATACCATCGTGTATGAAAAGAAGGAATCGACCTGCACAGAGAAAGGCTATGAAAAATTGTACTGCAAAGATTGCGGGTATACGGCTCAGACAGATACTTTATCTGCTAAAGGTCATGATAAAGTAAATCACAACGGCAAAACTGCAACCTGCACCGAAGACGGTTATAAAGCATATGTAACCTGCTCACGCTGTGGTTATACTACAAAACAGGTTATTCCCGCTCTCGGTCACGATTTTTCCGGACCGTCAAAAACAAACGACGACGGCACAATATCTTATATGTGTGTCAACTGCGGAGAATACAGTACGGCGACAATCAAAGATATCACCGGCACAAAGCGTCTGACTCAGGACAACGTTGATGTTCTCGTAGCACCCGTTGAAATGACCGCAAGCACTGTTCTCGCTTCGGCAAGCGGTGGAAAGATAGCTGACAAAGACGGCAACGAGATAACCGACAAAAATACTTATCTTGCAACCGGCATGAAAGTCATTCTCGGCAAAACATCCGTCACAATCTCCGTCGCAGGTGATGTTG
>CAZTWO010000121.1:0-5797 GCA_964617965.1 uncultured Ruminococcus sp. | reverse complement strand
ATATGAATGTTATGACAGCCGGCAAGGCTCCGCAAAACGCCGTTCCCGCCGCCGAAAAAGTTAATGAAATGAAAGCCGGCGTAAAGGCAAACGGCAATAATCCGATGGTTCCCGGTAACAAATAATATTACCTCGTTAATGTGCTTCAATGCGTATAAAATAAAGCAGTATGAGAATACCCATACTGCTTTATTTTTGTTTTTGTGGATTATTTGTCTAACGGGAAGCTTACTTCCAGATATGTCAGTTGTTTTTCGAGTTTTACAGCCGCACGCAAAACAAGTCTCGCATCTGCGACATCAACCCGTCCGTTATACTCAATATCCGCAAGTGCTGTGGTTATGCCTTCGGGCAATTCCTGGAGACCAATGGCTACACGCAATATAATTCGTGCATCTGCAACGGAAACTTTGCCGTCCGAATTGAAGTCACCGACTGTCATTTTTTCTTCTTCAGCTGCGGCTTTATCGTTCATCTTTGCGAGTGTTTCAAAATTTTGGTCTCTGCACGCAATTTGATTTGTGTTTGTGTAGATTAGTTCTTCGTCTGCTTTTGCCCAGATATCGGGCCAAATGGATTTAATCCGCTCAGTTTTTGCGTAAAGCAGCGGCTCAATTTCATTGTAATAATCGCCGACATCCTTCCAGTTTTCTTCTGCGTATTTATACTCGGCATCGTCGAGAATAACAACTTCTTTTTCTGCTGTTTTTTCGGCAAAACAAACAGACACAAAACACATGGAAATGAAATACATTGATAAAATTACAGCAATAAATTTTATTGAATTTTTCATTTCGATTTTTCTCCGTTCGTGTTCTTTCTTTCGAGATTATTGCCGTTTTCTTTGTAATAAAACAGCATTTTTTATCTCATTTGAATAATATTTTTTTTGTTTGATTTGTCAAGGTGTTTTACGTATTTACCATAAATTTAACAAAAATGTTGATAAAGCTACATTTTTGTTAAAGGTGATGACTGTCGAAAGTGTAATATGGATTTGATATTATATGTGCTGTGCAGAATAAATATTTTTATGCAAATTACCTGTTTCTGTCAATTCCCGGTTTTGAGTTATTGCTTGTTTCCGCATATCGCAAAACAGTAAACAAAAAAACACCTTCGAGGAATCAGCCCCGGAGGTGTTAAAGCTATTTGCGAAAATTTTATGCCGCGGTTGTTTCTTCTGAGGTCTCTTCAGAGCCTGCAGTTGTGATCTCGGGAAGTTCAATGCCGAGGAATGATGAAATTACCGAGAGAATACGGTTCATTGTATTTATTATGTATGAAAGATACGGCATTGCGGTATGAAGTGTGTTTTTGATTTTGTCGAGCATAATTGCACCGTTCAATACTTATTGTATTGCCTTTCTCCCGTTTTTTGCGGGCTGATATTTTTCTGAAACCATAATATCACATTATCAGAACAATTGCAAGAAAAATTTTCGGGTTATGACAGAATGTCAGTTTTTGTCGCCGTCGTTATTTTCGTTGTCTCTGACTTTTGTTTTGATTTCGTTCCATTTGCGTTCAAGCTCGTTAATTGTTTTCTTTGAACGCTTGCTTAAATACATGCTGAAAATCCGGCGTGTGCGTCTGGGATATCTGTCGCCGCCTTTTTTTGCCATTGTCTCGAGCTGCTGTTTTAAGTCGGACAGCTGTGCGGAGACATCGCTTCTCCATGACGCGAACTTTTCGGCACTCGAACCGAAATTGCGTTCCTTCCAGTCGTCATATTTCTCGTGTGCGTCGTCAACAATGCATTCCGTTGTGATTTTCACGGCGTCTGCGGCACTGTTTATAGTGACCTTAAGCTCGTCAAGCTTGCGAACAAGCGAGCTGACATCCGCCGTTGCCTTCACGGTCAACGCAAGGTCAAATACAAATATAACAAGTATTACTATAAGCATCGGCAGATACATTTTCTGCGGAATAAAGCTTATCATATATGTATAGACGGGGCTTATAAGATAGCAGAACAGAAATGAGAACAGCCCCCAATAGCAGGTGTGCTTAAAGCAGATACGCCCTTTTATGTTGAGAAACTCCTCGCTGTAATCCCACCATCTGGCGTGGAACAGCTTTTCCATTAAAAAGCTTGTCAGGTATTCCACAATATCGGCAAATACCGCACCGATCAGAATTACAAGCCACCATCGTTTGGCGGGAGGGGAAGAGAAGGGGAGCACCAATATCTCGAATACAAGCGCACCCGTGCCGTATATGGGGCATATGGGGCCATAGAGAAAGCCCGTGTTAATTATCTTGAAAACCTTTCGTCCGGATGTTATGTATTCGCCTATCGTGCGGTATGTGGATTCGACTGCCCACCCAATAGCGCTGTAAATAAAGAACATCAGAACATAATATACTATTTTATCAAACATTGTTCTTCTCCGCTAATGTTTTTGCCTCCGAAAAACGGCGTGCAAAGTATTTTATCTCGCCCCGCATCATTTCTCTTGTGGCACAGTATTTGTCGATGAGAGAAACCGCCCAGCCCTCTTTTGATTTGGGAGGCACAACCGTCAGCGGCCACATATGGCGAAGAATGATATATCTGCCTTTTTCGTTAAGAGTGGGGTCAAGCTCCTTGGCGTTTTTGGCGGCAAAGGCGGGGTGCCGATAGCCGTGAGGGCGATGACTCCAGTCGCCGTCGTGCCAGTCATAGTATGTCAGGTCGTGCATGATTGCGGCTCTCGTGGCGGTATGAACGTCAAGCGAATGCTCTTTGCAATATAAGTATGTCATGTATGCGACACTTCTTACATGGTCGAGTCTGTTAACCTCGGAGTGCTGCGGAAAAGCCGCCTGCCCCTGAAGATTGTCAGTAAAATAAAGGTCGCCGATTAAGTCAAAAAATTCCGGTGCGTTCTCGGGCGTAATAACGTATGAACGCACCCATCTGTCAAAATATTTTCCCAAATTATAACACTCCAATAAAATGTAACTGTTAATATGTTAACATATACTTCCGTTTTTTTCAATCATTACACGGCAAATTTAACATAACTTGAAAAAAGTTAATCAAAACGTAAAAATTAAACCGAGACATTTGACTTTTTTCGCTTTGTGTTGTATACTTGCCTTTGCGAGTGGGACGGACGGTTGCGCCTGAAGCGAAAGCTTGGTGAGGAAAGTCCGGGCTCCAAAGAGCGGGATAACGGCTAACGGCCGCCGAGGGTGACCTTAAGGGAAAGTGCAACAGAGATATACCGCCCGAATTTTTTCGGGTAAGGGTGGAAAGGCGAGGTAAGAGCTCACCGGCACAGCGGAGACGTTTGTGCCCTGTAAACCCTATCCGGAGCAACACCGACAGAAGTGGCTTGCTCGGCCTATACTTCAACGGGTGGCGTGAGCATACGGGCAACCGTGTGCCAAGACAGATGACCGTCTTAAAAGACAAAACCCGGCTTACAGGCTCACTCGCTTTTATAATGGGAATATATCTTAAGTGCGTTGATTTCGATTTTTCGAGCTTTTCGATTCAGTGCATGAAACGGCATATTTTTCACCGTTTCAAAAAAATCGAAAAAAAATTAAAAAAGTTGAAAAAAAGTGTTGACAAGTGCATTTGGGTGTGATATAATTCCTACTGTTCTCACGAGAGAGCACAACACAAAAACGCGAGAGTGGCGGAATCGGCAGACGCGCACGTTTGAGGGGCGTGTGGTAATCCCGTATGGGTTCAAGTCCCATCTCTCGCACCAAGAAAAAAACCAAGTCGGATGACTTGGTTTTTTTCAATGATATCCGTTCCTGTCGGAACGATGATATATCTTCGATATGATATCGCACTTCGTGCGGTGATATATGCCTAACGGCATATGATTGGAACGAATATTATATCACATTTGCGGAGCAAATATATCATATTGCAATAGCAATATAACATATCGCGATAGCGATATATCATTGCAAGAACCTCAAAGAAAGTTTCTTGCCCGTGCCTTCAGCATATAAAGGGAACGGATATTATATCATACGGCTTGCCGTATATCATATCGCATTTGCAATATATCATTAAAAACACACCTCTTTTGTTTAGTCGGCAAAAGAGGTTTTTTATATAAAATATGAAAAAATATATATTCCGCGGTCTGCTATACTACGCATAGCAGACTTGTACTTGACAAGCAAGTACAAGTAATTGCCTTCTATCCGAGACGGATGCGAAGTATCTGAGGCAGATTCAGAATAAAAAAGAGACAAAATCAATCAATTGTGTAAAATATATAGATTTGTCGGTAGATGTATGAAATTGTCAGTATTGATTGATTTGTGAAAAATTGAAAGGATGATAATATGAGCGAAGTCAATATTCCTCAGAAGATTGAAGAAATCATAGCAAAAAGAAAACAGAGACTAGCTTCATTAGAGACAGCTAAAAGCTCTGTTGATGAGGCCGCAAAACGCATCAGGGAATTTAAGTCTTTTCAGAATAAGATGAAAAGCGATGATCCTGCGGGTATCTCTATGGTTAACGGTGATTACAGTATAATGGAGCGAATAAGCTCTATTTCCACCGAGGAATTTTCTAAGCTGTATGACGATTATTCAAGAGAATTTGATAAGCTGGTTTCAAGATTAAACCGTGACAGTCTTAATATCAGCTTTGTCGGACGTGAAGGTCAGGGCAAGAGCCTTATAATGAAAAATATAAGCGGATTGGATAATTCGGTAATTCCTTCTTCCAATGGCACTTCCTGCACCGGGGCAAAATCAATAATTACAAATGTTGACAGTGATACGGTAACAGCGGAGATAACCTTCTATTCGGGTGCTGAAATTGTTAAAATCATAAACGAATACCTTCAGAATCTGACAAAGAAAAAGAAGTATATCACTGAGCATTGGGAAATTCCCTCGATAGATGTTGATGCTATCCAAACACAGGCGGAGGAAGCAGAAGGTGCAACCGACGATGTTGCCGAAATGTGCGACAACCTTCGTGAATATGTGGAGTATTATGACCAATACAAAGGTGATCTCGGCAATGTTATTTCAGTCGAAAAAGATCAGATTGAAAAGTATGTTTCCCACTACTCCTGCAAAGACCCGAATGTAAAGTACTATAAGCACATTGCCGTTAAATTGGCTAATATTAAAGCCCGTTTTCCGTATAGTGATGTCGGCAGAATTGTTCTTGTCGACACTATAGGTCTCGGAAAGACGGCTATCGGCGTAGAAGATGAAATGTTGAATGCCGTCGAAAATGACAGCGATGCCATTATACTGATAACGAGACCCGATCCCAAAAGATATTCCCTGGGACCGGATTGGAATCTCTTAAAAAGAATTCAGGAACGCATTTCAAAGGTCTATACGAAAGAAATGCTCTTCTGGGTCTTGAACAGAGTTGAAAGCGGCGAAGGCAATGTAGCCGGTGTTAATGCACTGCTGGGAGAGATTAACAGAAAGGATTTTGCTGTTGCAAAGGCGTTAAATGTTAACTGCTTTTCACAGAATGAAGTGATTAACGGGATGCTTATCCCCGTATTGGAGCACCTCTCGGCTCGTATTACCGAAGTCGATAAACGCCTTATCGAAAAACTTAATCGTCTGGGTGAACGGCTTTTTAATGCCTATAAAGAGGTTTGCACGGCTACGGACTGTGCATTTGCCGATTCGGCGGACGCAGATTTGAAAAGAGAATTCAGTAAAAAAATAGGCGAAACTTTCAGAAAAAATTTACTGGGAGAATTGAGAAAGCTGTATCTGAGAGAATATGCGCCTCGTCGTGAAGTACCATGTCAGGTTCTGATGGAAGCCGCACATGAAAAACTCAACAATATACTTA
>CAZTWO010000120.1:0-5864 GCA_964617965.1 uncultured Ruminococcus sp. | reverse complement strand
CATTATGCATTATGCATTCTACATTCTACATTATCAGTATCAAATGCCGGTTACAGCAAATTTTGTTCTCTAAGTGCTTCCTCCGCATACTTGAGGATTGTGGAGATTACCGTTCTCGGGGCGGCTGTCATTTCACAGCCTGCCGCCTGCTTGTGTCCGCCGCCGCCAAGAAGCGCGCATATGGCGGATGCGTCAACATCCTCACGTGTACGCATGGAAATACGGTAAGAACCCGACTCACGCTCTTTTATGGTGATGCCGATAAGCACACCCGCAATCTGTCGGGGAAGACCGTTTATGCCCTGCGTCTCATTTTCGGCGATATTCGCGCGGCGATACATATCCTTTGTGAGCATAAGCACGGCAACCTTGTTGTCGCAGTACATTTTTATGGAGTTCATCGCCATTGTCTCAAGGGCAAAATACTCCTTTGTTTTCGTATCGAAAATATCGGTGTTGACCTGTGCTGTCTGAATGCCGGTATCCATAAGACTCGCCGTCGCACGAAGCGTTTTGGCAGTAGTGTTGCCGTACTTAAAACAGCCCGTATCGGTCGCTATGCCGACATACAGAGCCATTGCGACATCCTTGTCGATTGTTACGCCGTTTGCCGTGAACATATCGAAAAGCACTTCGCTTGCCGCCGCCGCACCCGCATCAAGGAGGGTAGCTTCGGCGAACATTATATTTGTGGCGTGATGGTCAATGCTTAAAGCGACTTTATCGCCGTATCTGTCTTCAAACGGCTGACCGAGCAGCTTTTTGTCGCCGACATCCACAGTCACAATATACTTTTCTTCAAATTCGGAGCAATCGAGCCCTTCAAGAAGAAAACACAGATCCTTTGAAGGCTTTTCAACAATATAGCGAACATTTTTGCCCTGTGCAAGAAGCACTCTGTAAAGTGCGATAAGACTGCCCACCGCATCGCCGTCGGGTGCACGGTGAGTAAGCAAAAGAATATCATCCATGGCCATGAGCTTTGCCCAGGCCTCAGTAAGACTGACTGTCATATATCTTCCTTTTTCTCTGCTTTCTTTTCGGCATCGTAGAGCTTTTTGAACATCTCGACACCTTTTTCTATTGAATCATCCGCAATAAACTTTAAGTCGGGAGTTTTGCGCAGTCCGAGACGAGTCCCGAGCTCTTTACGCAGATACCCCTTGGCGTTGCCGTTAAGTATTTTGCAGACTGTTTTTGCCGACTCGATACCCTCAAGCGAGCTTACATACGCTTTGCAGAACGACAGATCGTGTGCGACCTCGGCACGCACGACTGTTATAAACGACGCATTGACACGCGGGTCTTTAAGCTCACGCACAAGCACCGTCAGCTCTCTTTTGATATCCTCGGCTGTTCTGTCGGATTTGTAACCCATCTTTTTATGATGAAGGAGAGTTCAATCAGAATTGACAACAAACACAAAATGCTTTCTGTCAATTAGCAATTAGCAGTTAGCAATTAGCAATTGCGGAAAACACTGCGTGTTTTGAATTATAAAGCTTCGCTAAAACCGATACTCATCTTTTATAATCAGCTTCAATACCGGCGGAGCTTATAAAATCAAGTCCGCAGGACTTCCGATATTGCTAATTGCTCATTGTTCATTGCTAATCGCTCATTGCTAATTGCTCATTGCTAATTGCTAATTGTCTTTTCCTTTTCCTTTCCTAAGGCTCCCCTCTTAAGCGTCCTGATATTCTTCTACCAGGTATGCTTCAAGAATGTCGCCCTCTTTTATGTCATTATATTTCTCAAGACCGATACCGCACTCGTAACCGCTCATAACTTCTTTTGCGTCATCCTTTTCACGCTTTAAGGAAGCTATGGCATCCTCGGCTATGACGATACCGTCTCTTACAACTCTTATCTTGCAGTTTCTGGCAACCTTGCCGGAGAGAACATAAGAACCTGCGATTGTGCCGGCACTCGAAAGCTTGAACACACGTCTGACCTCCGCCTTGCCGATATCGACATCACGGAATTTGGGAGCGAGCATGCCCTTGATGGCGGCTTCGACATCCTCAATGCAGTCGTAAATGACGGAGTACATACGCATTTCTATCTTGTCACGCTCGGCGTGTGCCTGGGCTGTTGCATCGGGACGGACATGGAAGCCGACGATGATGGCGTTTGATGCCGCCGCCAGCATAACATCGGAATCGGTAATAGCACCGACACCGCCGTGGATGACACGAACTCTAACTTCGTCGTTTGTAAGCTTTTCGAGGTTCTGTGTGAGAGCCTCAACCGAGCCCTGAACGTCCGCTTTAACAACTATGTCAAGCTCCTTAAGTTCACCCTCCTCAAGAGTGGAGAACAGTGTATCAAGAGTGACACGGTGATATTTATTAAACTGTTCTTCTTTGAGCTTTTCTTTTCTCTGCTCAACAAGCTCTCTTGCAAGCTTTTCGTCGCTTACGGCGTCGAACATATCACCCGCACCGGGAACTTCGCCGAGCCCCATAACTTCAACAGGAACGGAAGGGCCGGCTTCTTTAACACGTCTGCCCTTATAGTCGGTCATAACTCTTATGCGTCCGACTGCGGTGCCGGCAACGACTATATCGCCGTTTTTGAGTGTACCGTTCTGAACAAGAAGTGTGGCTATGGGGCCCTTGCCCTTGTCAAGACGTGCTTCGATAACAACGCCCTTTGCGGCACGGTTGGGATTGGCTTTAAGCTCCTTCATCTCCGCTACGAGCAGGATGGACTCAAGAAGCTTGTCGAGGCCCTCGTGTGTCTTTGCGGAAACGGGAACACAGATTGTGTCGCCGCCCCACTCTTCGGGAACAAGGCCGTATTCGGTAAGCTGCTGCATAACTCTGTCGGGCTGTGCGCCGGGCTTGTCCATTTTGTTTATTGCGACGATAATTGAAATTTCAGCCGCCTTTGCATGGTTGATGGCTTCAATTGTCTGGGGCATGATGCCATCGTCGGCAGCGACGACAAGAACGGCGATATCTGTGGCCTTTGCACCTCTGGCACGCATTTCGGTGAATGCGGCGTGGCCGGGAGTGTCAAGGAAGGTAATCTCCTGTCCGTCAAGGTTTACTCTGTAAGCACCTATGTGCTGAGTAATGCCGCCGGACTCGGTTGATGTAACACTTGTGTGACGAATTGCGTCAAGGAGTGAGGTCTTGCCGTGGTCAACGTGACCCATGACGCAGACAACGGGACTGCGGGATACAAGATCCTCTTCGTTGTCTTCGGTGGCGTCTATAATTCTGTCTTCGATTGTAACAACAACCTCTTTTTCGACCTTTGCGCCAAGCTCGGTTGCTACAATTTCGGCTGTATCAAAATCGATCGTTTCGTTTATGCCTGCCATTACACCGTAGGCAAACAGCTTTTTGATAACCTCGGCGGGTTTCATCTTGAGCTGTGCTGCAAGGTCGCCGACTGTGATTGTCTCGCCTATTGTAACGGTGATTTTTCTTGTGGCACGCTCCGCCTGAATACGAGCCATACGCTCCTGCTCTGTCTCTCTCTTGTGCGAACGTGTGCCCTGCTTTTTGTTGTACTGCTGGGACTTCTGCTTGATTTTCATCTTGCGGGAGCTGTCGGACACCTTGTCGGAAATGGCATTGCCCGAAAGATTTTCGTAACGCTCGTTATACTTATCGAGCTCAACATCCTCGTTTCTGGTGTTGACGGTCTTGCGTTCGCCCTTTGTGCGTGACTGAATGAAGGGTGTGTCGCTATTCTGCTGAGGCTTTTCCTTCTTTTTGAAGGGCTGAGCGTTTGATGCGGCGGCAGGCTTATTCTGACGGTTATTGTCGGGCTGCTTATTCTGACGGTTATCGTTTTTCTTGCCGTCTGCGGGCTTTTTGTCGGCTCTCGGTGCGTCCTTTTTGTTGTCGGGCTTTGCGGAGTCGGACTTTTTGTCGCCGCTCTGAGCTTCTTTCTTTTCGGGCTTTGATGCATCCTTCTTTTCGGGTTCGTCCGCTTTTTCGGCGGGCTTTTCCTCGACTGCTTCGGGTGCGGGCTCGGGCTTTTTCATAGCGAAATAAGCGTCGAAGCTCTCAACGGAATTTGTCTGTGTGAGATAATCGAAAACAAGGTCAAGCTCATCCGTTGTAAGTGTTGTCTGCGACTTTTTCTGTTCATCGCCTCTTGATTTGAAGAAGTCGATGATTATATTACTTTTTAAGTTAAAATCTTTGGCTAACTCGTGTATCTTGTATTTTACTACCATTCTGAGTCCTCCTCGTTATTAAACGGTTTTTGCGACAGCGTCTGCGAAGCCCTCATCGTTAACGGAATAAATGCAGCATCTTTTGCCGAGCGCAATTCCCGCTTCTTCCGATGTTATATTCAACTCATGAATTCTGCCGTTGAAGCCGATGCCTTCAAGCTCACGGCGGTGTCCGGGGGATGCGTCACAAGTGAGAATTACCGCTTTTGCCATGCCGGCTTTAACTGCGGCAATCACCGAATCGTGTCCCAGGGACAGTCGCCCCGCCCGTCGGGCAAGCCCCAAAAGCGAGAGTGTTTTATTCATCCGCTATCTCTTGGCACAGTCTGTCATACACCTCGGGCGGTACGGCACACGAAAAAGCCTTTTCGAGTCTGCCGCCCTTTTTTGCCTTCATAAGGCACTCGGTATTTTTGCAGATGTATGCGCCTCTGCCTGATTTTTTGCCGGTAAGGTCAACGGATATGTCGCCCTCCGGGCTTTTCACTATACGCACGAGCTCTTTTTTGGGCTTCATTTCATTGCAGCCCGTGCATTTTCTCATAGGTATTTTTTTCTGCTGCATGATATTAAAGACGAATCATGGGTCTTGTGTCACCGTAGAAGGGCTTTATGTCTATCTTCCAGCCGGTGAGACGTGCCGCAAGGCGGGCGTTCTGACCCTTATTGCCGATAGCGAGTGAGAGCTGATCCTCGGGAACGGTAACTCTGCAGCTCTTTTCTTCGGGGTCGGGTATTTCAACATCGACTATATCTGCGGGAGCGAGTGCGCCGCTTATAAACTCGGCGGGGTCATCGGAATATTTTACTATGTCTATCTTTTCGCCGCCGAGAAGTCCGACAACGGCGTTGACACGTGAGCCTCTGGGGCCAATGCACGCGCCGATGGCGTCAATGCCCTCTTCTTTGCTGCAAACGGCGATTTTTGTACGGGAGCCTGCTTCACGGGCAATGGATTTGATAAGCACATCACCGTCGTAGATTTCGGGAACCTCCTGCTCAAACAGTCTTCTTACAAGACCGGAGTGAGTTCTGGAGAGAAGAACCTTGGGTCCTTTGGTGGTTTCGAGAACGTCGACAATATAGACCTTGATAATCTGACCGACTTCAAGTGTTTCACCGGGGAGCTGGTCTTTATGAGGAAGAAGAGCCTCGACCTTAAGGATTTCAACCGTTGCGTCACCTGTGAGGGGATTTACGGACAAAACCTTAGCGGAGACAATCTCGTTGTTCTTTTCGATGAGATCTTTATAATCTCTCTCGTGCTCGTATGTGCGTACGCTCTGACGGATTGTGTGCTTTACGCTCTGTGCGGCAATTCTGCCGAGGTTTTCAAAGCGGAGCGGAACATCAACTGTATCGTCAAGCTTAGCACCGGACTTATAGGTCTGTGCTTCTTCAAGATCGATTTCGGTATCGGGATCATAGACCTCTTCGACTACCGTTTTGCGGTTGAAAATCGCAAGCTCGTAGGTTTTGGGGTCCATGGTGCAGATAATTTCACTCTCTTTTGAAAGATCGAATTCTTTTTTTGCGGCAGTTGAAACCGCCTGGCATATTTTTTCACATAACACATCTGCCGCTATGCCTCTCTCTTTCTGGAAAAGCATTATAGCGTTGTGCAGTTCGTTGTTCATTTTTGTAATCATCCTTTCTTTTAGTGGCC
>CAZTWO010000119.1:4628-5935 GCA_964617965.1 uncultured Ruminococcus sp. | reverse complement strand
AATCCCCTTCCGAATTACTCCGGAGGGGGACTTTTGATTATGCGAATTTGTCGTTCACAAAGTTATTTTGTTAACTTGCTGACATATTACCGACGTATCAGTCTGTAATCGATACACCCAGTTTAGCCATAAATGCCATAAGCTTTGCGTAATCGGCAAGTTTTGAAAGCGTTGTTCCCTTCAGCTTCGTGATCTGCAAACTGCTCGTGGGAGCTTTCATTTCAGCCGGAATTTCAGACGATACGGAGTTGAATTTGTATGTCGTCGAACTGCCTTTATCGTCCACATCTTCAATTGCCACAAGCTTGTCGCCGTCAAGGTAAGCATATGTTGCGGCTTTCGAGCTGTCTGACGTAAAGTGAAGCTTTGTGCACAGCTTGCCGTCATAGCTTTCAATCGTGATAAGAGTAGCATCACTCATCTTAAGTGAACATTTAAGCTCCTGCACATATTCGGAATCGAATGTGGGCATATCATCGTCACCGAAGGAGGAACCATCTTCACCCATTGCACTGTAAAAATTAGCGTCAATAAGCAGATAGGTTGCATCTTTGCCGGAGCCTGCAATCATGTATTTATTGCCGTCGGATGTAGCAAGATAACCAACATTTGCACTGTCACTAAACGGCATGCTCATATAGAACGAAGTGTCGGTAATGGCATATTCCATCGCCGTGCCGTCAAGATCCATGCTTACTCTGCAGTTGCCGCTTGCGAATGTTATAAACTCATTTTTGTCCTTATTGGGGAGGGTAACCTGATAGCCCTTGCCGTCAATATATGCTGTGACGGTCTGTCCGAAGGGGGCGTTTGCATAGCTGAATTTTGTGTTGTCAAAACTGTAGTCAAGTTTTACCGCAACTCTTAATACAAGTCTTGCGTCTGATACGCTTACGTCACCGCTATTGTCAACATCAGCGGCTGTTTTCTGCTCTTCTGTGGGGGTGTCGAGGCTAACGGCATAACGCAAAACAAGTCTTGCATCGGATACGCTTATTTTGCCGTCACCGTCAATGTCGCCGAGCTCAACAGCGGCGGATGCAGACACTGCAAGCAGAACAATTGTCATAACACTTATAACTGCGGCAATAAAAACTTTGCTGTACTTTTTCATTGTATTACCTCTTTTCGTGTTTTAATCGGTATTAGTCAGTGGAGTTTTCGTTGAAGAAATATACCTGATTAATGTTGTTTGTAACTGTGGCTGTCATGCTGCCTTTAACTTTAACAACACCATCAAAAGACATTTTAATGTTCTGAATAAGTGTTTCGCTCAAATTATACTGTGCCATAAGAGGCTCAAATGT